>CAZLBB010000096.1:0-21897 GCA_964557415.1 uncultured Rhodospirillaceae bacterium
CGCCCGGCGCGGGGTGCGGCTGCGGCCCGCCCGGCGGCGACGCGCCCGGCGCCGCGGAAGCCAGCGCCGCGATGCGCTCGCGCGCCTGCTGCGCCACCTGGCTGTTCGGATCGGCCTGCAGCGAGGCCTCGTAGTTGGCCTTGGCCTTGAAGCTCTCGCCCATGTCGCGATAGGTTTCGCCCAGCATGTAGAAGCCGACGGCCGCCTGCGACCGGGTCGGGCTCAGGCGCAGGCCTTGCTCGAATTTCTGCGAGGCTTCGTTGAGCCGGCCGGCCTGATAGAGATCGTAGGCTTCCTTGAGCACCGGCCCGGCCACGTTCTCCTGCGCCCAAGACGGACCCAAGCCGCAAGCAGCCAGCGCCAAGCCCAAGCACAGCGCTTTCAATGCCTGTCGCATCCCGATTTTCCCGTTTTCTGCCGCATCCCCCGCGCGATAGTAGACATCGGGTTATGGCAAATTAGTGGCAGCGGCGGCCGATCATGTGCGCCGCGAGGCTTCCAGGTGCCTGCCGCACCGCAGAAAACCGCGCATCTGCCGGAAAAGTCGCCGCCCGGACCGCATCGGGCGAGGAACGAAAACAGATGGACGCCCAGTGGGATTGGGATACTTTGCTTACAGAGCGGGGGAACGGGAACGCGGTCCGTTGGCGCAGGCTGGGCCGCGACGCGGGCGTAAGTATGCGTCCATGAGGAGCGCCGGGAGGCGCCGTGATGCACCTCGGTACCCTTGATCGAGCCGCCACGTCGGCGGCCGTCGCCTCGCTGGCACGCCCGGCCCCGCGGCCGTGGGCAGGGCGGCTTAGCCGCGGCCTGGGCAAGCTTCCGGCCGGCTGACGGTTCATGGCCGATCTTGCGCGGCTTGCCGGGAACACGCGGTTTCGCGGCCTCAGGGTCCTGCTGGTCGAGGACGAGGTCCTCATCTCCTTCCTGGTCGAGGACATGCTGACCGAGCTCGGCTGCGCCGCCGTGTGGCACGCCAAGGGCGTCAAGGAAGCGCTCGCGATCCTCGGCGACAAGCGCCCCGACGTCGCGGTGCTCGACGTCAACCTCGCCGGCGAGTTCGTCTATCCGCTGGCCGCCACGCTCGATCAGGCACAGATACCGTTCGTCTTCGCCACCGGCTACGGCCGCGAAGGCATCCAGGCGCCCTGGAGCCGCAAGCCCGTCGTGCAGAAGCCCTACGACACCCACGCGCTCGCCAGCGCGCTCAGCGCAGCGCTCGCGCCCGGCTGACCCGACCGCGCAGCCGGCGCCGCTTCCCTCCTACTTCCGCAGGTCCTCGACGATCTCCGCGCCCGCCGCCGCGTCGGCGAAGCCCGCGAAGCCGACCGCGTCGGCGATCAGCCGCATGGTGCGGATCATGCCGCCCCAGGCGGCGCGCGCCCGCCTGAGCAGGGCCAGATCCTTCCGCGGCGAACGGACCAAATGGGTCGGGCCGATCACGCGAACTTGCAGGTGAGCCCGCCGTCCACGATCAGGCAGTGGCCGGTGACATACTTGGCCTCGTCGCTGGCCAGGAACAGCGACGCGTGCGCCACGTCCCAGGCGTCGCCCATCTTGCCGGTCGGGCATTGCGCGTCGCGGATGGCGACCATCTTGTCGACGTCGCCCTGGGCGTAGTGCCCCGGCAGCGCGGCGTGCACCATCGGCGTGTTCATGAGGCCCGGCAGCACCGCGTTGCAGCGGATGTTCTTGCGCGCGTACTGCATGGCGACGGCGACGGTCAGCTGGTTGATCGCGGCCTTGGTCGTGTAATAGGTGAGATACGGCACGCCGGTCCAGCGAATCGCCGCGACCGAGGAGATGTTGACGATCGCGCCGCCGCCCTGGCGCTCCATGTGCGGCAGCACATGCTTGCAGGTCAGGTAGAAGCTCTTCAGGTTGACATCGTGCACGCGGTCCCAGTCCTTCTCCTCGGTCTCGACCGGACCGCCCAGCGACACGATGCCGACGTTGTTGTGCAGCACATCGATGCGCCCGAAGCAGCCGCGCGCGGCGTTGACCATCTTGCGAACCTGGTCGGACTTGCTGACGTCGGCCTCGATCGCTTCGGCCTCGCCGCCCTCGCCGCGGATGATGGCGCAGGTTTCCTCGGCCGCGGCGCGGTTGATGTCGACGGCGACGATCTTGGCCCCCTCGCGCGCGAACAGCACCGCCGTCGCCTTGCCGTTGCCCCAGCCCGGCCCGATCGAGCCGGCGCCTACCACGAGCGCGACCTTGTCCTTCAGGCGATCCGCCACGTCCCCTCTCCCCCGGTTTGCGCAGCGCCGGCATCCTAGGCGCGCGCTGATCCGCGCGCCAAACATTTGAGTCGGCGGCCGGATCAACGGCCGCCGTGGCGCGCGCTGATCCGCGCGCCAAATATTTGCGTCAGCGGCCTTGGCGCGGCAACGCGGCCTGCCTATGCTCGCGCGCCATGAACCGTAGCGAGCGCCGGCGCATGGCCAAGCAGGGCGCGGCATCGGCACCCGCGCGGGCGCAGATGCGCGGCGAAGCCGTGCGCCTGGCGCAGCAGGGGCAGCTCGACAAGGCCGCCGCCTTGTGCCGGCAGCTGATGCAGGCCGATGCGGCCGACGCGGACACGCCGGCACTGCTCGCGGCGGTCCTCAACCAGCTCGGCCAATCCGTCGAGGCCGCCGAGGCGGCTGGCCGCGCGCTGAAACTGCGGCCGACCCACGCCATGGCCGCCTTCAACCTCGGCAACGCGATGCTCCGGCTCGAGCGGCTGGAAGAGGCCGAGCAGGCCTTCCGCCAGGCCGCGACGGCGCAGCCGAACGATCCCGACATCCTGTGCAATCTCGCCGCGCTGCTGCAGCGCCGCGGCGCGGCGGCGGAAGCGGTCTCGCTCTGCCGGCGCGGTCTCGGCGCGCGGCCGAACGACGCGAACCTGCTGTCGAACCTCGGCAACGCCCTGACGGTGCTGGGCGAGACGGCTTCCGCCGCGGAGGCCTACCGCAAGGTGACGATGCTGACGCCACAGGACGCCGATGCCTGGCGCGACCTGTCGGCGGCGCTCGAGCGGCTGTGGCGCCTCGACGAGGCGATCCGCGCCAACGAGCGCGCCCTGGCGCTGCGCCCGGGCGACCCGCTGCTGCGCGCCGAGCTGCTGTACCAGTACCAGCATGCCTGCGACTGGCCGCGGCAGGCGCGCATGGCGGCCGAGGTCGATCGCGACATCGACGCCGCCCTCGCGCGCGGCGAGACCGTCTCGGAATCGCCGCTCAGCAACGTCGGCCGCTGCGACGACCCGGCACGCAACGCGCTGCTGGCGCGCAACTGGGCGCGCGTGCCCGAGCGCTCCGCCGCCAGGCTGCCCGCGGCTTCCGCGCCAGCGGCGAAGCCGCGCTTGAAGGTCGGCTATCTGTCCGCCGATTTCCGCGACCACGCCATCGGGCATCTGACCTGCGGCCTGTACCGGGCGCACGACCGGGCCGCCGTCGAGGTGCATTGCTTCTCCTACGGGCGCGACAACGGCGGCGGCTATCGCGACGCCATCCGCGCCGGCACCGATCATTTCATCGACGTGATGGCCATGGGCGACGCCGAGGCGGCGCGCGCCATCCGCGCCGCCGGCATCGACATCGTGGTCGACCTGATGGGCTGGACCACCAACCAGCGCCTGGCGATCTGCGCGGCGCGACCGGCGCCGCTGCAGGCCACGTTCCTCGGCTTCCCCGGCACCACCGGCGCCTCGTTCTTCGACTACGCGATCGTCGATCGCATCGTCGTCCCGCCCGAGCACGCGATGCACTGGAGCGAGCGGCTCGTCTTCCTGCCGCAAGCCTACCAGGTGAACAACCGCGCGCAGGCGATCGCGGCGAGCGGCGCCTCGCGCGCGAGCGTCGGCCTGCCCGAGGACGCGTTCGTCTTCGCCTCTTTCAACCAGCCGTTCAAGATCGGCGAGGCGACGTTCCGCGCCTGGACTTCGATCCTCGGTGCCGTGCCCGGCAGCGTGCTGTGGCTGATGCAGCAGAACGACCTCGCGGTGGTGCAGCTGCGCCGCGCGGCGGAAGCGGCCGGCATCGCGGCCGGGCGGCTGGTGTTCGCGCCGCCGCTGCCCAAGCCGCTCCATCTCGAGCGACTGGCCCTGGCCGACCTGGCGCTCGACACGCTGATCTACAACGGCCATACTACGACGAGCGACTGCCTATGGGCCGGCTTGCCGGTCGTGGCCGTGCGCGGCCGGCATTTCGCGTCGCGCGTGAGCGCCAGCCTGCTGCAGGCGATCGGTCTGCCCGAGCTGGTCGCCGAGGACGTCGACGGCTACCGGCGCCTCGCCGTCGCGCTAGCGCACGAACGTGCGCGCCTGGACGAGATCAGGCGACGCCTGGCAGCCAATCGCCTGACGGCCCCGCTGTTCGACACGGAGCTGTTCGCGCGCAACCTGGAGCGCGCCTATCGCCTGATGTGGGACCGCGCCGTCGCCGGCCTCTCGCCGGCGACGATCGAGGTCGACTAGGGTCGGCTCACCATTCCGTCAGCACGGGCTCCATGCCGGCCTTGGTCAGCGCCTCGGCGCGGCTCTTCTGCCAGGCCTTGGCAAAGGCGGCCGCGTCGGCGTGGTTGGCCTTGTTGGTCTCGGCCCAGGCGGCGGCGAGGATCTGCTGGCGCTTGACTAAGCCGTCGTTGTGCTTCTGGTAGGCGTCGGTCCAGACCTTGATCTCGCGGAAATACTTGATCGCCCCGTCGTGCAGCGGCACGACCCAGTCGAAGCGCTGGCGCTTGATGTCCCAGCCGTTGTTGCCGGGAGCGCCGTCCTTGTAGTCGTTGTAGAGCTCGACCATGGCGCGCGTCATGTTGTAGGCGAGGTCGGCATCGGCGTTGCTGTAGGACATCAGCACCGGATAGGGATAGGTCGCCGCCTCGACCGGCTTGTCCTTCGACAGCTCGGCGCCCTCGGTGCCCATGAACGGGATGAAGAACGGCGCGATCTTGTTGAGCCGCACCCAGCCTTCCTTGTCCTTGTGCGACACGGTCGGATACTGCAGGCCGCGCGGCGAGGCCGCGATCTTGTAGGCATGCCCGGAGATGGTCGAGGCGAAGGCGGCGTCGACCTGGCCCGCGATGATGCCGTCCATCGCCGGGCCGAAGCCGGGGAACTCTACCTTGGTCACGTCCTTCCAGGTCAGGTTGGCGAAGGCCAGCAGCGCGGTGATGTTCTGGTTCAGCGACGGCGCGCCCACCACCCAGGCGACGCGCTTGCCCTTGAGGTCCGCCATCGTCTTGATGTTGGCGTCCTTGGCGGTGCAGATGGTGAGCAGCGCGTCCGAGTTGTTGAGCAGCAGCGAGCGCACCGGCTGGGGGCCCCATTCCTTGGCGCCGAACTCGTACACGCCCTCCTGTGCCAGGTAGGCGCCGCCGACGCCGTTGGCGGAGAACTGCACCTTGCCCTCGCGCACCGGCAGCGTGCGCGAGATGTCGTTCTTGCCCGGCAGAACGCGCAGGTTCACGCCCAGCTTGTTCTTGAGCGCGTTGCCGATCGCCACTGCCTGGTTATAGCCGCCCGAGCCCACGTCGTAGGCGGTCCAGGCCAGGGTCTCGGGCAGCTTGATCGGCCCGGATTGCGCGTGAGCCTCCAGCGGGGCCAGCGCGCAGAGGCCGACGGCGCCCACCAGGGCAAGAGCATCGCGACGGTACATGTGAGCCATCCTCCCTATTCGGCTTGATTGAGCGGGACTATACCACAGCCGGCCGGCGGCCGGCGCGCAGCAGCGCGAAGGCGGCGATGATCGGCGCCAGGCCGGCGAGGTCGAGCAGCAGCCGCGCGCCGATATGGGTCGGCGCGGCCTCTCCGAACAGCCATGCCAGCACGCTGGCGCCCGGCAGCAGCAGCAACATGCCGCCGGCCAGGAGCAGGGCGCGGCCGAGGACGCCCACGGGCGTCGGCCGCATCTCGCCGGCGCCGATCAGGTAGCCCTGCAGCGCCGAGCCGACGGCGAAGACCCCGACGAAGGCGGTAGCCATGGATAGGACGATATCGGGCCACGGGCCGCGCAGCACCAGGGCCGGGCTCAGGACGAACACGAACGGCACGACATAGATGACGGTGCCGAGGCGCATCGACTGCAGCCCGATGCGGAAGAAGCCGGCCTTGGCGATCGGCGCCGCGGCGAAGGCTGCCAGCGCCACCGGCGGTGTGATGAACGAGATCATGCCCCAGTACATGACGAAGAGATGCACCGCGAGCGGGTCGAGCCCCGCCTTCACCAGCGGCGGCGCCAGCACGATGGCGAGGAAGATGTAGCAGGCCGTGACCGTCATCCCCATGCCGAAGATGAAGCTGGTGATGGCGCCCATCACCAGCAGCACGATCGGCCGGTCGCCCGCCAGGTAGACAAGGTCATTGACGAGCGTGCCCGACAGGCCGGTCATCGAGAACGCGCCGACGATGAACCCGATCCCCGTCAGCACCGCCACGAGCGAGGCCAGCTCGCGGCCGAGCGCGGTGAGGAACTCCATGAGACGCTGCCGGTCCATGCGATGGCGCGGCACCGCCTGGTTGATCGCGAGCAGCAGGAAGGTGGCGATGAACGGCGCGATCGCCTCCTGCCGCTCGTTCAGCATGAAGTAGACCAGCACGACGAAGACGACGATGTACTGCCAGCCTTCCGCCAGCGTGGCGCCGAGACGCGGCAATTCCGCGCGCCCCATCCCGGCCAGGCGGCGGCGCGCGGCATAGGCGTCGATCTGCACCATCAGGCCGAAATAGAACAGCAGTGCGGGGATCGTCGCCGCGAGCGCGATCTCGATGTACGGCTTGCCGAGGAATGAGGCCATGACGAAGGCGGTGGAGCCCATCACCGGCGGCATCAGCACCGCGCCGGTCGAAGCGACCGCCTCCACCGCGCCGGCATACTCGGGCGAGAAGCCGGTGCGCTTCATCGCCGGGATCGTCACCACGCCCGAGGAGATCACGTTGGAGATGACGCTGCCGCTGATCGAGCCCTGCATGGCGCTCGAGATGACGCCGACCTGCGCCGCGCCGCCGCGCACGCGGCCGACCAGCGCGAAGGCGACGTCGTTGAAGAACTTGCCGCCGCCCGTGTGGTTCAGCGCCACGCCGAAGACGATGAAGCCGACCACGATCTCGCCGAAGGCGCGCATCGGGATGCCGAAGGCGCTCTCGGCGCTGAGGATGTGGAAGGCGATCGCGTCGGGCAGCGGTTGCGCCAGCCCGCGGATCGGCCCCGGCATCTGCGCCGCGAACACCGGATAGAGCGCCACGATCAGCACGACGAGCGCGATCACCAGGCCGCCGGCGCGGCGCAGCGCCTCCAGGATCAGGACGATGTAGACGGCGCTGGCCCAGATCGCACGGGTCGGGGCCGCGTATTCCCAGCCTTCCTCCAGCGCCCGCGCCGCGCTCCAGGCTAGCCAGGCCCCGATGGCGAAGCTCAGCAGCGCCAGCGCCGCATCGTACCAGGGCACGCCGGCGCGCCGCGCGTCGCCGAAGGCGGGAAACGCGAGGAACGTGACCGGCAGGATCAGCATCGCCAGCGCGTAGAGGTAGCGCGGATCGATCAGCACGAACCCGACGAAGAATTGCAGGTTGAGCAGCTGGTTGAGCACGACGAGCACGGCCAGGACCGCCGAGGCCGCCGTCAGCGCGCCGGCGACGCCGATCGCGGGCCGGTGCAGCAGCTCCTCCGGCATCATCGCCGGCGCGGAGGCCGGAAGCTCAGCCATCGATGTGCTCCGCCGCCATCCGGCGCAGCTCGATCTTCAGCACCTTGCCGTAGTTGTTCTTCGGCAGCGCGTCGACGAAGCGCCAGATCTTCGGCCGCTTGAAGCGCGCGACATGCGCGAGGCACAGCGCGTCGAGCGCGCGTTCGTCCACGGCGGCGCCGGGCCGGCGCACGACGAAAGCCATCACCTCCTCGCCCCATTCCGGATGCGGGCGCCCGATCACCGCCGCCTCGGCCACGCCCGCGTGCGTCAGCAGCACTTCCTCGATCTCGCGCGGATAGATGTTCGAGCCGCCGCTGATGATCAGGTCCTTCGAGCGGTCCTTGAGCGTGAGGAACCCGTCCTCGTCCAGGCTGCCGAGGTCGCCCGTGTGCAGCCAGCTGCCTTTCAGCGCCTGCGCGGTCGCCGCCTGGTCGTTCCAGTAGCCCTTCATCACCGCGTCGCCGCGCACCAGCACCTCGCCGACCGCGCCGGCCGGCACCGCATGGCCGTCCGCGTCGGCAACCTTGAGCGCGATGCCGCTTTGGGTAACGCCGACCGAGGCCAGGCGCTGCTCGTAGCGCGGATGCGACGTGTCGGCATGGACCGCGCGGGTCAGCACGGTGATGGTCATCGGCGATTCGCCCTGGCCGTAGATCTGCACCAGGCGGTTGCCGAGCGCGTCGAGCGCCGCCTTGCAGTCCGCCACGTACATGGGGCCGCCGCCATAGACGATGGTGCGCAGGCCCGCCGGATCGGCGCCCGCCGCCCCGGCGTGATCGACCAGGCGCTTCACCATCGTCGGCGCGGCGAACAGGACGACCTGCTTGTGCCGGCGAAACAGCCGGAACATCTCGTCCGGCTGGAAGCCGCCGCTTTCGGGCACGGCCTGCAGCGCGCCGCGCAGCACGAACATGAAGTTGTAGAGACCCGAGCCGTGCGACATCGGCGCGGCGTGCAGGATCGTCGCGTCGTCCGGCACGGCGTCGACGTCGCTGAGATAGCCCTGCGTCATGGCGAACAGGTTGCGATGCGTCAGCATCGCGCCCTTGGGCCGGCCGGTGGTGCCGCTGGTGTAGAACAGCCACGCCACGTCGTCGCCGGCGCGTTCGACCGGGTCGAGCGGGTCGTGCGCGGCCAGCCGCCGCCAATGCGCGTCGCCCGTGACGACCACGGCCGGATGGTGCGGGACCGCGCGCGCCGCCGTCGCCGCGCTCTCGGCGAGGTCGGGGGTCGCCAGCGCCGCCCGCACCCCGGCGTGATCCAGGATGTAGGCGATCTCGCGCGCGTGCAGCTTGGCGTTGACCGGCACGGCCACAAGCCCGCCGTGCCAGCACGCGTAAAGAGCCCGGAGATAGTCCGGGCCGTTCTTCATCACCAGCGCGACGCGATCCCCGGGCCGCGCGCCCATGCCGGCCAAGCCCCCGGCCAAGGCGGCGGCGGCAGCGGCGAACTCGCCGTACGTCGCCACCACCTCCTCGCCCAAGGCCAGGGCCGGGCGATGCCCGCAAACCCGCGCCGCCCGCCATAACAGCCGGGCGATGTTCATTTTAAGGCGCTTCCCCCCTGCGGCCGGCAGTGTCGCAAGCCGGGCCCCCCAGCGCAAGGATTTGGAACGCGCCGCCGCATCCAGCCAACTGGCGGTCGCTTGACAATGATCGCGCCCGGACGTGAACTCCTAGCTTCACGCATTCGCTCCCGGCGCGCGCCGCCGGCCCAAGAACACCGCCACCTTAGAACCGCAGGGGAGAGACTCACGATGGCCGAGAACAAGGACCACGTCATGTTGCCCGAGCTGAAGCGCCAGCTCGCGGAGAACAAGATCGACCGCCGCGAATTCGTGCGCTACGCGTGCCTGCTCGGCATGTCGGCCAGCGCCGCCTACGCCTTCGCCGGCCTCGCCGCGCCCGCGCCCGCCAGCGCGCAGACCCCGGCCAAGGGCGGCACGATCCGCATGGGCATGCGCTGCCAGGAGCTGAAGAGCCCGCACACCGCGAGCTGGGTCGAGGGCAGCAACAGCTACCGCCAGGTGCTGGACTACCTGACGCAGACGGGCACCGACAACATCACGCGCCCGTCGCTGTGCGAGAAATGGGAGGCGAGCGCCGACCTCAAGACCTGGACCCTGCGCCTGCGCAAGGACGTGAAGTGGCACAACGGGCGCCAGTTCACCGCCGACGACGCGGTGTGGAACCTCAAGCGCGTGCTCGACGCCAAGGTCGGCTCGTCGACCGTCGGCCTGATGAAGGACTTCCTGTTGAAGGAGGTCGAGACCGCCGAGAAGGATGCCAAGGGCAACCCGAAGAAGACCACCGAGCTGTGGGACGCCCAGGCGATCGAGAAGAAGGACGACTTCACCGTCGTGCTGAACGGCAAGTCGGCGCAGATCGCCATTCCCGAGCATCTCTTCCACTATCCACTCGCGATCCTCGATCCGGCCGAGAACGGCGAATTCAAGGTCGGCTCGAACGGCACCGGCGCGTTCCAGCTGGTCGAGAACGAGGTCGGCCGCCGCCAGCTGTTCAAGGCGCGGCCAGGCAACTGGGCCGGCGGACCGCATATCGACCAGCTCGAGGTCATCGACCTGGGCGACGAGCCCGCGGCCTCGATCTCGGCCATGGCCTCGAAGCAGGTCGATGCGCTCTATCTCGGCTCGATCACCATGCTCGAGGCGATGAAGGGCCTGCCGCACGTGCAGCTCTATGACACGGTCACCGCCTACACCGCCGTGGCGCGCATGCACGGCGTCAAGCCGTTCGACGACAAGCGCGTGCGCCAGGCGATGCGCCATGCGATCGACGCCAAGCAGACGCTGCAGGTCAGCCACAAGGGCCTCGGACTGCCGGGCGAGCACCACCACGTCTCGCCGGTGCATCCGGAATACGCCAAGCTGCCGCCGGCCGACCGCGACGTCGCCAAGGCGAAGAAGCTGCTGGCCGACGCCGGCTATCCCAACGGCATCGACGTCGAGATCGCCTGCCGGCCGCAGCCGGACTGGGAGCTGATCGCCGTCCAGAACATGGTCGAGCAGTGGAAGGAAGCCGGCATCCGGGTGAAGATCAACCAGATGCCGTCGACCCAGTACTGGGAAGTGTGGACCAAGGTGCCGTTCGGCTTCACCACCTGGGCGCATCGGCCGCTCGGCGTCATGAGCCTGGCGCTGGCCTATCGCACCGGCGTGCCGTGGAACGAGGCCAACTGGTCGAACAAGCAGTTCGACGAGCTCTTGAGCCAGGCCGAGGCCACGCTCGACGTCGAGAAGCGCCGCGCGATCATGGCCAAGCTGCAGGGCATCATGCAGGACGAGGGCCCGATCGTACAGCCGGTCTGGCGCGCCCTGTTCACCTACATGGACAAGAAGATCCAGGGCTTCAAGATGCACCCGACGGGCTACATGAACGCCAACACGTGGTGGATCAAGGCCTGATCCGCGGCCGCGATCCGAGAAGGAAAGGGGCTCCGCCGCGGAGCCCCTTTCCGCTTCCAGGGGACCGTCCGCAGATGACCGCCGCCGCCTCGCCTGCCCGCTCCGACATCGCCGATCTCGCCGATCTCGCGCGCTACCCGATCCACGAGCCGCACGGCGCGGGACGGGCGCTGGTCGAGGAGTGCCGCCGCCAGCTCGGCGTCGCCGGCGCCTGCAATCTCGACGGTTTCCTGCAGCCAGGCGCCGTCGCCGCCATGGCGGCGGAGGCGCGCCGGCTCGAGCACCTGGCGCACCGCACCCCGAACAGCCGGGGCACGGCCTATCTCGACGCGCCGGACGAGACCCGGCCGGAGGACCATCCGCGGCGCCGCCTGCAGCCGACCTCGGTCGGCGCCATCGCCTACGACCTGATCCCGGCCGCATCGCCGCTGCGGCGGCTCTACGAATCGCCCGCCCTGATCGCCTTCCTCGAGGCCGCGCTCGGCAAGGGCCGGCTCTACCGCTACGCCGACCCGCTCGGCGCGCTCAACATCGCCGTGATGACGCAAGGCGAGAGCCTGCTCTGGCATTTCGACCAGACCGATTTCGTCGTGTCGATCCTGCTGCAGGACTGCGAGCGCGGCGGCGACTTCGAATACGTGCCGAACATCAGAACGCCGAACGAAGAGAACTACGGCAAGGTCCAGCGCCTGCTCGACGGCGACCGGACGGGCATCGTGCGGCTCGACGCCAGGCCCGGCACGCTCGCCCTGTTCCAGGGCCGCTATTCGATCCACCGCGTCACGCCGGTCGAGGGCGCGACGCCGCGCTACATCGCGCTGCTCGGTTACGACACCAGGCCCGGCACGATGAGCAGCGACCGCCTGAAGCAGCGGCGCTACGGGCGCATCGGGCCACGCGTGGCCGGCGCCGCCGCCGCGGCCGAGGATCGTGGCGGGTATTGACCAGGGATCAGAAGTCAGAGGTCAGGGATCAGATTCGGATGGCCTTTATCCTGGCTGATCCCTGATCCCTGAATTCTGATCCCTGAAACTTCGGCCCCGGCCGTAGTGTCCACGCATGACGCGCCGCCGTTGCGGGGCTAGACTCGGCGGCAATGAACGTGACCGGCTCCCCTTTCTCGATCGCCGAGATCGGCGCGCTGATCGGCGACCCGGCGCGCGCCAATATCCTGCTGGCGCTGATCGGCGGCGAGGCATTGACCGCCGGCGAGCTTGCCTGGTGTGCGCGCGTCACGGCGCAGACCGCGAGCGGCCATCTGGCCAAGCTGACCGAGGCGGGCCTGCTCGTGGTCAAGGCGCAGGGACGCCACCGCTACTACCGTCTGGCCTCGCCGATGGTGGCGCAGATGCTGGAGAACATGCAGGTGGTCGCCGCGATCCAGTCGCCGCCGCGCCACCGACCGAGGACACGGATCGACGAGGCGTTGCAGCAGGGCCGCACCTGCTACGACCACCTGGCCGGAAGGCTCGGCGTCGCACTGGCCGACTCGCTGGTCGCCCATGGCCACATCGTGCTGGGCGAGGACGCGGGTGCGGCGACCGAGAGCGGCACGCGTTTCCTGCAAGGCTTCGGCATCGAGACGGCCCCGTGCGCCACGCGGCGCTGCTTCTGCAAGCCCTGCCTCGACTGGAGCGAACGACGCCCGCACATCGCCGGATCGCTCGGCGCCGGGCTGCTCAGGCGCTGCCTCGCCCTCGGCTGGATCGAGCGCGTGCGCGATACGCGCGCGGTGCGGGTCACCGACACGGGCTGGGACGGCTTCGGCGCGACGTTCGGGATCGGGCCGGACGCGCTGGAGCCAAAACGCGACGCGGCATAGCGGAAGCGGCCCAGGGCCCCCTTGTCCGCGCCGCGCGTGGACGCGATGTCCGACCATGACGGCTTCGGCGTTTAGACCCCCGGAAGCGGCTGGGATAGGCTGAATGGCGGGCAAGGCCGGTGCGCCTGCGGTGGCCGGCGCGCCGACCGCGGCGGACTTGGCACGGCGAGGGCGCCCATCGAGGCCCGGGAGGTCGACATGACTCTGCAAGCATCACCGCCGCGCGATGACGCGACGACGAGATTGCTCATCGAACGGGCCATCATCCTCGTTCTGCTGGCCGGCCTGCTGGTGGGCGTCGCCCAGGTCCTGCGGCCGTTCGTCACGGCAATCCTGTTCGGCGCCACGCTGGCGATCGCGTCTTGGCCGCTGCGCGAGCTGCTGCTGCGGTATCGCATCCACCCCAGGCTGGCCGCGGTCCTGCTGCTGATCGCGGCCGTGGTCGTGATCCTGCTGCCGGTGCTGGCATTGCTGCCCAGCCTGTCGCGCCAGCTGGCGACGGGGATAAGGCTTGCGCAGGACTACGCAGCGACGTCGCCGCGGGCGCCGGACTTCCTCGCCGGCATTCCCGTGATCGGCCAGGATCTGACGGGGCTCTGGGAGCGCGTCGTCGACGCCCACGGCGACGTGCGGGCGCTGCTCGCGCCCTACGGCCAACCGATCCGCGGCTTCGTGCTCGAGGCGGCGCAGGCCTTGGCCGACAGCGTCCTGCAGCTCCTGCTCTCGCTCATCGTCGCGACCATGTTCTGGGCCAGCGGCGACACGATGGCCACCGGGCTCACCAACATCCTGCGTCACCTCGCCGGCGAGCCCGCCGCGAAGGCGCTCGACGTCGTCGCCGGGTCGGTGCGCGGCGTCGCCTACGGCGTGGTCGGCACCGCGGCCCTGCAGGGCTTCCTGATGACGATCGGGCTCTTGATCGCCGGTGTGCCGACGGCGGCGCTGCTCGGCTTCGTCACCCTCCTGCTGGCGATCAGCCAGATCGGCGCCGCCCTGCTGATCCTGGTCTGGGGCGGCGCCGCCTGGTGGCTGTTCAGCACCGACGCGACGGGCTGGGCGATTTTCATGGTGATCTGGGGCCTGTTCGTCGGCACGATCGACAATTTCGTGCGTCCCTGGCTGATCAGCTTCGGCGTGACGATGCCGCTGGCGCTGGTCATCCTGGGCGTGTTCGGCGGCTTCCTGAGCTTCGGCTTCCTCGGCCTGTTCGTCGGCCCGAGCCTGCTGGCGGTGCTGTATACGCTCGTGCAGGCGTGGCGCGAGGCGCCCGGGCAACCGGCCGCCGCTGCGTCCGATCGGGCATAGGCTGGAAATGTCGTCGCTGCGATGCGTCCAGGCGGAGATTGCCTCGAGCCGGACGCACCGGAGCCCGGGCGTGAGCGTTCAGACCGCCTCGCGCGCCAATACGCCCGTCAAGCAGCCGATCGCCCCCGCCGCCTTGGCCAGCTCGTCGGCGGGCACGGCGGCGACTTGGATGCCGAGCTCCTCGTAGAAGCGCTGCGTCGTCGGGTTGCCGTCGACCATCAGGATGCGCCGCGGCCCGAGCGTGACGAAGTTGAGCGCGCGGTTGCCCTGCGCCTCGTCCTGGTCGGGCAGGAACGCGACCTCGTAGCCGCGCTCGCGCAGCGCCATGACCGCCGCATGCGGCGTGCGGCGCGGCCAGGCGATTGCCAGGTCCTTGTCGGCGATGCGCAGCATGCCCATCAGGTGCATCGTGCCGAACGGCATGTCGACGGCGATCGTGGCGACGCCCTGGTCGGCGAGGCACGCCGCGACCTGGCGGATCGCATCGTCGTTGGTGCGCAGGCCGCGGCCGACGATCACGGTCCGCGCGTCGAGCCACATCGCGTCGGCGCCCTCGAAGATGGCGCTACCCTGCAGCGTGCGCAGGATCGGCACGCCCAGCGCCGCGAGCCGGGCGGCGACATGGCGCTCCTCGCCCGCGCGCACGGTCGAGGCGGGCCGCGCCAGGATCACGCCGCCGGGCGTCATGAACAACAGGTCGGCGCAGAACATCTGGTTCGGCAGGGCGTCGGCGGGTGGCGCGACGTAATGCACCGCGACGCCGGCGGCGTTGTAGGCGGCGGCGATGCCGTCGTGCTGTCCTTGCGCCCGGGCGAGGTCGAGCGGCGCCAGCATCTGCACCTTGTCCGGATCGGCGGACGCGTCGAGCTCGGCGCCCGGGCGATGCAGCAGCACGGCGGTGAGCCGGCTCCATTCGCTGCCGACGCCATAGGGCGCCCAGATCGGGCCGATCTCGGCCGCGTGCGGCAGGACGCGCGGCGACCAGTTGTCGCCGCCATAGGCGGCGCTACCGAATGTGCTCCTCTGCGTGGTGCGGTCGGACATGCGTCTCCTTCGGGCGTTCCGGCGCGCCGCTCCGTTGCAGGCTCGTGAGCTCGTCGGCCGGAATGTGGCAGGCGATGCGGTGGCCATGGGCGAGGCGCCGCTCGGGCGGCGGCGTCGTATCACAGATCGCGCCGACCTTGCGCGGGCAGCGACCCGAGAAGAGGCAGCCGGGCGGCAGGTCGGTGGCGCTGGGCAGCGCGCCCTCGAGGATGATGCGCTCGCCCTGGCGGTCCGGGTCAGGCACCGGCGCGGCGGACAGGAGCGCCTCGGTATAGGGATGGAAGGGCGGCTCGAACACCTCCGCGGCGCGGCCGAACTCGACCACCTTGCCGAGATACATGACGGCGACATGGTCGGCCATGTAGCGCACCACGGCGAGATCATGCGAGATGAACAGCAGCGTGGTGGCGTGCGCGCCCTGCAGCTCGTTGAGCAGGTTGATGATCGCGGCCTGCACCGAGACGTCGAGCGCCGAGACCGGCTCGTCGGCGATGATGACCTCGGGATCCCCCGCCAGCGCGCGGGCGATCGCCACGCGCTGCTTCTGCCCGCCCGAGAGCTGGTGCGGCTTCCTGGCGGCGAAATCGCCCGACAGCTTCACCACGTCGAGCAGCCGGCGCGTCTCGTCCTCGGCCGCGCGCTTGCCCAGGCCCTTCAGGCGCCGGAGCGCGCGGCCGATCACGTAGCCGACGCTGTGGCTGGGATTGAGCGTCGAGTCCGGGTTCTGGAACACCATCTGCAGCTTGCGCTTGAGCCCCTGCGGCCGCCGGTCGATCCCGGTCGCGGCGATCTGGTCCGGCCCGATCCGGGCGGTGCCCTCGCTCGCCGTCACCAGGCCGCTCATGATCTTCGCCAGCGTCGACTTGCCGCAGCCGGATTCGCCGACGATCGCCAGCGTGCGCCCCGCCTCGGCGAACATGTCGACGTCGTTGAGCGCCTTCACCGTGCGCCCGGTGTCGCCGAACAGCCCGTGCGTCTGGCGGTAGGTCTTGCGCAGGCCCGCGATCTCGACCAGCGGCGCCGTGCCGGCGCCGTCGGGCACCGCACCCGCCTGCCCGTCCTTGCGCTGCCAGGCCTCGAGCTCCGCCATGCGAACGCACTGCGCCTCGTGGCCGGCCTCGCCCGCGACCGGCGCGATCGGGATCGGCGTCGTCGTGCAGCGCCCTTCCTCCACGAAGCCGCAGCGCCGGGCGAAGGCGCAGCCGGGCGGCCGCGCCAGCGGCGAGCCGACCTGGCCGGGGATCGTCGCCAGCGGGCTGCCGTGCTTGTCGCGCCCGAGCGTCGGCAGGCAGTCGAGCAGACCGCGCGTGTAGGGATGGCGCGGGTTGGCGAACACCTGGCGGATCGCGCCCTGCTCCACCATCTCGCCGGCGTACATCACGCCGATGCGGTCGCACACGCGCACCACGGTGCCCAGGTTGTGGCTGATGAACAGGATGGCTGAGTTGTGCCGCTGCCTGAGCTCGCGCACGAGGTCGAGCACCGCCGCCTCGACCGTGACGTCGAGGCCCGTCGTCGGCTCGTCCATGATCAGCAGCGACGGCCGCGCGATCAGCGCCATGGCGATGACGACGCGCTGCTGCTGCCCGCCCGAGAGCTGGTGCGGGTAGCGGTCCATCACGCTGGCGGCGTCGGGCAGCTTGACCTCGTCCAGCATGCGCACGGCCTGCGCGCGGGCGGTCGCGGCGTCGGCGCCCTCGTGGATCATCGGCACTTCCATGAGCTGCCTGCCGATGGTCTTGACCGGGTTCAGGCTCGACATCGGGTCCTGATAGACCATGGCGATGCGCCGGCCACGGATACGGCGCAGCGCGTTCTCGTCCATGCGCGCGATGTCCTGGCCCTCGAACAGGATCTGGCCCGAGGTGACGCGGCCGGCGCGGCCGAGATAGCGCATGGTCGCCAGCGCCACGGTCGACTTGCCGCAGCCCGACTCGCCGACCAGGCCGAGCGCCTCGCCGGCGCCGAGCTGGAAGCTGAGGCCCGGGATGACGTTGGCCTCGCCGACGCGCAGCATGAACGAGATGCGCGCCTGGCGGAACTCGAGCAGCGGCGCCCGCGTCGGGGTTTCCGTCACGCCCCCGAAATCAGTCACGCAGCGAGATCTCGCGCAGGCCGATGGCCAGCATGTTGAAGCCGATCACCAGCGACGACACCGCGGCGCAGGGGAACAGCGACATGTGCGGCCAGACCGACATCATGCCGTAGGTGTCCTTCACCATGCCGCCCCAGTCCGGGTCGGGCGGCGGCAGGCCGATGCCGAGGAAGCCCAGCACGCCGATGATGATCGTGGTGTAGCCGAGCCGCAGGCAGAAATCGACGATCAGCGGCCCGCGCGCGTTGGGCAGAATCTCGCAGAACATGATGTAAAGGGCGGATTCGCCGCGCATCTTGGCCGCCAGCACGTAGTCGCGCTCGCGCAGTTCCAGCGTGATGCCGCGCACGATGCGCGCGATGATCGGCGCTTTGGTCAGCGTGATGACGACGATGATGTTGACCGCCGACGAGCCGAACTTGGCGAGGATGATCATGTAGAGGATGATCACCGGGAAGGACAGCACGATGTCGCCGACGCGGCTGATCAGCCCGTCGATCCAGCCGCGGTAGTAGCCGGCCATGAGCCCCAGCAGCGAGCCCAGCGCCGCGGCGCCCAGCACCGCGACCGGCGCGACCAGAAGGACGGTGCGCGCGCCCCACAGGATGCGCGACAGGATGTCCCGGCCGAGATGGTCGGTGCCGAGCCAGTGCGCGCGGCTGGGGAACGGATAGGCCAGCGCCTTCATGTCGTTGGCATTCGGAGGATAGGGCGATATCAGCGGCGCCAGGATCGCCGCCAGCACCCAGAACACGACGATCGTAAGCCCGATCGTCGCCGGCAGGTTCTCGCCCACCCGCATGAGCTGCCGGAACGCGCCCGCGACTGCTCCGGGCCGGGACGGGCGCTGCGCGGCGACGCGGTCGATCGTGGTCTGCAGTGTCATCGCCGGCTCCCTTACACGCGTATCCGCGGATCGAGCGCCATGTAAGCGAGGTCGCTCAGGATCTGCGTCAGCACGCAGACGAAGACGGCGACCAGCGCGCCGGCCTCGATCAGCGCGATGTCCTTGAACAGCGCCGCTTCCAGCATCATGCGGCCGAAGCCGGGATAGGCGAACACCGTCTCCACCACCACCACGCCGGCGACCAAGTAGTTGATCTGCAGCATGATCACGGTCACCGGGTTGATCATGGCGTTGCGCACGGCATGGCCCAGGATCACGCGCCGGAAGCTCATGCCCTTGAGCACCGCAGTGCGGATGTACGGCCGCTGCATCACCTCGACCATCGAGGCGCGGATCATGCTGACGACGTAGCCCATGTCGTAGAGCACGATCACTGCGACCGGCAGCACGAGCTGCGCCGGCACCGACCAGCCGCCGGTCTGGGACAGCAGGGTCGCCGTGCCCGGCAGGACGCCCAGCCACACGACGAAGACCGAGGCCAGGAACACGCCCATGGCGAACTCGGGCACCGATGCGGCGAGCGTCGCGAACAGCGTGATGCCGCGGTCGATCACCGAGCCCTCGCGCATGCCGGCGATGATGCCCAGCAGCATCGACAGCGGCACGATGACGGCGAAGCTGATGGCGGCGAGCAGGGCCGTGCTCCTCAGCCGGTCGAAGATGATGTCGGAAACCGGCACCTTGAATCGCTGCGAGTAGCCGAGGTCGCCCGTGAACAGCTTGCCCAGGTACTCGACGTAGCGCACGACGACGGGCCGGTCGAGCCCCAGGCGCTGGCGCAGGAGGTCGACCTGCTCCTGGGTCGCATAGGCGCCCAGTTCCTTGCGCGCCACGTCGCCCGGCGACAGCTCGTTGAGCGCGAAGACGAGGAAGGACACGACCAGGAGCGTGACCACCATGAACAGCGCGTGCTTGCCCAAAAAGCGCAGCATGCCCGAATGAAACCACCCTGTTGCAGCACGCGCCCTCTTGGCCCCGGCGCGCGTCGCCTCTCCCCGCTTCGCGAATTTCCGAGGAAATGCGCGGGGTTAAGCGGCGATGCTATGCCGTGGCGGAGGTACGAGTCAACGTGCGTCAGCCGCGCGGCGTGCGCGCGACGTACGGCTCTTCCAGATCGCGGCATTCTTCGTCGCTCAGGCGAACCGCCAGGGCGGCGACGCCGTCCTCGAGCTGCTCGACCCGGCTGACGCCGAGGATCGGCGCGGTGATGCCCGGCCGCCCGGCCACCCAGGCGAGCGCCACCTGCGCCGGCTTGAGGCCGCGCCGGCGGGCGGTCGCGGCGACGCGCTCGACGATGCGGAAGTCGAGCTCCTCGTAGTAATCCTGCTGCGCGAAGTCGTCGGTCTTTGCGCGCGTCGTGTCGCCACCCTTGGCCTCGCCCTCGCGCCGCCGGTTGCCGGCGAGAAAGCCGCGCGCCAGCGGCGAGAACGGGATCAGGCCGATGCCCTGGTCGCGGCAGAGTGGGATCATCTCGCGCTCCTCCTCGCGGTAGACCAGGTTGTAGTGGTTCTGCATCGAGGCAAACCGCGTCCAGCCGCGCTCGCCAGCGCGGAACAGCAGCTTGGCGAACTGCCACGCCGCCATGGTCGAGGCGCCGAGATAGCGCGCCTTTCCCGCGCGCACCACGTCGTCCAGCGCCTGCAGCGTCTCGTCGATCGGCGTGTCCGGATCGAAGGCGTGGATCTGGTACAGGTCGACATGGTCGGTGCCGAGGTTGCGCAAGGACCGGTCGATCGACTCCATGATGTGCGCGCGCGACAGGCCGCGGTCGTTCGGCCGCTCGCTCATCGGGTAGTAGAGCTTGGTCGCAATCACCACGTCGCTGCGCCGCGCGAAGTCGCGCAGCGCGCGTCCGACCACCTGCTCGCCCACGCCCAAGGAATACATGTCGGCGGTGTCGAAGAAGGTGACGCCGAGTTCGAGCGCGCGGGCGATGATCGGCCGGCTGGCCTGCTCGTCCAGCACCCAGGGCCGCCATGCCGGCGTGCCGAACGTCATGCAGCCCAGGCACAGCCGCGACACCTTGAGCCCCGTCGTCCCCAATCGAACCTGTTCCATGTCCCCTCCGCCGTGGCGAGGCGTGATAGCAGAAACTCCTCTCTTGGTCCCCCCTCCCGCAAGGGAAGGGGGAAGCGAAGACTGGTTGCTCGCCGCCGCCAACCGGATTACTCCTCCTCGCAGACCTTCCGAGGGAGAGTGACCATGCCCGAGGCTTTCATCTGCGATGCCGTGCGCACGCCCATCGGCCGCTTCGGCGGCGCCCTGTCGTCGGTCAGGACCGATGACCTGGCGGCGATCCCGATCCGGGCGCTGATGCAGCGCAACCCCAAGGCGGACTGGGGCGCGCTCGACGACGTGATCTACGGCTGCGCCAACCAGGCGGGCGAGGACAACCGCAACGTGGCGCGCATCGCGGCGCTGCTGGCCGGGCTGCCGGAGACGACGCCGGGGGCCACCATCAACCGGCTGTGCGGCTCGGGCCTCGACGCGGTCGGCACGCTGGCGCGCGCGATCCGCGCGGGCGAGGCCGAGTTCGGCATCGCCGGCGGCGTCGAGAGCATGAGCCGCGCGCCCTTCGTCATGCCCAAGGCCGAGACCGCCTTCTCGCGCAACGCCGAGATCTACGACACCACGATCGGCTGGCGCTTCGTCAACAAGGCGTTCAAGGAGCGCTTCGGCACCGACTCGATGCCCGAGACCGCCGAGAACGTGGCCGAGGAGTTCCAGATCGCCCGCGCCGACCAGGACAAGTTCGCGCTGCGCAGCCAGCAGCGCGCCGTCAAGGCGATCGCCGCCGGCCGCTTCAAGGACGAGATCGTCCCGGTCGAGATCGCCGGGCGCAAGGGCGAGAAGACGGTCGTGGACCGCGACGAGCACCCACGCGACACCTCGATCGAGGCGCTCGCCAAGCTGGCGACGCCGTTCCGCAAGAACGGCACGGTGACCGCCGGCAACGCCTCGGGCGTCAACGATGGCGCTGCCGCCTTGATCGTCGCCTCGGAAGCCGCCGCCAGGCGCCACGGCCTGACGCCGCGCGCGCGCGTCGTCTCGGTCGTCTCGGCCGGCGTGCCGCCGCGCATCATGGGCATCGGCCCGGCGCCGGCGACCGCGAAGCTGCTCGAGCGCCTGGGCCTGATGATCGGCCAGATCGACGTGATCGAGCTGAACGAGGCCTTCGCCGCCCAGGCGCTCGCCGTCACGCGCCAGCTCGGATTGCCCGACGACGCCGACAACGTCAACCCGAACGGCGGCGCCATCGCGCTCGGCCACCCGCTCGGCATGAGCGGCGCGCGCCTTGCGACCACCGCCGCGCTCGAGCTCGAGAAGCGCGGCGGCAAGCGCGCCGTCTGCACCATGTGCATCGGCATCGGCCAGGGCATCGCCGCCTTGATCGAGCGCGTTTGAGAGAAAAGATCAACCGCAGAGACACGGCACGGCCATCGGGCCGCAACCAAAGTATTGGCACGCGGAGACGCGGAGGACGCGGAGAAGAGTTGCGCACCACGCGATCGGCTGCGCGTACTTCGCGGCTCCGCATGAACCGGAATTCCTCGCAGCTTGCGAGGATTTTACGGTTTAGAGCGGTACCCGACTATGTGGAATCAAAAGGGGATTGAACTAAACCGCTATCG
>CAZLBB010000097.1:0-21531 GCA_964557415.1 uncultured Rhodospirillaceae bacterium
CCCTATCCCCCTCCCGCAAGGGGAGGGGGAACCGAAAATCGAGGTCACTTCACCGCCTGGATGCGCTCCCAGGTGTCCTTGCCCCACTTGTCGGCAAACTTGGGCGGCACGGCGGCGAGCGTCGCCTTGCGGAAAGCGGCCGTGTCGGGCTCGATCACGGTCATGCCGCCCTTCTTGAACGTGTCGATCAGCGAGACTTCGGCCTTCTGGATCTCCGCGTTCTGCCAGGCGATGCCCTCGTCGAGCGCATCCTTGAGGATCTTCTGATCGGCGCCGAGGCCCTTCCAGAACGCCTCGGTGATGACCACCAGGCGCGGCGTGATGATGTGGCCGGTCAGCACGAGGTATTTCTGCACCTCGTTGAACTTGCCGGACTGGATCGTCGGCAGCGGGTTCTCCTGGCCGTCGACCACGTTCTGACTCAGCGCCAGGTAGAGCTCGCCGAAGTTCATCGGCGTCGGCTTGGCGCCCCAGGACTCGGCCATGGCGCGGAACACGTCGTTCTCGGGCACGCGCAGCTTGAACCCGGCCATGTCGGCGACGGTCCTGACCTCCTTGCGCGAGGTCGTCAGGTGCCGCGTGCCGTAGTAGGTGGTGCCGAGGATGCGCATGCCGCGCTTCTCGACGAGCTGCCTGTTCATCTCCTCGCCGATCGGGCCGTTCATCGCCTTCACCAGGTGATCGGCGTCGCGCCAGATATAGGGCGCCTCGACCACCGAGATCGACGGCACCCACTGGCCGAAATTGGCCGCGCCCTCGGTCACCATCTGCTGCACGCTGTTGGCGACCGCCTCGATCATGTCGCGCGAGCCGCCGAGCTGCCCGCCCGGAAAGCCCTGGATCTCGAGCCGGCCCTGGCTCTTCTCCTTCACCGCCTTGCCGACGCGCTCGATCATCTGGACCGACGGGTGGCTGCCGCCGACCACGTCGCCCCAGCGGATCACCTTGGTCTGGGCTAGGGCCGGGACAGCGAGAAGCAGCGCCGCCAGGGACGGGACGGCCAGCGACAACAGGCGGATCGACCTCATTGTTTCCCCCCGGATTGGATTGTTGGAGAATGACGTATCATCGCGTCCGGCGCACCGCAATCCGGTTGCCTGGCCGCGCATGGCGGGGTCTGATGCAGCGTGGCCAGCGACGACCATTTCGGCGCTTCCCTGCGCGCCGCCCATGCCCGCGCGCAGGAGCTGCTGCAGCAGCGCCGCCTCGCCGACGCCGAGACGGTCTATGCGCGTATGCGCGCGGTCGCGCCCGACCAGGCGTGGATCGCGGTCGAGCAAGGCCTCGTGCTGCTGCAGGGCCGCGACCGGGTGCGCACGCTCAAGCATTTCGAGGAGACCGCGCGCCTGTTCCCCGCGGCCGAGGCGTCCTGGCAGGGCCTCGGCAAGGCACTCTACGACGTGCAGCGCCCCGACGAGGCGATCAAGGCCTTTGCGCGCGCGGCGGACCTGGCCAAGGAGCCTGCACTGGCCCGCTATCACCGCGGCATGGCGCGATTGCTGGCCGGCGATTTCAACGCGGGTTGGCTGGATTTCGAGAGCCGCCTCACCGTTCCGACGTTCCAGCATCGCCGCTTCGCCCAGCCACGATGGAACGGAGCGCCGCTCGACGGCAAGCGCCTCCTGGTGATCTCGGAGCAGGGCTATGGCGACGTGTTCCAGTTCGTGCGCTACCTGCCGCTCATCGACGGGCGCGGCGGCAAGGTCGTGTTCGAGTGCCCGCAGGACATCATGGACCTGCTGGCGCCGTCCTTGCCGGGTGTCGAGATCGTGCCGATGACGAGCCGCGATGCGCCGCCCGCGCCGTTCGATTGCTACGTGTCCTTGCTGAGCCTGCCGCACCTGTTCGGCACCACGCTGGAGAGCATCCCCGTCCGCGTGCCGTACCTCACCGCGCCGGCACCGGTCCGGCCCGATCCGGCCGATGGTCTGCATGTCGGCGTCGTCTGGGCCGGCCGCGCCACGCATCCGCAGGATCACCAGCGCTCGATGCACGCGGAGTTCCTGGCACCGCTCGCCACCGTCAACGGCGCCGTGCTGCATTCGCTGCAGAAGGATGCCGGCAACTGGCCGACATTGTCGGGACTGACGCCCTTCCTGCATCCGCCCGCACACAAGCTCGAGCGATTCAGCGACACGGCCGCCGTACTGCTCGGCCTCGACCTCCTGATCACGGTCGACACGGCCGTCGCGCATCTGGCCGGCGCGCTCGGCCGGCCGGTCTGGCTGCTGCTCGACTATGGCAACGACTGGCGCTGGATGCTCAAGCGCGAGGACACGCCGTGGTACCCGACCATGCGCCTGTTCCGGCAGAAGCAGCCGGGCGACTGGCCGGGCGTGATCGCGGCGGTCCGCGCGGCGCTGGAAGAGCGCGCCGCCGCCTCGGCCGCGTAATGGGAAGCGTGCGCAAGCTCGCCCGGGCGGCGGCGTCCGCCGCGGCAATCGTCGCGCTGTCCTCCGCGCTGATCGAGCTCGCGACACGGCTCTATTTCGGATTCCCGTTGCTCGAGCTGCGGGACTGGCGGACGACCGTGGCGCTGGTCAACCAAGGCAGCGCGTCGCAGTACCACCGCAGGCTGGGATGGACGCACAAGCCGCATCTTGTCGTCGGCATGCAGACGATCGAGCACGGCATCCGGAAGAATGGCCCCGGCGCCGAGACCATCACGCCCGGCGGTATCCTCGTAGTCGGAGACTCCTTCGCCGCGGGGTCCGAAGTCCACGACCACGAGACCTGGCCCGCGCAGATCGAACGGGTCACCGGCCAGCGCACCTACAACGCCGCCATCGGCGGCTACGGCACCGATCAGATCGTCATGCGCGCCGAGGAGCTGCTGCCTCTGGTCAAGCCCTCGGCGCTGATCGTGGGATTCCTGGACCAGGACATTCTTCGCGCTTCCTACTCGGTCTATGGCGCGCCGAAGCCCTACTACCTGCGGCGCAACGGCGAATGGGTGCTGAAAAACGACCCGGTGCCGCCGGCCGTGTCGGTGTCGTCGTCAGCCGTTCCCGCCTGGCTGCCGTACAGCGCTGTCGCCCATGTCGTCGCGATCAATACGAAGTATCGCAACACCTGGTTCCAAGGGGTCGCCCCGTCGGCACCCGGTCTGGTCAAGATCGACGATCCGCCGCCGCCCGAGGAGCTGACCTGCTACCTCGTCGAGCGTCTCGCGAAGAAAGCGGTAAACATCCGCCGGTTGCTCGTGATGCAATACGGTGGCCACTTCTTTGCCGCCAGGCAGGCCAGGGCCTCCTTCGCGGTTGCAGTCCTGGACTGCGCCAAGGCCGCCGGCTACGAGATCGTGGACGAGTTCGAGATGATCCGGGCGATCGCCGATCGATCGATCGACGAGCTCAGGACGCTCTATGTCATGCACCAGAACAACACGGTCTACGGCCACATGTCGGCCAAGGGCAACGCCATGATCGGCGACGCGATCGCGCGCCAGCTCATGGCTGGCGCCAGGGCGCAGGCCGACGTCGTGCATTAGCCGGCCTCCCCGGCAAGCGCGATGCCAAGACATCGCGCTTGTGGGAAGGCGAGCAAGATCAGCTCAGCGGTCGATGCCGCCCATGCACAGGTACTTGATCTCGACGAAGTCGTCGATGCCGTACTTGGAGCCTTCGCGGCCCAGGCCCGATTCCTTCATGCCGCCGAACGGCGCCACCTCGGTCGAGATGATGCCGGTGTTGATGCCGACGATGCCGTACTCGACGCTCTCGGCCACGCGCCAGATGCGCCCGATGTCGCGGCTGTAGAAATAGGCCGCGAGGCCGAACTCGGTGTCGTTGGCCAGCCGCACGGCGTCCTTCTCCTCCTTGAAGCGGAACACCGGCGCCAGCGGCCCGAAGGTCTCCTCGCGCGCCACCGCCATCTGCGGGTTGACGTTGGCGAGGACCGTGGGCTCGAAGAACGTGCCGCCGAGCGAATGCCGCTTGCCGCCGGCCACGACCTTTGCGCCTTTCTTCACGGCGTCGGCAATGTGCTCCTCCACCTTCTCGACCGCCTTCATGTCGATCAGCGGGCCTTGCGTCATGCCGGGCTCCAGGCCGTTGCCGACCTTGAGCTTGCCGACGGCACCGACCAGCTTGTCGAGGAACTTGTCGTAGACGCCGTCCTGCACCAGCAAACGGTTGGCGCAGACGCAGGTCTGGCCGGTGTTGCGGTACTTCGACATGATCGCGCCTTCTACCGCCTGGTCGAGATCGGCGTCGTCGAACACGATGAACGGCGCGTTGCCGCCGAGCTCGAGTCCCATCTTCTTCACCGTGCCGGCGCATTGCTGCATCAGCTTCTTGCCGATCTCGGTCGAGCCGGTGAAGGTGAGCTTGCGAACGATCGGGTTCGAGGTCATCTCGCCGCCGATCTCGGTCGCGCTGCCGGTGACGACGTTGAAGACGCCCTTCGGCACGCCGGCGCGCTCGGCCAGCTCGGCCATAGCGAGCGCCGAATAGGGCGTCTGCGTCGCCGGCTTGCACACGAAGGTGCAGCCGGCCGCGAGCGCCGGGCCCGACTTGCGCGTGATCATCGCCGCCGGGAAGTTCCACGGCGTGATCGCCGCGACCACGCCGATCGGCTCCTTGATCACGACGATGCGCTTGTCGTTCTGCTGCTGCGGGATCACGTCGCCGTAGACGCGCTTGCCTTCTTCCGCGAACCACTCGATGAACGACGCCGCATAGGCGACCTCGCCCTTGGCCTCCGCCAGCGGCTTGCCCTGCTCCGAGGTCATCAGCACGGCCAGATCCTCGGTGTTGGCGAGCATCAGCTCGAACCACTTGCGCAGGATCGCCGCGCGCTCCTTGGCGGTCTTGGCCCTCCAGGCCGGCCAGGCGTTGTTGGCCGCCTCGATCGCGCGGCGCGTCTCGGCGGCGCCCATGCGCGGCACGGTGCCGAGGATCTGGCCGGTCGCCGGGTTGTTCACCGCCACCGTGGCGCCGCCGTCGGCATCGGCCCACTTGCCGTCGATGTAGCACTGCTGGCGGAACAGCTTCATGTCCTTGAGCTTGGGGGGTGCGGTCTCCGGATTGTCCTTGGGTGCCATGGTCGCGTTCTCCCGAGGTCTTGTGGGGTGATCGATCTGGTTGCCGGCATCATAGACCCGCCCGCGTCCCGTGTTAACCGGCCCGCGGAACTCTGCTATGGATAGCGCGCCATGCCCAAAGCAGCTGTGACAATGAAGCGCACCATCATGGTGGCGCTCGGCCTCTTGTTCGCCGCGCTCGCGCTGGGGGGACGCGGCGCCGTCGCGATCACCGACAGCGAAGAGCGCACGCTCGTCGCCGACCGAACCGAGCTCACGCGCCTGTTCGTCGACCGCACCTTCTACGGCCGCTACGCCGACGGCAGCGATTTCATCGAGTACTACGCGCCGGACGGGCGGGCGGGGTACTGGGACGGCTGCCCGCATTCCGGCCGCTGGTGGGTCGCCGAGTCCGGGGCCCAGGCGGTCGTCTGCTTCGTCTATCCCACCATGGCGCCGCCGGGCCCGCATTGCTTCGACGTCTATCGCGCCCCGCCCGGCCGCGGCGGGCGGCTCGAGTTCCTGCTCGACGGCAGCTACGACAACTGGCCGGCGCATGCCTGGACGCGCGCGATCCGGCCGGGCAATCCCGAGCAGTTGTCGCTGACCGCGAGCGGCTGCCAGATCAGCAAACGACGCAACGCCCCATCGTTCGCCGAGGAGATCCAGGGATGAAGAGCTACGACGTCGCCGAATGCGGCTGCCCGCTGAAGCTGTTCGAGCGGCCGACGCCGCAGCCGACCGGCACCGAGGTGCTGCTGCGCGTGCTGGCCGCCGGCGTGTGCCACAGCGACCTGCATTTCTGGGAAGGCTCGTACGACTTGGGCGGCGGCAAGAAGCTGAAGCTGACCGACCGCGGCATGAAGCTGCCGCTGACCATGGGCCACGAGAATGTCGGCGAGGTCGTGGCGCTCGGTCCCGACGCCAAAGGCGTCAAGATCGGCGACCGGCGCCTGGCGTATCCCTGGATCGGCTGCGGCCAATGCCTGGTATGCAAGCGCGGCGAGGAGAATCTGTGCCTGAAGCCGGGCTTCCTCGGCGTGCACCGGCCGGGCGGCTACAGCGACCACCTCGTCGTGCCGCATCCGCGCTATCTCTACGACATCGGCGACCTGGCGCCCGAGGTCGCGGCGCCGCTCGCCTGCTCGGGCGTAACGACCTACGGCGCATTGAAGAAGCTGGGTTCGGTGCTGAAGGAACAGCCGGTCGTCGTCATCGGCGCCGGCGGGCTCGGGCTCATGTGCCTGTCGCTGCTGCAGAAGATGGGCGGCAAGGGCGCGGTCGTGGTCGACATCGACCCGGTCAAGCGCGAGGCGGCGAAGAAGGCCGGCGCGCTCGTCGTCGTCGACGGCCGCGCTGCCGACGCCGTGCAGCAGATTCAATCCCACTGCAAGGACGGGGTGTGGGGCGTGATCGACCTGGTCGGCTCGAGCGACACCGTCAGGCTCGGCATCGATTGCGTGACCAAGGGCGGCAAGGTGGTCGTGGTCGGCCTGTTCGGCGGCGACGTGACCATCCCGACGCCCTACATCCCGATGCGCGCGCTCAACCTCCAGGGCTCCTACGTCGGCACGCCCGGCGAGCTGAAGGAGCTGCTTGAGCTCGTGCGCCGCGCGCAGCCGCCGGCGCTGCCCATCACCAGGCGCCCGCTGCCCGAGGCCTACCAGTGCCTGCAGGAGCTGAAGGCGGGGAAGCTCGTGGGGCGCGCGGTGCTGGTGCCGGCGGGGTGAACGCTCCGGCCTTCACTCCACCGTCACGCTCTTCGCGAGGTTGCGCGGCTGGTCGACGTCGGTGCCCTTGAGCACCGCCGTGTGGTAGGCGAGGAGCTGCACCGGCACGGCGTAGAGGATCGGCGCCACGAAGGGATCGATGTCGGGCATGGTGATGGCATAGAGCGCCTTGTCGCCGAGCCGGGCGACGCCCTGGGCGTCGCTGAACAGGACGGCCTGGCCGCCGCGCGCGAGCGCCTCCTGCACGTTCGACGCGGTCTTGTCGAACCAGGCGTCGCGCGGAGCGATCACGATCACCGGCACGGCCTTGTCGATCAGCGCGATCGGCCCGTGTTTCATCTCGCCGGCGGCGTAGCCCTCGGCGTGGATGTAGGAGATCTCCTTCAGCTTCAAGGCGCCCTCGAGCGCGATCGGGTAGGACGTGCCGCGGCCGAGGTAGAGCACGTCGCGCGCCTCGGCGATGCGGTGCGCGATCTCCTGGATGCGCTCGTCGTGGCGCAGCACCTCGACCACGCGGCTCGGCACCTCGCTCAAGGCCGTCGTCATCTGCGCCTCGCGCCCGGCGTCGATCGCGCCGCGCACGCGCGCCGCCTGGATGGCGAGGCAGGCGAGCACCGTCAGCTGCGTGGTGAAGGCCTTGGTCGAGGCGACGCCGACCTCGGGCCCGGCCAGCGTCGGCAGCACGGCGTCGGACTCGCGCGCGATCGTGCTGGTCGGCACGTTGACGACGCTCAAGACGTACTGCTTCTGCGCCTTGGCGTAGCGCAGCGCCGCCAGCGTGTCGGCGGTCTCGCCCGACTGCGAGATGAACAGCGCCAGGCCGCCTGCGGGCATCGGCGCCTCGCGGTAGCGGAACTCGCTCGCCACGTCGACCTCGACCGGCAGGCGCGCGATCTGCTCGAACCAGTATTTCGCCACCACGCCGGCGTAGGAGGCGGTGCCGCAGGCGACGATCGTCACGCGCGGCACCTTGGCGAAGTCGATGCCGAGGTCCGGCAGCACGACCTTGCGCAGCGCGGGATTGACGAGCTGCGTCAGCGTGTCGCCGATCACCTGCGGCTGCTCGTAGATCTCCTTCAGCATGAAGTGGCTGTAGTTGCCCTTGCCGGTCAGCACGCCCGAGAGCTGCGTGCGCACGACCGGCCGCTCGGCCACCTTGCCGTTCTCGTCGTGCACCACGGCGGACTTGCGCGTGACCTCGACCCAGTCGCCTTCCTCGAGATAGGCGACGCGGTCGGTGAAGGGCGACAGCGCCAGCGCGTCCGAGCCCAGGTACATCGCGCCGTCGCCGTAGCCGATCGCCAGCGGCGCGCCGCGCTGCGCGCCGATCATCAGGTCGTGCTCGCCGGCGAAGATGGCCGCCAGCGCGAAGGCGCCGTGCAGGCGCTTCATCGCCTCGGCCATGGCTTCGCGCGGCGTCCTGCCGGCGCGCAGGTAGTGCGTCAGCAGCTGCAGCGCGGCCTCGGTGTCGGTCTCGGTCGTGAAATTGCAGCCGGCGCGCGTCAGCTCGTCGCGCAGCTCCTGGAAGTTCTCGATGATGCCGTTGTGCACGAGCGCCACGCGGTCGGTCGCGTGCGGATGCGCGTTGTGCTCGGTCGGCGCGCCGTGCGTGGCCCAGCGCGTGTGGCCGATGCCGATCCTGCCCTTGAGCGGCTGGCTGTGCAGCAGCGCGTCGAGGTTGCCGAGCTTGCCCTCGGCGCGGCGGCGGTCGATATGGCCGTTGACCAGCGTGGCGATGCCGGCGGAATCGTAGCCGCGATACTCCAGCCGCTTCAGCCCGTCGAGGATCAGGGGCGCCACGTCGGACTTGCCGATGATGCCGATGATGCCGCACATCGCTGCCTACCCCTTCGCCGCGCCCTTGGCGCGGCTCCTGATCGGTTTCCCGGTCTCGCGCGCCCTGGATTCGCGGAAGCGTGCCGCCCAGCCTTCGATGGTGCGCTGCTCGGCACGCTCGACGCGCAGCGCGCCGGCCGGCACGTCCTGCGTGACCACGCTGCCCGCGCCGACGACGGCGCCGGCGCCGACCGTGACGGGCGCCACAAGGGCGGTGTTCGAGCCGATGAAGGCGCCGGCGCCGATGTCGGTATGGGCCTTGGTGAAGCCGTCGTAGTTGCAGGTAATGGTGCCGGCGCCCACGTTCGCGTCGGCGCCGACGCGCGCGTCGCCGATATAGGTGAGGTGATTGGCCTTGGCGCCGTCCTCGATCACGGCGTTCTTGACCTCGACGTAGTTGCCGATATGCGCGTCGCGGCCGATGCGCGCGCCGGGGCGCAGCCGCGCGAAGGGGCCGATGCGCGCGCCGGTCTCGATCACGGCGCCCTCGATATGGCAGAAGGGCAGGATCTCCACGCCGTCGGCGACGCTGACTCCCGGGCCGAACACGACGTTGGGCCCGATGGTGACGTCGCGGCCGATGCGCGTGTCGACGCAGAAGAACACCGATTGCGGATCGGTCAAGGTCGCGCCGCCGTCCATAGCGCGGGCGCGCAGGCGCTGTTGCAGGTGCAGCTCGGCCAGCGCCAGCTGCGCGCGCGTGTCGATGCCGATGAACTCCTCGGCCGGGCGCTCGATCGCGGCGCAGGCCAGCTTCATCCGGCGCGCGACCTGGACGATGTCGGTCAGGTAGTACTCGCCCGCGGCATTGGCGTCGCCGATCGCGTCGATCAGCGCGAAGAGACGCCGTCCGTCCACGACCATCGCGCCCGAGTTGCACAGGCGGATGCGCCGCTGGGCCGGCGTGGCGTCCTTGAACTCGACGATCGCCTTGAGCGTGCCCGCCCGGTCCGTCACGAGCCGGCCATAGCGCAACGGGTCGTCCGGCTTGAAGCCGGCCACGACCACGGCGGGCTTGTCCTTGGCGCCGCGGCGCTCGATCAGCCGATGGAGCGTCTCGGCCGACATGAACGGGTTGTCGCCGAACAGGATGAGGACGTCGCCGGTGAAGCCGGCGAGCGCCGCGCGCGCCGCCTTGACCGCGTCGGCGGTACCGCGGGCCTGGGGCTGGATCGCGATCGGCACCGGCGCCACGGCGCGGGCGACCGCGTCCATGCCGGGGGCGACCACCACGACGGTGCGGGCGGGGTCCAGCGTCGCCACCGTATCCAGCACGTGGCCGATCACCGGCCGGCCGGCGATCGGCAGCAGGACCTTGGGGCGGTCGGACTTCATCCGCGTCCCCTTGCCGGCGGCAAGGATCACGGCGGCGGTGTCGCGCGGGCTGGCGGCGCGCTGCGTCATGGGACGGCCCTCGGTGAAACGGCCCAGGGGGCCCGAGCCCCGACAAGAGGAATGACCGATGACCGGGGCTTGGTATAGAAGCACGGGGTCATGGCGCGGCGGACCATGACACAAGGCTGCCCGAGTCGCCAAGAGTCCAGCGATCACAGATTGTTACGAAACTTGTCCCCGATTCCTGCATCCGACTCCCGTACGGATACGCTGATCTTCGACCTGGACGGCACGCTGGTGGACAGCCTGCCCGACCTGGCCGGCGCGCTGAACCGCCTGCTCGCGGCCGCGGGTCGTCCGACCCTGCCGGAAGACCGGATCGCCACGATGGTCGGCGACGGGGTCGTCAAGCTGGTGGAACGCGGCTTTGCCGCCACGGGCGGGGTGCCGGACAGGGCCGGGCTCGACGCCCTGGCCGCCCGGTTCACAGCCGACTACGAGCCGCGCGCGGCCGAGCTGACGCGGCCGTATCCCGGCGTGGCGTCTCTGTTGCCGCTTCTGGCCGGGCTGGGCTGGCGGCTGGGCGTATGCACCAACAAGCCGCAGGCGGCGACCCTGTTCGTCCTAGAGGCCGTGGGCTTGGCTGGGTCGATCGGGGCGGTGGCCGGCGGCGATCGATTCGCGGTGCGCAAGCCGGATCCGCGCCACCTGACCGGGGTGGTCGAGGCGGCCGGATCGACCACGGCGCGCGCCGTGATGATCGGTGATGGTCCGCAGGACCTGGCCGCCGCGCGCGCCGCCGGGATGCGCGCCATCGCCGCACTCTATGGGTATGGCCGCGAGCGCATCCTTGCGGCGGATCTGGCCGGGATCGTGTGCATCGACTCGTTCACGGGCCTGCCGGCAGCCTTGAGCACGATCATGCGATAAACGCATGACTATTATGCACATCCTGCATTGACGAGACACGGGCACGACACCTATGAAACGCGGCCCGCGAACACCCCGACAGGAGTCCCCAGGTGTCCCTGCCCTTCCCGCCCGCCGCCAACGACAGCCAGCCCCCGGAAAAGCTCGCCGCCGACCTCGTGCGGCAGCTCGGCGTGGATGGGGCGATCAATGCCTGCCGCCAGAACCTCTGGTTCGGCGTGCTCCAGGCGATCCAGCACCAGCACCTGCTGCGCCGTGCCCGCGCGCGGTAGCCAGATGTCAGAGATCGGAGAATGGCCCGCTCTGGCATCTGCCCTCTGACATCTGTCATCTGACCTCTGATTCCGCCGCGCGCAGATGCAGCACGAGCGTGCCGAGCGCGAGCTCGGCCTCGGCGCGCACGGGCAGGCTGGGCGCGCCCGGCCTGGGCGGGGCGAGCCAGAGGACGACCGGCTTGTCCGCTTCGGGCGCCGCCTGCCGGCGCGGATCCTTCTCCTTCCAGAAGCCTGCCAGACGACGCATGACTGCCTGGCACTTGCGCGCCTCGCCGGCGAACAGGCTGTAGCTGGTCCTCTCCAGCATGGCATCGCCGGCATCGACGACGACGAGGTCATAGCGGCGCCGACCGTCATAGACCGGAAAGGACCCGTCGCAGCGGCCGGTCGCCCCGACCTTGCGCACGAGCGCGACCAGGGCGCTCAGGATGTCGATGGTGCTGCGCGCCAGTTGCGGCGGAACCGGATCGCGGTTGTCCTCCTCGTTGGTCGGCTTCGCCTCGGTCACGACCGAGCCGTCCGATGCGTAGGTCACGTCGGTGAAACGCGCCTCGCCGCGCCAGGTCGTGTCGGACCGGCTGTGTGCCGGGCGCAGCATTTCGTTGTCGACCGTGCCGTGCGAAACGCCCCTACCGCGCCAGTCGCCGATCCAGCCGATCACGCCGCGCGTCAGCGCCGCCACCTCGATGTCGTAAGCCTCGGCGTCCCAGCGCACCTGCGAAGCGATCGACAGGATGCGGAACCCGCCGATATAGGCTTCGTAGTCGAGACGCCATCTGGCGGACTCCTGCGCCTGGGCGCCTGCCGAGGCGACGGCGAGCAGCGCCGGCACGAGCGCGCGTTTCCAGGGATGCATGACGCGATGGTAGACGGGCCCGCACGCGCGGCGCATCACGTTCGCGCGAAGCCCTGCTCGCCTTGACTCCGGCTTCCGGCGCGACGTATATCCCGCCCTCTGCCGCCGTTTTCGGCACGGGCGATTAGCTCAGCGGGAGAGCGTCCCCTTCACACGGGGAAGGTCGCAAGTTCAATCCTTGCATCGCCCACCATCCCCGTACGTTCGCCAAATCGGTCTGCACATTCCGGGGCTTGCCGCCGGCAGCGGGCTGCGGCGGTCCGGGACGCTCCGGCTCGCCGGCGGCGTCTTTGCCGAGCCGATTTATGCCTGCGCCGCAAAAATGCCGCCGCCGCAGCCGCTGATGCGCCTGCTCGGGGCGGTGATCACCGCCTTGGGCCTGCGCGAGCTTTTGCGGGAGCGAGCCTCCTCGAGAACCTCGGAAGCGAGCGTCTCGATGGATGATGGACGGTTTCTGAACAAGTCCGAGTACCTCCCCTGCTTTCGCCTGGCGACCCGCTTTGCTAAGAAGCGCGCAATCATGGATGCGCCGTCGCCCTGCCCTTCCCCGCTCGATCTCGTGCTGGTCGCGCTGATGGCGGTGCTGCTGTCGGCCTTCTCGGTGCCCGGGCTGTTCGCCGCACTGGCCGCGTTCCTGCTCTACATCGTCGTGCGGCAGACGGCAGGCCGGGTCGCCTTTGCGGCGATCTGCGTCTCGCTGCTGCTCTGCCTCGGCGTGGCCGAGGCGGCGCTGCGCCTGACCGGGTCGAACCCGAGCTACTACCGGCCGGACGAGGTGCTGGCCGCCTTCGCGCGCGACGGCGGCCGCTCGCACTACCGGCCGAACCAGCGGCTCGACTTCAAGATGCCGTTCGGCGACCTCTACGTCCTGTCCGACCGCACCGCGCGCGACATCGTCGAGCCGCGCGACGTCGTCTTCGTCACCGACCGGCTGGGCTATCGCGACGCATACGGGCCGGACGGGCGCAGGTTCGTGCTGGTCGGCGACTCCTTCGCCATGGGCAGCGGCACGACGCAGGACCGCATCCTGAGCGAAAGCCTGCGGCGCGCGCACGGCGTCGACATCTACAACGCCGGATTTCCCGGTGACGCGCCCGACTACGCAGCGCGCATCGCCTGGCTGAAGGCGCATACGTCGCTGGTCCGTGGCGGGAACGTCGTCGTCCTGCTGTTCGAGGGCAACGACTTCACCTGCCCGGCTGCGGCGCCGCCGCCGGAGACGATCGCGTCCTGGCGCTGGCGGCCGGTGACGCGGCTGGAGACCTATCGCCTGTTCTACGGGCTCACGCGCACGGCCTTCGGCTCGGGCGAGCTCAACCGCGCGGTGCTGGTGCGCCCGGTCGGGCCCAAGCCGGTGGGCTTCCTGCAGCAATACACCGCCGTCACCAAGCGCGCCGAGGGTTGCGACTGGTCCGACGTCGCGGCGGCGCTGCGGTCGGTACGCGGCGACTTGGCCCTCGTGGCATTGGCGCCGACCAGCTATCGCGTCTACGCCGACCGCATCGAGCCGGGTGCCGCCCTGCCGCACCGGCAATGGGAGTTCGTCGCCGCCACCGCGCGCGAGCTGGACGTGCCGGCGCTCGACCTGACGCCCGCGCTGAAGGCCCGCGCCGCCGCGCTGCTGCCGCAGGGCCGCTACGTGTTCTGGCGCGACGACACGCACTGGAACGACGAGGGCATGGCGGCCGCGGCCGCGGCGATCGCCGCGGCGCTCAAGCGCCCATAGCTTCACGCCGCTGCCGCCCGACCACGATCTCGCGGTGCAGGATGTAGAGGCCGCTTGCGACGATCAGCGCGGCGCCAGCGCCGGTCCAGGCGGTCGGCGTCTCGCCCCAGACGAGATAGCCGGCGATCACCGCCCACAGCATGGCCGTGTACTCGAACGGCGCCAGCAGCGCCACCGGCGCGGAGCGGAAGGCCGAGGTGTGCATGACCTGGGCGATGCCGCCGAGCAGGCCCATCAGCACCAGGAGCGCGAGGTCGAGCGCCGTCGGCGTGCGCCAGGCGAAGGGCAGCAGGACGCCTGAGATCGCGGCCGAGCTGGCCATGAAGTAGAACACGATGGTCTCGCTGCGCTCGGTGCGGGTCAGCCTGCGCACCCAGATCAGCGCCAAGGCGTTGCACAGCGCGGCAGCAAGCGGGAACAGCGACAAGAGAGCGCTGCCGCCAAAGCCGGGCCGGACGATCAGCAGCACGCCGATGAACCCGACCACGACCGCGCTCCAGCGCCGGAGCCGCACGACCTCGCCCAGCAGCGGGATCGACAGCGCGGTCGAGAACATCGGCACGGTGAAGCCGATCGCCACCACGTCGGCCAGCGGCAGGACGGTCAGCGCATAGAAGTTCAGCGCCATGCCGACCACGCCGACCAGGCAGCGGAAGGCGTGCGCGCCCGGCCGCTCGCTGCGCAGCGCATTGACAAGGCCGTGCCGCATCATCAGCGGCAGGACGGGGATGAGCGCGAAGAAGGCGCGGCTGAAAAACACGATCAGGACGCCGTAGATCAGGCCGAGCCACTTCACCAGCACGGTCATGACGCTGAACAGGACGATCGAGGAGACCAGCAGCGCGATGCTGCGGCCGGTACTGAGCACGGCCGGCAGGGCGGGCGGGACGGCGGTCATCCGGCCACCACAACAGGTCAGAGCCGCTTTTTCAACAGAACGTCCTTGGCCTGGTTGATCTTGGCAGCGAGATAAGTGGAGCCGCCCTGGTCGGGATGGTTCTTCAGCATCAGCCGGCGGTGCGCCTCCTTGATCGCGCTTTCGTCGGCGTCCTCGGCCACGCCCAGGATGCGGCGCGCCTCGGCCGGGGTCATCGCCTCGGCGAAGCCGCCGGCGCCTGTCCGGGTCGCGGCCTCTTCCCTCTGCTCGGCGCCGCGCCATTCCGGATGCATACGGTCGAGAAAGGTCTCGACCAGCGGCACGCCCTGCGGATCGGCCGACCTGCACGCCTCGAGCAACTCGATCAGCTCGTCGCGCGACAGCGCGCTCAAGCGCCTTCCGGCGAACCGCCCCTGCCTGACGTCGCCGTCGAGATGGCCGCTGTCGTGGTCGAGCTCCATGGTGATCCATCCCGTCTCGACCGCCGAGCGCTGGCCCGGCTTCGGCCCCATCGCCGACTTGATCCGGCTCCACAGGGCGGAATAGCGCGTCAGCAGCAGCCCGAGCACAGCCACGTCCGCGAGCGCCTGCGTGAAGCGGCCGGTCGCGAGCAGGAACACCCCCACGGCCGCCACCAGGGCGATGGCGACCCAGCGCAGCAGCTTCGCCAGCAGCCTGGGGTCGGCGCCGGCCAAGCCGCGGATCAGCAGCATCACGGCGACGGCGAGGACGACGCCGGCGATCAGCCAGAAGAACATCGTGCTAGCGGCCGCCGCCCATCTGGTGGGTGAGCCGGAGCGCGAGCCCGCCGCTGCGCTTGCCGTGGTCGGCCAGCGCCGCGCGCCCGCCGGCGGCGAACACGGCGACCGCGCGCAGGAGATCGCGCAGCTGATCCGCGCTGCCGGCGTCGAACGGGCACCAGGCGCCGCCGGTCAGCCGCGCGATCTGCTGGAAGGCCTGGCGCGCGATCGGGTCGCCGCCTTCCTGGAACATGAAGCAGGGCACGCCCTTCAGCCCCAGCTCGCCGGCGGCCTGGCACAGGCGGTCGACATCCTCCTCCATGCAGTCCCCGACGAACACCAGGGCGTTGACCTTGCGGCGCGCCGTCTCGGCGAGCGCGTGGCGCAGCACGCGCAGGATCTGCGTGTTGCCGGCGTGGCAGGCGACGCCGGTCATCTGCCGCGCCAGGCCGCGCGCGTCGGCGACCCATTGGCTCGCCTCGAACTCGCCGAAGCCGCGGTAATAGGCGAGCTGGACCTCGAGCCCGCCGAGGCTCGCCGTCACTTCGAACATCTCGGCCTGGATCTGGCAGGCGCGGTCCCAGGTCGGCTCGCGGCTGGCGGTGGCGTCGAGAGCGATGATCAATCGCCCGCGCACCGCGCCGGAAGGCATCGGCTTCGGCGCGGCGGCGACCTTGCGCAGGAAGTCGGCGACCGCCTTGTCGGTGGCGGCGCGCTGCTGCGGCAGCTTCTTGTCGTCGGCGGGCATGGGGCGAAGTCTACCACGCCGTCGGATGGCGGCAGCCGCTCAGTTGGTCGGCTTCAGCCACACCGCGGTGTCGTGGAACACGGCGCCGCCCTTCGGCGGCGCGGCGTCGGCGCTGACCAGGGCGTTGATGCCGATGCCCTCGCGGAAGGCGCCGTTCGGCCAGATGCTCTCGACCACGACGACGCCGCGCTGCAGCCCGTCGAAGGGCTCGACATGGACCACGACCGAGCCGCGCCGGTTGCCGATGCGGACCAGCGAGTCCTCGAGCAGGCCGAGCGCGGCGCAGTCCTCGGGATGGATCTTCGCGGTTGGCCTGTTCTCGCGCGCGCGCGAGCCGGGCGTCTCGGTGAAGCTGGTGTTGAGGAACTGCCGCGCCGGCGCGGTCACCAGGCGGAACGGGTGCTCGGCGTCGGCGGCGTCGATCGTCGCCATGTGGTCGGGCAGCTCGGGCATCTTCGCGTGGTCGAGGCCCCAGCGCTTCCAGTCCGGCGCGAAGTGGAAGCGCCTGTCCTCGTAGCCGAAGCCGTCGAGGAAATGCGCGGTGCGGTAGTCGGGCGAGAGGTCGATCCAGCCCATGCGATGCGCGGTCTCGGCGTCGGGCAGGCCCGAGGCCCTGAGCGTGCGGTCGATCATCTCCCAGGCGCTCATCTCGAAGCCCGGATGCTGCGCGCCGAGGCGATGCGCCAGCGCGCAGATCACCTCGTGGTTCGAGCGCGCCTCGCCCACCGGCTCGATCACCTTCTTCGTCACCTGCAGATGCGTGTGCCCGCCGGCCTGGTAGATGTCGTCGTGCTCGAGGAACGTGGTCGCCGGCAGCACGATGTCGGCCATCGCCGCCGTGTCGGTCATGAACTGCTCGTGCACGCAGACGAACAGGTCCTTGCGCAGGAAGCCCTCGCGCACCTTCAGCGACTCCGGGCAGACCACCGCGGGATTCGTGTTCTGGATGAACAGCGCCGTGACGGGCGGCCCGTCGCGCAGGTCGCGCTTGTCGCCCGTCAGGATCGGCCCGATGCGCGACTGGTCGAGCAGGCGCTTCGACTTGTCGACCACGTCGAGTCCCTCGATCAACGTCTTGTCGATCTGGTAGATGCCCGACATGCCGTAGAGCGCGCCGCCGCCGCGATACTGCCAGGCGCCGGTCACCGCCGGCAGGCAGGAGGCGGCGAACATCTGCGCAGCACCATTGCGCGAGCGGCTGAAGCCGTAGCCGAGGCGCAGATAGGCGCGCCTGGTGCCGCCATAGAGGCGCGCGAAGGCCGTGATCTCGTCTTCCCCGAGGCCGGTGATACCGGCCGCCCATTGCGGCGTGCGCGTCTCGAGATGCCGCTCCAGCCGGTCGGCGTCCTTCGTGTACCGCGCCAGGTAGGCGCGGTCGGCCAAGCCTTCCTTGAACAGCACGTGCATCACGGCGCAGGCGAGCGCGCCGTCCGTGCCCGGCCGGACGCAGAGATGCATGTCGGCCTGCTCGGCCGTTCCGGTGCGATAGGGGTCGATGACGACCAGCCTGGCGCCGCGGTTCTTCCGCGCGCGCGCGATATGGGTCATGACGTTGACCTGGGTCGCGACCGGGTTGCCGCCCCACATCACGATCAGGTCCGCCTCGGCCATCTCGCGCGGATCGGCGCCCCACTTGGCGCCGTTGCCGGCGTACCAGCCGGCATCGCTCAGCGTGTTGCAGATGGTCGAGTGGAAGCGCGAGTAACCCATCGCATGGCGCAGCCGCTCGATGCCGTCGCGCTGCACCAGCCCCATCGTGCCGGCGTAGTAGTAGGGCCAGACCGCTTCCTTGCCGTGCTTGCCGGCGGCGCGCGTCATCGCCTCGGCCGTGCGGTCGAGCGCCTCGTCCCAGGAGATCTCGGCGAAAGCGCTGCGGCCCTGGCCCTTGTCGCCGACGCGCTTGAGCGGCCTGGTCAGCCGGTCCGGATGATGCACCCGCTCGGCATAGCGCGAGACCTTGGCGCAGATGACGCCCGCCGTGTAGGCGTTGGCCGCCGCCCCGCGCACCTTGCCGATCCGATGCGCGTCGACGCGCTCGACCTCCAGCGCGCAGGTGCTCGGGCAGTCGTGCGGGCAGGCCGAGTTGCGGTACTCGCGATAGCGGCTGTCGTCGGGCATGCTTGGATCAGTCCTTCGGCATGAAGTCGGGATCGAGCGCCTGCTCGAGCGTGAAAAGCGTCGACGCCGGAAAGGTGGCCGGCGCCAGACCGGTTTCCTTCAGCGCCTGACGCACGGCCCTTGCGTAGGTCCTCGGGTATCTTGCCGCTGCCGACCGACGGAGACTTGGGCTTTGCTCGAAAATCAACTCGAGCTCGGCACGCTGCGTGTCGATCGTGGCGTCCCAACTCCGCGTCCTCTCGTCGGATTGGTATTGCCACTTCAACAGATGCGCCAAGATGAGCCTCAAGCGACTGTCCACCTCGCGCCTGTCCCGCTCGCCCAAGCTTTCGATCTCCTCGGCCAGGTTTGCCAGGTCGAGCTCGGATACCTTGCCGGCGCGCAGCAGCTTCGCCTGCTGGCGCGTCCAGCGGTACATGTCGCGCTCGTAGAGCGGCTTCGGGGGCGCGCGGAAGCGCACGCGGCGCTCGGCGGCGCGTCCGAGGGTCGGGGCGGATCGCTGGGCCATGGCGGCATCCTAACCCGGATTTGCCCGCGTCGCATCCCGGCCTATGATCGCGGCCGGGAGGAAAAATGCTGGAGCCGGCAAAGAGTTACGACGAGGCGGTGGCGCAGTTCCGCTGGCGCGTGCCGGCGCGGTTCAACATCGGCGTCGACGTGACGGACAAGCATGCCGGCAGCGACAAGCTGGCGCTGATCTACCGCGACGAGGCGGGCGCCGAGCGGCGCTATTCCTTCCGCGACATGGCGCTGCTGTCGAACCGCCTGGCCAACGCGCTGCTGGCGCAGGGCCTTGGGCGCGGCGACCGCATCGCCATCCTGCTGGTGCAGTCGCCCGAGACCGCGATCGCCCATGTCGCCGCCTACAAGGCGGGGCTCGTCGCCGTGCCGCTGTTCGCGCTGTTCGGCGTCGAGGCGCTGGAGTACCGCCTGCAGAACAGCGGCGCGCGGGCACTGGTCACCGATGCGGTGGGCCTGGCCAAGATCGCCGCCATCCGCGACCGCCTGCCCGAGCTGCGCACGGTGCTGGTAACCGACATGGCGCGCGAGGGCGAGGCCAATCTGTGCCTCGCGCGCGGCGACCAGCCGCTGCCCTTCTGGCCGCTGGTCGAGGCGGCGTCGGACCGGTTCGCCGCGGTCGACACGAGCGCCGACGACCCGGCGCTGATCATCTACACCTCGGGCACGACCGGGCAGCCCAAGGGCGCGCTGCACGCGCATCGCGTGCTGCTCGGCCACCTGCCCGGCGTCGAGTTCCCGCACGAGTTCTTCCCGCAGGCGGGCGACCTGATGTGGACGCCAGCGGACTGGGCCTGGATCGGCGGTCTGCTCGACGTGCTGCTGCCCGCCTGGCATCACGGCATTCCCGTGCTCGCCTATCGCGCGCGGAAATTCGATCCGGAGGAGGCGTTCTTCCTGCTGGCCAAGTACGGCGTGCGCAACTCCTTCCTGCCGCCGACGGCGCTGAAGCTGATGCGACAGGTGGCGGCGCCGCAGCAGCGCCATGCCTACAGGCTGCGCTCGATCGGCAGCGGCGGCGAGACGCTGGGCGGCGAACTCCTGGACTGGGGCCGCGCCACGTTCGGCCTGACGATCAACGAATTCTACGGCCAGACCGAATGCAACCTCGTGGTCGGCAACTGCGCCGGCATCATGGAAGCCAGACCCGGGCTGATGGGCCGCGCCATCCCCGGCCATCGCGTCGCCATCGTCGACGACGACGGGCGCGCGCTGCCCGACGGCGAGCCGGGCAACGTCGCGGTGTTGCGGCCCGACCCGGTGATGTTCCTCGAGTACTGGCAGAACCCGGAGGCCACGCGGGCGAAGTTCGCCGGCGACTGGCTGATCACCGGCGACACGGCCCGGCGCGAGGCGGACGGGTACTTCCGCTTCCAGGGCCGCGCCGACGACGTGATCACGACCGCCGGCTACCGCGTCGGCCCGGCCGAGATCGAGGACTGCCTGTTGAAGCACCCGGCGGTGGCCATGGCCGCGGTGATCGGCGTGCCGGATCCGGTGCGCACGGAGGCGGTCAAGGCCTTCATCGTGCCGAAGGCCGGCGTGGCGCCGGATGCGCGCCTGGTCCGCGACGTGCAGGACTGGGTGCGCACGCGGCTGGCGGCGCACGAATATCCAAGGCTGGTCGAGTTCGTCGACGCGCTGCCGATGACGACGACCGGCAAGATCCAGCGCAAGGTGTTGCGCGAACGCGAGGCAGCGAAGTTGGCGGAGAGCACCCGATGAAGACGGCGTCGAAGACGATCGACTACTACTACACGCACCAGAGCCCGTGGTCCTACATGGGCCATCAGCGCATGCTTTCGATGGCCAAGGCGGCGGCGGCCAAGGTCAACTTCAAGCCGATCGACTACGGCAAGGTGTTCCCCCAATCGGGCGGCCTGCCGGTGGCCAAGCGGCCGCCGCAGCGCCAGGCCTACCGGCTGGTCGAGCTCGAGCGCTGGAGCCGGCATCTCGGCGTCAAGCTCAACCTGCACCCGAAGTTCTTCCCGGCCGACCAGACCGCAGCCAACAAGCTGGCGATCGCAGCGGACAAGGCCGGGCACGACGTTGCAGCGCTGTCGCACGCGATCATGCGGGCGCTGTGGGAGGAGAACCGCAACATCGCCGACACCGACACGCTGGAGGAGATCGCCCGGGCGCTCGGGCTCGACGGCAAGGCGTTGCTCAAGGCCTCGGCCTCGCCCGAGGTCGAGGCGCTTTACCAGCGCTACACCGACGAGGCGATCAAGGCCCAGGTGTTCGGCGCGCCCTGGTACGTCTACAAGGGCCAGCCCTATTGGGGCCAGGACCGGCTGGAGTTCCTCGAGCGCGCGCTCAAGGAATAAATAATAAGCGATCCGGATTGCATACAATCCTCGGCCCTCATAGATTGCGGGCGCGGGCGGTTGCCCGGATTGTCAATCTTCCGATCGAACAAGTTCAGCGGGGAGCGGAACGCCATGGCGGCGACCTACAACATCCTGATCCTGGGCGCGTCCTACGGGTCGCTGCTCGCCTCGAAGATGATGTTCGGCGGGCACAACGTGAAGCTGGTCTGCCTGCCGGCCGAGGCCGAGCTGATCAACAGCGAAGGCTTCCGCGTGCGCCTGCCGGTGCGCGGCCGCAAGGATCCGGTCGAGATTGACTCGCGCAAGCTCAAGGGCAAGGTCTCGGCGGCCGGCCCGGGCGACGTCAACCCGAAGGACTACGACCTGATCGGCCTGGCGATGCAGGAGCCGCAATACCGCTCGCCCGGCGTGCGCGAGCTGCTCGACGCGGTGGCCAGGTCGCGCGTGCCGTGCATGGCGAGCATGAACATGCCGCCGCTGCCCTATGT
>CAZLBB010000098.1:0-21450 GCA_964557415.1 uncultured Rhodospirillaceae bacterium
TGAACCGAGAGAAGCTGATGACGGCGGTGAGCGGCGCCCTGGGCGAGCTGACCGGCGACCGCACGGCGGAGGCCGCCGTCGCCGCGGCCCGGCGCCAGCTCGATCGCGCCGCCGCGCAGGCGGGCGGGCGGCTCGACGCGCCGATCGCGGCCCTCGAGCGCGCCGCCGCCGAGCTCGCCGATGCCGTGGCCGGGCTCGAGGCGCTGGCCGGCGACGACGATCTCGATCCGCGCCGGCTGGAGAGAATCGAGGAGCGCCTGTTTGCCCTGCGCGGCCTCGCACGCAAGCACCGTGTCGAGGTCGCGGCGCTGCCGGCGCTGCGCGACCAGCTGGCCTTGCGCCTGGCCGCGATCGAGGACCGCGGCGGAACGCTGGAGCGGCTGGGCCGCGAGGCGGAAGCGGCGCGCGCCGCCTATGTCGCGAGCGCCGAGGCGCTGAGCGCCCTCAGGCACGAGGCCGCCAAGCGGCTGGACAAGGGCGTCGCCGCCGAGCTGCCGCCCTTGAAGCTGGAGCGCGCCGGGTTCTCGACCGCGGTGGCGCGCACCGACGAGGCCGACTGGTCCGAGCACGGCATCGACCGGGTGCGCTTCGAGGCCGCGACCAATCCCGGCCAGGCCCCGGGGCCGCTCAACAAGATCGCCTCGGGCGGCGAGCTGTCGCGTTTCATGCTGGCGCTCAAGGTGGTGCTGGCGCGCACCGAGCCGGTGCCGACCCTGGTGTTCGACGAGGTCGACAGCGGCATCGGCGGCGCCACGGCCGATGCCGTGGGCGAGCGCCTGGCGCGGCTGGCGAAGGACGTGCAGATCCTGGTGGTGACGCACAGCCCGCAGGTGGCGGCGCGTGCGGCGCGGCAGATGCGCGTCACCAAGTCGGTCGCCCGCGGCGACACCATGACGCGCGTCGAATCCCTGGCCGCGGACGACCGGCGCGAGGAGATCGCGCGCATGCTGTCCGGCGCCGCCGTCACCGACGAGGCGCGCGCCGCGGCCGACCGGCTGATCGAGGACGGCGCCAGGATGAGGCGGCGGCGATGAGGCGGCGGCGATGAGGGAGCTGCCGCACGTGCCGGTCGGGCAGCTGACCGAGAAGGAAGCCGCTTCCGAGCTGGCGCGGCTCGCCAAGGAGATCGCGCACCACGACCGGCTCTACTACCAGCAGGACGCGCCCGAGATCTCCGATGCCGCCTATGACGCGCTGCGCCAGCGCAACCAGGCGATCGAGCGCCGCTTCCCCGAGCTGATCCGCGAGGACAGCCCGAGCCGCCGCGTCGGCGCGGCCCCGGCGCAGGGCTTCGCCAAGGTCAGCCACCTGAGGCCGATGCTGTCGCTCGGCAACGCCTTCAGCGCCGAGGACGTGGCCGAGTTCATCGCCGGCGTGCGCCGCTTCCTGAAGCTGCCCGCCGACACCGCCGTCGCGCTGACGGCCGAGCCGAAGATCGACGGGCTGTCGGCCAACCTGCGCTACGAAGACGGCGTGTTCGTGCAGGGCGCGACCCGCGGCGACGGGGCGGTCGGCGAGGACATCACCGCTAATCTGAAGACCATCCCGGACGTGCCGCATCGCCTCAAGGGCAAGGACGTGCCGGAGCTGATCGAGATGCGCGGCGAGGTCTACCTGCCGCGCAGCCTGTTCGCGAGGCTGAACGCCGAGCGCGAGAAGGCGGGCGAGCCGATCTTCGCCAATCCGCGCAACGCCGCGGCCGGCTCGGTGCGCCAGCTCGATCCCGCCATCACGAAGTCGCGCCCGTTGCGGTTCTTCGCCTATGCCTGGGGCGAGGTGCGCGGCCGGCTGCCGCACACGCACTGGGAGACGGTGCAGCGCTTCGCCCACTGGGGCTTCAAGACCAACCCGCTGGCGAAGCTGTGCCGGGACGAGAGCGAGGCGCTGAAGCTCTACGCGCGCATGGCCGAGCAGCGCGCCCAGCTCGACTACGACATCGACGGCGTCGTCTACAAGGTGAACCGGCTGGACTGGCAGGAGCGACTGGGCTTCGTCAGCCGCGCGCCGCGCTGGGCCGTCGCGCACAAGTTCCCCGCGGAGCAGGCCATCACCAAACTCGAGGACATCGGCATCTCCGTCGGGCGCACCGGGGCGCTGACGCCCTATGCGATCCTGACGCCGGTCACCGTCGGCGGCGTGGTCGTCTCGCGCGCCACGCTGCACAACGAGGACGAAGTCGCGCGCAAGGACTTCCGCGCCGGCGACACGGTCGTGATCCAGCGCGCCGGCGACGTGATCCCGCAGGTCGTGCGCGTGATCCCCGAGAAGCGGCCGAAGGGCGCGAGGCCCTTCGTCATGCCCGACAAGTGCCCGGTCTGCGGCAGCCTGGCCGTACGCGAGGAAGGCCAGGCGGTGCGCCGCTGCACCGGCGGCCTCACCTGCCCGACCCAGGCGGTCGAGCGCCTGATCCATTTCTGCTCGCGCGGGGCGCTCGACATCGAGGGCATGGGCGAGGAGACCGTCCAGGAGTTCCATGAGAAGGGGTTCCTCAAGGGCCCGGTCGACATCTTCCGCCTGCACCGGCGGCGGCCCGAGATCGTGCGCGACGAGAAGAAGGACACGGGCCTGCGCGGCTGGGGCGAGCTGCGCTTCGGCAACCTGATGCGCGCGATCGAGGCGCGGCGGCGCGTGCCCCTGCCCCGCTTCATCCTCGCCCTCGGCATCCCCCAGGTCGGCGAGGCCACGGCGCGGCTGCTTGCGCGCAACTACGGCTCGCTCCAGGCCTGGCGCGCGGCCATGGAACGCGCCGCCAATGGCGACGAGGAGGCGGTCGCCGAGCTCGACAACATCGAGGGCGTCGGCCCGGCGATGGTGACCGACATCGTCGGCTTCTTCGCCGAGAAGCACAACCTCAGGGTCCTGGACGAGCTGGCGAAGGAGATCGAGGTCGAGGCGTTCGCGCAGGCCGCGGTCTCGGGCTCGCCCGTCGCCGGCAAGACCGTGGTGTTCACCGGCACGCTCGAGACCATGGGCCGCGCCGAGGCCAAGGCGCGCGCCGAGCAGCTCGGCGCCAAGGTCGCCGGCTCGGTGTCGAAGAAGACCGACTACGTCGTGATCGGCGCCGACGCCGGCTCGAAAGCGGCCAAGGCGCGCGAGCTCGGCGTCGCGACGCTGACGGAAGAGGAATGGCTGAAGCTGATCGGTGGATGAAGCGGCGACCTATCGCTTCCGGCCCTCGTCGGTCAGTTCCTTGGTCGTGATTCCGCCGAGGGTCCGCCCCTTGCGGACTTCGATCAGTCCTTCGATGGCTTCCGGTACGGTCATCTTCCTTGGAGCTGCAACAGGAGAAGACCCAGCGGCCGCAGCGCTGCGCTTCGTGATGCGGGAAATCCGACCGCCGCGACGCTTTGCCATCATGTCGAAATCTTCCGCGTCGCCGCTTCCAGCCACGACCGCGTCTCCGCGTCCACCAGTGGCCCGATCACGTCCCGCACCCGCGCGTGATAGGCATCGAGCCAGGCGATCTCGTCGCCGCTCAGCAATGACGGGGCGACCAGCGTGCGCTCGATCGGGCAGAGCGTCAGCGTCTCGAACCCCAGGAGGTCGCGCTCGCCGCCCGCGGGGCGCGGCACCTCGATCACGGTGACCAGGTTCTCGATGCGGATGCCGTAGGCGCCGGTCTTGTAGTAGCCGGGCTCGTTCGAGACGATCATGCCGGGCTGCAGCGCCACGCTGTTGGGCACCTTCGAGATGCGGTGCGGGCCCTCGTGCACCGACAGGTAGCTGCCGACGCCGTGGCCGGTGCCATGGTCGAAGTCGAGCCCCGCCTGCCACAGCGCGTGGCGTGCCAGCGGATCGAGCTGGCTACCGGTCGTGCCGCGCGGGAACTTCGCGGTGGCGATGGCGATATGGCCCTTCAGGACGCGGGTGAAGCGGTCGCGCATCTCGGCCTCGGGCGCGCCGATCGCGATGGTGCGCGTGACGTCGGTCGTGCCGTCGAGATACTGCGCGCCGGAGTCGATCAGGTAGAGCGTGCCGGGCTCCAGCCGCCTGTTGGTCGCTGGCGTCGAGCGGTAGTGCACGATGGCGCCGTTGGAACCCGCGCCCGAGATCGAATCGAAGCTCAGGTCGCGGAAGAACTCGCCCTCGCGCCGGAACGACTCGAGCTTGTCCGACGCCGCCAGCTCGTCGACTTGGCCCGACGGCGTCTCGCGTGCCAGCCAGGCGAGGAAGCGGCCGAGCGCCACACCGTCGCGCCGATGCGCCGCGCGCGCGCCGTCCAGCTCGACTGCGTTCTTGCAGGCCTTCGCCAACGCGCAGGGATCCTCGCCGCGCACGACCTGGGCGCCGGCGCGCTGGAGCTTGTCCAGCACGGCGGCCCCGGCGGTCGCCGTGTCGACCACCACGCGCTTGCCGGTGAGCGCGTCGAGGCCGGCGGCGAAGCCGGCCGGTGGCTCGACAATCACCGAGTTGCCGAGATGCGCGCGCGTCGCCGGCAGCAGCTTGCGCGGATCGATATAGAGCCGCGCCTTGCCGTCCTTCTCTAGTATGGCGAAGGAGAGTGGCAGCGGCGTGCGCGGCACGTCGCCGCCGCGGATGTTGAACAGCCACGCGATCGAGGCCGGGTCGCTGATGACCGCCGCGTCCACGCCGTCTGCCGCCAGCTTCTGCGCGATGTCCTGCTTCTTTGCCGGCGCCGAGCGTCCGGCGAAGCGCAGGTCGTGCGGGGCCACGGGCGCGATCGGCGCCGGCGGCTGGTCGCGCCAGATCGCATCGATCGGGTTGGGCTCGGCCGGCACCAGCTCGGCGCCGACCTTGGCGCAGGCGGCGGCCAGGCGCTCGACCAGGCCGGGGCCCAGCAGCCAGGGGTCGTAGCCTAGCCTCTCCCCCGGCTTCAGATGCTCCGCGAGCCAGTCGGCGGGCGGCTGCTCGGTCACGTGGCGCGGCTCGTGCGCAGTCAGGTCGACTTGGTCGCGGACCTGCAGCGTATAGCGTCCGTCGACGAAAATGGCCGAGCGGCTCGCCAGCACGATCACCAGGCCGGCGGAGCCGGTGAAGCCGGTGAGCCAAGCCAGGCGCTGGGCGCGCCTGGCGACGTACTCGCCCTGGTGCTCGTCGGCGCGCGGGACGACGTAACCGGCTAGCCCGCGCCGGGCGAGCTCCGCGCGCAGCGCCGCCAGGCGCTCGCGGCGCGACTGCCGGTCGGGCTCCACGTCCGGTGCGGCCTCCGCCCGGATGACGGCCTTGAGGGCCCGGAGCTGGCCCGCCAGGGCGGGGGACGCGTCCGGCGCCACCAGCGCGATCCAGCCGTCGGGGTCGGCGGCCGGCTCGGGCGCCGCCACCACGCCGGCGACGAGCGCGCGGACCGCCGCCGCATCGAGCGCAACCCCCTGCTCCGACAGCAAGCGCTGGAGCGCCGCGTCGCCCCGGTAAGGCTCCCGCCCGGCGATATCGGGCGTCATGACGCCGCACCCGCCCGGCCATGACCATGTTGCGGCGCGGTCAGGATGATTAAGGCGGGATTAATGGAATTGAGGCAAATCAAAGACATGCATGCATCCTGTTCATTGCTGCTGTGCAGCAAATACCCTCGGAATCGCGCCGGGTAAGGACTATTTATCGGAGCGACGGTGGTCGCGAAAGCCCCCTCGCCTCCAATGGGGCTGAACCCGGCTTTGGCGGCGCCCACAAACAACGTGCAGGATTGCGTGTCATGTTCGATGGTTCTCACTTCAACACCAAGCCGGCGTTCGGGACCATGCCGGCGCGCGACGAGCTCGACGAGCTGGTGCGCCGCGCCCAGGTCGAGCGGGCCCGGGTCGTCGGCGAGATGATCGCCGGCGGGATCGTGCGCGCGGTCGACGCCGTGCGGCGCTGGGACGCAAAGCGCATCGCGGTGCGCGAGCTTTCGGAGATGGACGACCGGCTGCTCCGCGATATCGGCATTTCGCGCGACGAGATCAAGGAGATGGTCGACCGCGCCGAGCGCATGGGCGCCCCGGCACGCGGCGAGGTGCTGGTCGGGTTCGTTCGGACGGCGATCGTCGCGCCGTTGCGCCGCTGGCGCCTGCGCGCGCGTACGCGCACCGAGCTGAGCGCGCTGGACGACTCGATGCTGCGCGACATCGGCATCGAGCGCGGGCAGATCGACGGCATCGCCGAGGCGGTCGCCAGCGGCCAGGTCTACGACCGCGGCGAGGCCTATGTCGGTCTGGCCGGCAGGGTACCGGAAGCGGCGAACAGCAACGCACGCCGGTCTTACCCGGCGAACATGGTCGACGCGGCCGACTGACGCCGCGCCGGCATCGAGACGAGCTCCCCCGCGTCGTCCAATCCCCCGGGCGACGCGTTCCGGCGGTCCCCCACTCCCTGCGTCGGGGGACCGCCGGACCCCTTCCTCAGATCGCGGCGACGCGTACCGATCGGCCGGTCTCCGCCGCTTCCTTGACGGCCAGCGTCGTCGCCAGAGTCCGCGCGCCTTCGCGCACCCCGAGGACGGGCTCGGCCGTGCGGCGCACGACGTCGCAGAAGTGGCGCATCTGCGCCGTGAGCGGGTCCTGGTCCTGGACGAACCGGCGCTCGCAGTCGATCGGCGCCCACCAGCTCCTGGCTTCGCGGTAGCGCCACAGGTCGAGGCGCGGCACCGCGAGCGAACCCTCGGTCCCGGCGATCAGGTAGCAGGACTGGTCGGTCTGCGGATAGGCCTTGTTCTCGCCCGACGTCAGCTCCCAGCTCCATGGCGCCGCGGCGCTGTCCGAGACGCTCAGCGTGCCGAGCGCGCCGTTCTCGAACCGCAGCAGAATCGCCGCCGTGTCCTCGACCGGGAAGCCGCGGGCGGCACTCGACTCGATCGCTTGCACGCTCGTGATGTCGCCGCAGAGGATGCGCAGGTCGTCGATGACATGCACCAGGTTGATCAGCACGACGCCGCCGCCCCTCTCGCGCCGCCAGGCGACATTGAAATAGTCCGCCGGCTTCAAGTACCAGCAGAGCGCGTTGACCACGGTGAGGCGCCCGAGCGCGCCGGAAGCGATGATCTGTTTGGCGTGGCGCATGATGAGGCTGCTGCGATGGTGATGGCCGATCAGGATCGGCACACTCGCCTGCTCGGCCGCCGCGACGATCGTCATCGCGTCCGTAACCGTTTCGGCCACCGGCTTTTCCAGCAGGGTCGGCAGCCCCGCATTGATCGTCGCGAGCGCGCCCGCCAGATGGAGCTGGTTGGGCGTGGCCAGCACCACGCCGTCCGGCTTGGCGTTCCACAGCATGGCGTCGAGCTCGGCAAACCAGGGCACGCCGAGGCTGGCGGCGTGGTCGCGCGCCGCCGGCGCGGGATCGACGATCGCGGCAAGCGCCGCCTCGGGCTCTTCCAGCACGCGCTTGATATGCGCGCGGCCGATCAGGCCGGCGCCGACCACGGCGATGCGTACGGGTTGGGCCATGCGGCAGTGTCCTCCGTCGTTGGAGCTACGGGCGGATCATCACCAGCGTGCACCACTGACCGAGCGTGATGCGTCGTTCCAGCACCAGACCCTGCGACCGATGGGCGGCGATCACCGCCTGTGCCTGGTACGGATGGAATCCCGACAGGACGACGCGGCCGCCGCGCTCGAGGCGCGCCGCCAGGGCCGGCGCCAGGGCGACCAGCGGCCGCTGCAGGATATTCGCCGTGATCAGCGCGTAGCGGTGGCGCTTCACGGCCCGATGGCGAAATCCGTGCGAACACAGGCAGCGCACCAGCGCCGCCGCCACGTTGTCCCGCACGTTGGCGCGCGCCGTGCGCACGGCCTCGGGCGCCGAGTCGACCGCCAGCACCTTCATGCGCCAGGTCAGCGCCATGGCCAGGGCCAGGATGCCCGAGCCGCAGCCGAGATCGAGCGCCGGCGCGCCGCGCGCCGGCCGGCGCCCAGTCGGCCAGCGCCGGGCCAGTTGGTCGAGCGCCAGCAGGCAGCCGCGCGTGGTCTCGTGCTCGCCGGTGCCGAAGGCCTCTCCGGCATCCAGGCACAGCAGACGCTTGCCGGGCGCGACCGCCCGAACATGCGACGGATGCACCAGGAAGCGCCCGGCAACGATCGGGCGGAAGCTCCGCCGGTTCTCCGCCAGCCAATCCTTTTCCGGCAGGGGCGCCACCGCGACCTGGGGCTCGGCCACGCTGCGCGCGGCCGCGACCAGCGCCAGGGCCGCGCCGAGGGCGGCCCGATCGGGCGCCGGTCCGATCGCCTCGATGCGCCAGTCGCCGCCGGGCGCGATCTCGAAGGCCGAAACGGACGCGGCGAAGGCCTCCAGCGCCTCGGCGAAGGCCGGCGCGGCGGCGGCGGGAACGATCACGGTGATGGTGGAAAGCGCCCCGGATAGCGGCGCCGTCGCGCGTTTGCTGGTCACGCCGGGGCGCGCTGCACGAAGCTGTCGACCACCTTCTTGCGGCCGGCCTTGTCGAACTCGACCTCGAGCTTCTCGCCTTCGACCGCGGTGACCGTGCCGTATCCGAACTTCATGTGGAACACGCGCGATCCCGTCGTGAAGCGGCCGCTCGGCTGGTCGCTGATCTCGAAGGCGCTGCCCTCGATCAGGGGCGGCTGGGCCGACCGCCCGGCCGGCCTCCAGCCGCGCCATTCGTCGCGCATCGCCGGGCGATCGCTGCGCGCGGCCACCATGCCGGGCGCGGCCTCCATGTCGACCTCCTCGGCCGGCAGCTCGCCGATGAAGCGCGACGGCAGGCAGGCGAGCCAGGCGTTGTGGACCCGGCGATGCTGCGCGTAGCTAATCAGCACGCGCTTGCGCGCGCGCGTCAGCCCGACATAGGCCAGCCGCCGCTCCTCCTCCAGCGCCTTGGCCCCGCCTTCCTCGAGCGTGCGGCGGTTGGGGAACAGCTCCTCCTCCCAGCCGGGCAGGAAGACCGTGTCGAACTCGAGGCCCTTGGCGGCGTGCAGCGTCATGATGCTCACCACCTCGCCGCCGGCGTCGGTCGCCTGCTCCATGACCAGGCTGACATGCTCGAGGAAGCCGGCGAGGTTGTCGAACTCGCCCATGGCCGGGATCAGCTCCTTCAGGTTGTCGAGCCGTCCCGGCGCTTCCGCCGCCTTGCTCTCGCGCCACATGCCGATGTAGCCGGACTCCTCGAGGATCGTCTCGGCCAGTTCCGGATGCGGCATGGCGTCGACCTGCGCGCGCCAGCGGTCGATGTCGGCGAGAAGGCCCGAAAGCGCGCGGCGCGCCGGCGGCTTCAGCTCGTCGGTCGCGACCAGCTGGCGGCAGGCCGCCACCAGCGATGTGGCGCGGGCGCGCGCCAGCGCATGCGCCGCGCGCAGCGTGGCGTCGCCGATGCCGCGGCGCGGCAGGTTGACGATGCGCTCGAACGCCAGGTCGTCGTCCGCCTGGTTGACGACGCGCAGATAGGCCATGGCGTCGCGGATTTCCTGGCGCTCGTAAAAGCGCGGGCCGCCGACCACGCGATAGGGAACGCCCAAGGTCATCAGCCGCTCTTCGAACTCGCGCGTCTGGAAGCCGGCGCGCACCAGGATCGCCATCTGCGACGGGCTCTCGCTCTTGCGCTGCAGCGCCTCGATTTCCTCGCCGACGCTGCGCGCCTCGTCCTCGCCGTCCCACACCGCGCGCACATGCAGCTTCTCGCCGCGCTCGGCGCCGCCCTCGTCGCACCACAGCGTCTTGCCCAGCCGGTCCTGGTTGTGCGCGATCAGGCCCGAGGCAGCGGCGAGGATGCGCGCGGTCGATCGGTAGTTCTGCTCCAGCCTGACCACGACCGCGCCGGGGAAGTCCTCCTCGAAGCGCAGGATGTTGCCGACCTCGGCGCCGCGCCAGCCATAGATCGACTGGTCGTCGTCGCCGACGCAGCAGATGTTCTTGTGCGCCTGGGCCAGCAGACGGAGCCAGAGATATTGCGCCACGTTGGTGTCCTGGTACTCGTCGACCAGGATGTAGCGGAAGCGGCGCTGGTAGTCGGCCAGCACTTCCGGGTGCTCGCGGAACAACGACAGGTTCAGGAGCAGCAGGTCGCCGAAATCGACCGCATTCAGCGTGCGCAGCCGCTCCTGGTACTGGCGGTAGAGCGCCAGGCAGCGGCCGTTGGCGATCTCGCTATCCTCGCCGGCGGTCACCTGCTCGGGCAACAGGCCGCGGTCCTTCCAGCGCTGGATCACGCCCATCAGCACGCGCGCCGGGAACCTCTTGTCGTCGATCTCCTCGGCCTGCATCAGCTGCTTCAGCAGCCGGATCTGGTCGTCGGCGTCGAGGATGGTGAAGTTCTGCCTGAGCCCGGCCAGCTCGGCATGGCGGCGCAGGATGCGCGCGCCGATCGAATGGAACGTACCCAGCCACCAGCCCTCGACCGGCCGCGCCAGCATCGTCTCGACCCGATGCTTCATCTCGTTGGCGGCCTTGTTGGTGAAGGTCACGGCCAGGATCTGCGACGGCAGCGCGCGCGCCGTCGCCAGGATGTGCACCAGGCGGGCGGTCAGGACGCGCGTCTTGCCCGTGCCGGCGCCGGCCAGCACCAGCACCGGCCCGTCCAGCGTCTGCGCGGCCTGGGCCTGGGCCGGGTTCAGCCCGGACAGGTGCGGCTGGCGCTCGGCCGCCGCGGCGGGCGACATTATGCGTTCGGACGAGACGGACATGGCTCCCGCTATATAGCGCGCCCGGCCTCGGCCTGTCGCGCCGCGATCTTCGGCCGTTCAGTCCGGTCGGAACATGAAATAGGCCGCGCCGACCAGGCAGGCGAAGCCGGCAAGATGGTTCCAGCGAATCGATTCGCCGATATAGAAGATGGCGAAGAGGGCGAAGACCGACAAGGTGACGATTTCCTGGATCGTCTTGAGCTGGACCACGGAAAACTCGCCGTAGCCCCAGCGATTCGCCGGCACCATCAGGCAGTACTCGAAGAAGGCGATGCCCCAGCTTGCCAGGATCGCCTGCCACAGCGGCACGTGCGTGTACTTGAGGTGCCCGTACCAGGCGAAAGTCATGAAAACATTGGATGCGATCAGCAGCGAGACGGTCAGCATCGGCGCCACGACTCCGGGAAAATCGGTTGCATGCTTATAGGCGCCGGGGCGGGGCCTGCGCCAGCGGCGGCGTTCGGACGGTCACATGCCCGTGCGCATGTGGCCGGGCTTGTGGTGCGCTTACGACCCCGGTGATAGCATTCCCGATCGGAGCTTCGCGGGCGAGGGTGTTGTCATGCGTGATCGCGACGTCCGATCGATGCGCCGGTTTGCGGCGCTGTTGCTGTGCGTCCTGGCGCTTGGCCTCGGCGGGCGCGCCTTCGCCGAGGCTCCGAGCGTCGAAGAGCTTGCCGCCGCCATCGTCAAGGTCAAGGCCGTGGTTCCAGGCGACGCGCGCTCGGCGAAGACGCTGGGCACCGAGCGCGAGGGCACCGGCACGCTGATCGGCGGCGACGGGCTTGTCGTCACCATCGGCTACCTGATCCTGGAAGCCGACCGCGTCGAGCTTGTGACCCAAGGCGGACAGAAGGTGCCGGCCGAGGTGGTGGGCTACGACTACGAGTCCGGCTTCGGCCTGGTCCGCGCGATGAGCAAGCTGCCGGCCAAGCCGCTGAAGCTCGGCGAATCGGCCGGGGTCAAGGTCAAGGACCGCGTGCTCGCGCTCAACCACGCCGGCGCCGACGCCGCGCGGCCGGCGCTGGTCGTCTCGCGCCGGACCTTCGCCGGCTACTGGGAATACATGCTCGAGAGCGCGATCTTCACCGCGCCGCCGATGATGGACTGGAGCGGCGCGGCGCTGGTCACCCAGGACGGCAAGCTGGTCGGCGTCGGCTCGCTGATCGTCAACGACCCGGCCGAAGGCGAGAGCATCGGGCCGGGCAACATGTTCGTACCCATCGACGAGCTGAAGCCGATCATGGCCGACCTCTTGACGCAGGGCAGGCCGGCCACGCCGCCGCGTCCGTGGCTCGGCCTCAATTCCGAGGAGGTGCGCGGGCGGCTGTTCGTCACCCGCGTGCAGGACGGCACGCCGGCGCACAAGGCCGGCATCGAGAAGGGCGACATCATCCTCGGCGTCGGCGGCAAGCCGGTCTCGAGCCTGGCCGAATTCTATCGCGCGCTCTGGGGCACCGGCCCCGCGGGCGTCGACGTGAAGCTCAACGTGCTGCAGGGCGTCGCCCCGACCGAAATCACGGTCAAGTCGGGCGACCGCTACCGCTGGCTGAAGCTGAACCGCTCGTACTGAGGATCGTCGCGTCGGGTGCGCGACGCGAGCGCGCGTCTCGTCTAGTCTCGCGTCATGTCCAGGCCCAGGCTGCCGTCGCCCGACGAGTTTCCGCTGCGCGTCATCGACACGATCCGCTATGCCGACACGGACCGGCAGGGCCACGTGAACAACGCCTCGTTCGCGACCTTCTGCGAGACGGGCCGTGTCGCCTTCCTCCTCGATCCCAAGCGGCCGCTGGCGCCGCCGGGGACGGGGTTCGTCATCGCGCGGCTGCTGATCGACTTCCGCGCCGAGCTGAACTGGCCGGGGCAGGTCGAGATCGGCACCCGCGTGACCGGCATCGGCCGCAGCTCGATCACCTTCTCGCAGGCGCTGTTCCAGCACGGCAAGTGCGCGGCAACCGCGGAATCAGTGGTCGTGCTGATGGACGAGGCGACACGCCGCCCGCGGCCGCTGCCGGAGGAAGCCATGCGGGCGCTGGAAGGACAACCCGGCAGCGCGCCGGCGCGCTGACCGCTAATCCGCCGCCGCCACCACCTTCGGCGCCGGCTTCTCGGCCACCACGCGGTTGCGGCCTTCGGTCTTGGCGCGATAGAGCGCCGCATCGGCGCGTTCGATTAGCTCGGTGAGCGGCTCGCCCACGCGGAACTGAGCGACACCGATCGAAAGCGTGATGCTGCCAAGCTTCTGCTGCGTGTCCTTGCGCACGACGATGCGCGATGCCACGCGCTGACGGATCTGCTCGGCGACGATGGTCGCCGGGCCGATCGCGGTGCTGGGCAGGATGATCGCGAACTCCTCGCCGCCATAGCGTGCCGGGGTATCGCGCCCCTTGAGCGTCTCCGACAGCGTACGCGCCACCAGCTTCAGGACCTGATCGCCCATCTGGTGGCCATGAGTGTCGTTGAACGTCTTGAAATGATCGATATCGGCCATCAGCAGCGCGAGCGGCTCGCCCGTCCCCATTCCCTGGATCGCGTTCTCGCGCAGCTTGATGTCGAACGCCTTGCGGTTGGCGATCCCCGTCAGCGCGTCGGTCATTGCGTCGCGCCGAGTCAGTTCGAGCGCCCGGCGCAGCTCCTCGGCCTCCTTGGCCGACGCTTCGAGGCGCATCTCCAGCGCGCGCGTGCGATCGGCCATCGTCTGGGTTTCGACAACCAGCGAGGCGATCACCTCGCGCACCGCAGACAAGCCGCCGCCGCCGGAGAGCTGGCCGGCGGCCGAGCGCAGCGTGTTGCCGTAGGCCTTGGAGTCCGCCCCGGCCTCGTCGAGGAGCCGCATCACGTCCCGCAGCTGGTTGTGCAACTTCTCGCGGATCTCGCCGACCGCCTGAGCGGAAGCTCCGGCTTGCGCGCTCAAGTAGCGGTCCCAAAGCCCGCGGCCGAGTTCTTCGGTGTATGGCGCACGATTGGCGACGACGCTGTCGAGCGCCTTGGCCAGTTCGGCCGACACGCCCGAGGCGTAGGCATACCAGATCGCGTAGTTGCGCGGGTTCAGCCGCACCCGGTGGCGCTCGATCAGCGCGAGCGCCGTCCGCGCGTGCTCCGCGGACTGTTGCGCGGTTTCCGGGAATTCCAACATGACCGATACCTGGCGCTTCCCTCAACGATTCAATAACTTAGAGGAGTTTGATGGATGCACGACTCCGATTCTCGCCGCAAGACTAGCGCCGTATCGTTAATCGCTGGTTACCAGGCCCGGGGCAGCCCCCCGGTCGAGCGTGATGACACGGCCGGCCTCGGGCGGGCGCGGCAGGCGCCGATGCTGCGCCAGGAGCCGCGCCAGCGTGTCGATCACCACCGCCGGCATCGGCGCCGAGCGCCGCGTGCCCAGGTCGACGTGCAGCGCCATGATCTCGTTGGCGGCCGAGAGATATCCCTCGCGCGCGTGGTACATATGATGGATGAACTGGATGCGCTTGGCGTCGTGCCCCAAGAGTTGCGTCGTGAACCGCATCGGGTCGTCTGCCTGCATCTCGCGGCGGTAGACGACATGCGCCTCCAGCACGAAAATCGACCTGCCCGTCGCGCGCATGTAGGCTTCGCCCAGCCCGAGGTGGTGCAGGAACTTGTCGGTCGCATGATCGAACGCCAGCAGGTAATAGGCCAGGTTCATGTGGCCGTTGAAGTCGACCCATTCCGGCCGGACCGGTTCCTCGTGCAGGCTCAAGGGGGCGATGTCGTTCATGCCGCCAAGCTAGGGCAGCCGTCGCATGCCTGTCATCCTGGCATTCCCGACCTCTCGCCGAAATCCGAGCGCTGACCCCCGCCCATGCCCGACCGTCTCCTCGCCTGGACCGGGCGCCACGCCGCGTGGCTGCTGTTCGCCGGCGTGATCGCGGGCCTGGCCGTGCCGCCGCTCGCGGCATTGCTGTGGCCGGCCGTGCTGCCCGTGACCTTCCTGCTGTTCGTCGTCTCGCTGCTGCGCATGGACATGGGCTTGGCGCTGCGCCACGCGCGCCGACCCTTGCGCGCCGGCGTGATCGTCGCCGCGCTGATGGTCGGCGCGCCGTTGGTCTTGGCGTTGGCGCTGCGCCTCCTGTCACTGCCCGAGACGCTGGCGCGGTCGATCGTCCTGATGGCGACGACCTCGCCGGTGCTCGCGTCGCCTGCGTTCGCTCTGCTGCTCGGGCTCGAGGCGGAGCTCGCACTGGTCGTGGTCCTCGCGTGCACGACCGTGGTACCCCTGGTCATGCCGGTGCTTGCCGTGGCGCTGCTCGGGCTCGAGATCGAGATCTCCCCCTGGGCGCTGATGGGGCGCCTCGCCGCGTTCGTCGGCGCCGGCTTCGCCGTCGCCGGGCTGCTGCGCTGGACCATCGGGCCGCCACGCCTGAAGACCGCCGCACCCATGCTCGACACGTTCAACGTGGTCCTGCTGGTGATCTTCGCCGCCGGCGTGATGAACGGCGTGACCGAGCGCTTCCTGTCCGATCCGGGAATCGTGCTGCTGTTCGCCGCCGCCGCCTTCCTGACGAACGGCGTGCTGCAGGCGGTCGGCGCCCTGCTGTTCTCCCCGGTGGGGCGCGACACCGCGCTCACCGTCGGCCTCATGTTCGGCTACCGCAACATGGCGCTGCCGCTGGCGGTGCTGGCCGATGCCGCACCGGCCGGCTTCGCGCTTTACGTGGCCATGGCGCAATTGCCGATGTACATGCTGCCGGTGCTGACGGTGCGCCTCTATCGGCGGCTGCTCGCGCGCTGAAGGAAGACAGCGATGACGGATCTGTTCATGCAGGGCGTCGGCGCCATGCGCGCCGGCCGGCTGGAGGAAGCCGAAGCGACCTATAGACGCCTGCTGCAGGGCCAGCCCGACCATGTCGGCGCGCTCAACCTGCTGGCGCAGATCCGCTTCAAGCACGGCGACCTGGAGGAATCCACCGCACTGCTGCAGCGCGCCCGCGCCGCCGCGCCGGCGGAAGCCGACACGCACTACAACCTGGGCTTGGTGCTGCGGGCGCAGAACCGTCTCCGGGACGCCATCGCCGCCTACCGCGAAGCGATCCGGCTCAGGCCCGACCATGTCAGCGCACAGGCCAACCTCGCCGGTGCTCTGCTCGACGACGGGCACGCGGCGCAGGCCGCGGAGGCGGCCGAACGGGGCCTCAGGTCGCAGCCGCGCCATCCCCTGCTGCTGCACAACCGCGGCATGGCGCTGTGGCAGCTGGGCCACGCCGACGAGGCGATCGAGGCGCTGAAGCAGGCAGCCGATGCGGCGCCCGGCTTCGCGCTGGCGCATGCCAACCTCGGCCGCTGCCTCAACGCGCGCGGGCGCACCGAGGAAGCGATCGCCGCCTATCGCCGGGCGCTGGCGGCCGATCCCGACCACGAGCATGCCCGCGCCGGCCTGGCCGAGGCGCTGCACCAGTCGCTGCCGGCCTGGCATTTCCCGATGCTGGCCGACCGCCGCCGCAACGAAGTCTACCGCCACGCCATCGAGGCCGCCGTGCGGCCGGGCATGCTGGTGCTGGACATCGGCACGGGCACCGGCCTGCTCGCCATGATGGCGGCGCGCGCGGGCGCGGGGCAGGTCGTCGCCTGCGAGGTCGAGCCGCGCCTGGCCGAAATCGCGCGCGAGATCGTGGCGAAGAACGGGCTCGAGCGGCAGATCACGGTCCTGGCGCGCAAGTCGACCGAGCTCGCGGCCGGCCGCGACCTGCCGCGCCGCGCCGACCTCGTCGTCTCGGAAATCCTCGACTCGGCGCTGATCGGCGAAGGCGTGATCCCGACGATGCGCCATGCGCTCGTCGAGTTGGCTGCGCCCGATGCCGCCGTGATCCCGGCAGCGGCGGTCATGCGCGGCGCGCTGGTCGCGCTGCCCGACCTGCGCGCGGTCAATCCGGTCGCGATGATCGAAGGCTTCGACCTCTCGCCGTTCGACCGCTTCCGTAACCGCAATGCCGGGGTCCCGGTCGATCTGCAGGCGGAGCGGCACCAGCTCCTGGGCCCGGCAGCCGATCTGTTCGGCTTCGATTTCGCGCAGGCGATCGCGACGCCGCGCGAGCGCATCGTCGCGTTCCGCGCGGACGGCGCCGGCACCGCGCACGGCATAGCCTTGTGGTACGAACTGACGCTGCACGGCGCTTTCACGGCGTCGACCGGCCCCGGCGGCGATCTCAGGCACTGGAAACCGACCGTGCATTTTCTCGAACGCGACGTCGCGCTCTCAGCGGGGCAGGAGGTCGCGCTCGTCGTCGGCCACGACGACGGCGGCTGGTGGGTGAGGTTTCCGTGATCGAGCTGGAAGACCTCAAGGCCGGCATCACGCTGCGCGGGCTCGCGGGGCACGAGCGCGCCGTCGTCACCGATGCCGAATGGTTCGGCGACCAGGCCGTAAAGCTCGCCTACCGCACGCCGGACGGCGCCAGCGGCGCGCACGTCGTCTCGGCCGACGAGCTGCCGCTGCTGACGCTGATCGAGCACGGGCCCGCCGAGCGCACGGCGATCGCGCCGCGGCTGAACGAGGCGGCGGCCGCGCTGCGCCAGCGCCGGCGGCGCGTTTCGCTGACCGCGGTCGCGCTCACGCTGTTCTGGGCCGAGACCATCAACCTGGTAGCCGCCGCCCTGTTCATGGGTATGGCCTGGGAAGCACCGGCCGCGGCGGGCCCGCCGGGCCTCTTGACGGTGGCGCTGCTGCTGCTCGGCGCGCTCGTCGCCGTCCTGCTGCTCCTGTTCGACACTTACGCGATCGCGGCGATCGAGCGCCTGGACGAGCGGCGCACGGCGCTCCGGCAGGTCTGGCGCCCGTTCGCGCTGGCCGCGCTCGCGACCGCCGTGTTCGGATCGCTTGCCGGCATCGACCGCGACACCGCCCTCCGGCTCGCGGCCTACCTGGCGACGGCGGGCGTGATCGCCTTCGTGATGCGCTCGGCCCTGGTCCCGCTCATGGCGCGCTGGCGCGCCGAGGGGCGGTTTACGACAACGATCGCGCTGGTCGGCGCGACCGAGCTCGGCGCCCGCATCGTCGAGCAAAGCCTGCGCGACGAGCGGCTCCGGGTCATCGGACTGTTCGACGACCGAAGTACCCGTGTCCCGGACGAGCTGCACGGCGTCAAGCTGCTCGGCACGGTCGAGAACCTGCTTCATTTCGAGTCCCTGAACCGGCTCGACTGGATCATCGTCGCCCTGCCGGTCTCCGCCGGGAAGCGGGCGGAGGCGCTGTTCGACCGGCTGAAGATCGCGCCGTGCCGGCTGATGTTCGCCCCCGACCTGGTGGACGACCGGCCCGTGCTGCTCGAGCGACCCGAGCACCTCCAGCCGAAGCTGGCGGAAATGCTGGCGGATCCGCCGGTCGACTGGCGCTTCCTCGCCAAGGCCGCCGAGGACCGGCTCGGCGCCGCGACCCTGGCCGTGGTCCTGGCGCCACTGCTCCTGGCCATCGCGCTGCTGATCCGCCTGGAGTCGCCGGGCAGCGCCCTGTTCCTGCAGAACCGGTTCGGCCGGCAGAACGAGATCATCCGCGTGCGCAAGTTCCGCACGCTGCATGCCGCCAGCACGGATCCGCTGGCGCGGCAGCAGGTCACGCAGGACGACCCGCGCGTCACCCGCGTCGGACGCTTTCTGCGCAAGTCCAAGCTCGACGAGTTGCCGCAGCTGATCAACGTCATGCGCGGCGAGATGTCGATGGTCGGCCCGCGCCCCTACGCCGTCGGCATGCGGCTCGGCCAGCGCTTCGCGCGCGACGTGCTCGCGGAGTATCCCCGGCGCGCCCTGGCCCTGCCCGGCATGACCGGCTGGGCCCAGGTCAATGAGGGCTCCGGCCCGGTCGAGGACGAGGCCGAGTTCCGCCGCCGCGTCGGGATGGACCTCTACTACCTCGACCACTGGTCGCCCGGCTTCGACCTGCTGATCCTCTGGCGCACGGTGCTGGTCGTGCTGCGTGCGCTGCGCAGCCGCACAACCGGCGCGGCATAGGGCTCACCGCCGGCGGCGTGCGACCGTCTTCTTGGCGGCCTTCTTCCGCGTCCGGCGCCGTGCCGCCTGGCGCGGCCGCGCCTCGTCCTCCGGAATCACCGCGTCGACATCGATCTCCATCAGATATTCGGGCCGCGCCAGGCCCTTGACCACCAGCCCGGTCGAGACGGGGTAGACGCCCTTCAGCCACTTGCCGACCACGCGATAGACCGGCTCGCGGTAGTCGCGGTCGGTGACGTAGATCGTGATCTTGCAGATATGCTCGAGCTTCGCCCCGGCTTCCTCCAGCAGCGTCCTGACGCAGGCCATCGCGTTCTCCGCCTGCGCCGCCGGATCGCCGACGCCGACGATGCTGCCGTCCAGCGCCATCGCCGTCTGCCCGCGCATGAAGATGTGGTTGCCGGCCCGCACGACCATGCAGAGGTCGTTGTCGAGCTTCTGGTCGGGGTAGGCGTCGCGCGTGTTGAACTTGCGCAGGCGGATATGCGGCATGGCGGGTCCCTCGAGAAGTCTCACCACAGAGACACGGAGATATGAGCAAGGGCAAGGAAGATGACGCGCCTGTGGCGCGCGAAGCGTTTGTCTTCCTTCCTCTCTGTGTCTCTGTGGTGGACCTTTTCTCCTTCATCACCTGGTCCGACAGGCCGGCGGCGTTCTTGACGAAGCCGAGCGGCTTCCTCCAGTCGAAATTGCGGAACACCGCGCCCAGATGCGCGAAAGGCGGCGACTGGGCGAACGGCTCGAAGGTGACGCGGCGGCCGACATGGTCGGGCGTGACGCATGTCTGCCCGCCGCACAGCTCGCGCGCGTCCCAGGTGCGGGCGACGCGACGGGCCGACGCCCTCGCCAAGCACGCGCAGACCTTTTTCACCGGCCAGCCGATCTAGCCTTGGTCCGGCGTCGGACGGTCCGATGTCCCCGGCGCGCGGACCCTCCCTGCCGTCGCCGGGGGCGACCAGGCGACGGCCGGTTCGGCTGCGATGCGCCTTGCCCGTCGAGATCGTCACGAGAGCTTGCGTTGACAGTTGTCAAACAGAACGCTAGCGTACATTCGAAACACTCGGGAGGGGGGCGAAAGTGACGCCGACCACCCGGGAACCGGCAGGCACGGATTCCCTCCAACATGGGGGTATGTGGGCATGCAAGAACCACCCTACATCCTTCGCATGAACATCGAGCGCTACCAGTCGATGCTGCAGGACGCGACCGTCGTGGGCGACCGGCGACGCACCATCGAAGCGCTGCTCGCCGAAGCGCGGGCGCAATTGGCGACCGCCGGCGCCAGCGACCAAGGCCGCGATCGCTGAACGGCCGGCGCCCAGGGACGCGCCCGTCGCCCGCCGTTTCGGCCCTCCAGGTCGAGTGAACGCTTCCCGGCGCGCTGCCGGGCCAACACTCACAGGCGCGATGCAACCTGCCGCACACGGGAATGCGGGCGACCGTGGCATCCTGTTCCCCAGCGCGGGAATCCCGGCAGCGAAGGAGGCGGGTGCGATGCGTGCGACGACTCCCCCCGCATGGTTGCTTGCCGTCCTAGCGACCATCGGCGGCATTCTGCCCGTCCACGGCGCCGAGCCGCTGCCGGCCATGCGGCTCGATCCGGCCGGGGTGACCGTATCGGGCGTATCGAGCGGCGCCAACATGGCGGTGCAGTTTCACCTCGCCCACTCGGCCGGCGTTCGTGGTGTCGGCGTCGTGGCCGGCGGGCCCTACTTCTGCGCCGAGGGGCAGCTTGCGCTGGCGCTCAATCGCTGCATGAAGACGCTCATGGGCGCGCCCGATGCCGCCGCGCTGCTCGCCCGTGCCCGCACGCTCGCCGGCGCCGGGAGGATCGATCCGCTGACGGGCCTCGCCGGCGCCCGCGTCTACCTGTTCAGCGGCGCACGCGACGGGACGGTGACGCGGCCCGTCATGGATGCGGCGCGCGACTTCTACCGCCAGGCCGGCGTCCCCGATGCGGACATCAAGTACGTCACCGGCATCGCCGCCGGCCATGGCTTCATCGTCGAGCAGGCGCCCGACGCCTGCGCGTCGTCGGCCAGCCCCTACATCAACGACTGCGACTACGACCAGGCCGGCGACATCCTGCGGCATCTCTATGGCGCATTGCAGCCGCCCGGCACCGCGAACGCGGCGCGCCTGCTGCCGTTCGACCAGGCCGAGTTCCTCGCCGCGCCGGAACGCCACGGCATGGCGCCGTACGGCTTCGTCTACGTGCCGGAAGCATGCGCGCCCGAAGCCGGCCCGCCCTGCCGGCTGCACATCGCGTTCGCCGGCTGCAACCAGACGCCGGCCGAGATCGGCGACCTCTTCGCGCGCAGCGCGGGCTACAACCGCTGGGCCGAGACCAACCGGCTCGTGATTCTCTACCCGCAATCGACCGCGTCGAGCGACAACCCGAACGGCTGCTGGGACTGGTGGGGCTACGACGACCCCGCCTACCACACGAAGCACGGCCGGCAGGTCGCGGCGGTCGCGAGGATGGCGGCGCGACTCGGCGTCGCGCTTGCCGACGGCGGTGGCCCGGCCGCGGGCGTCTGCAAGCAATACGTCGACTGGAACTGGCGCCACTGGATCGCCGGGCGCGCCGAGGCCTGCGGCTGGTTCCAGCTCTGCGCCACCGGCTCCGGCGAGCCGCTCGGCCCCGGCTACCTCGCGGCGACGCTCTACGAAAACCCCGAGGGCAGGTTCTCGACGCGGCCCTGCGCACCGTGACCAGGAAGGCCGGCGCGCCGTTTGCCCCGCGGAACGACGCCCAGTCGGACCAAGTTGCGGGCAACGGACCTCGCGACCTACAGTTAACGGGATTCCCGCAACCGATCGGGCCCGGCCGGATCACGTGAACGCGACACGGCAGAATCAACGATGAGCGCCGGCCCGACCGCCCTGGATGTCCTGGGGGCCTGGTGCGCCG
>CAZLBB010000099.1:0-11227 GCA_964557415.1 uncultured Rhodospirillaceae bacterium
GTGGCCGGCGCGTGCGATGCGCCGCGCGGGGCGCCCGTTCGGCACGGCGTCAGGCGTCACGGCGGCGGGCTTCCGTGCGGATGCGTGGGCGGGGGGCGGCGGATCGGCGCATTCAGCAAAAATTCCTGTATCACCCATTCGCCCAAACCCATCGCGCCCGGCTGCGACGGGCGGCCGCCCGGTTGCGTCGGGCGGCCGCCCGCCTGCGCCGCACGGTTCTCGTCGCAATCCTTCAGCCGATCCAGGTCGCGCTCGTACATGGCCAGCTGGTTGCGCAGCTGGTTCCATCGCTGGGCGATCGGCAGGTAGTTCAGATCCGAGCACGGGTCGGCTTTCTGGTCGGCGGCGACACGATCGAGGCAATCATGTTCTCGCTGTTGGGCCTCTTCTGCATTGCGCCATGCCTCCTCGGCGCGGAGCTCGGTCTGGGCGGCCTGCAAGGCCTCGGTCCGGCGCTTCTCCATTTGGTCTGCCAGATTCGCCAGGTACGGATCGGTGCGGGCGGCCTCGCCGCCGATCTCCCCCATGCGTCGCATCCACGCGCTCCTGACCTGTACATGACGACTATCGGCGGTCCGGCTGGCAGCCTGAGCGCGCATAAAGGCCTCCCTTCGCTTCTTCTCCTCCACATTCGCGGCTGCCAGCGCCAAATTGTTGCAAATCCGCGCCGGCACGTACGCCGTGGCAGGTCTTGTCCTTCCCTTGCATTGGTCGCGCTGCCGGTCGACATCCTCGATCTCGCGCTCGAGGCGCGCGATGGCGGCTTCCAGGTTCCGCCGCGTGTTGGCCACCGACGCCGCATCGCCGCCGCCGAGGTAGCGGTTGTTGCGGTCGCAGTGGAAATCGCCGTAGACCGTGCCGCCGTCGGGTCCGTGGTGCACGGTCGTATCGCCGTAGACGGTGTCGCGGCCGGTCGTCGCCGGATCGTCCTTCGACTCGAAGAAGCACGCCGTCAGCGCAAACCAGGCGAACAGGCCGAGGACCACGGCGCTCGACGACCACGCATGCGCGCGGCCGGGGCCCCGCCGGCGCCTCGCCGACCAGGCACGCAACACGCCCCTCGAACCCTGCGGCGCAGCCATCCGCACCGTCCGTCGCCCGGTTGAACAGCGGTGCCCGCGGCACCGCCGTCAGTAGGGCATGTCCGCCGGATGCGGTCGTTGACCTGGGTCAATCCGCGGGCGGCGGGACTCCGGAGCGAGAATCCTGGATCAGTCGTAGCCAGTCTTATTCGTAACCTTGGGGCGGCACGAAGGCCTGGAACTCCTGCTCCAGCATGCGCGCCAGCTCGATGCACTGCCGGTCCTGGTACTGCGCGCCGATGATCTGCACGCCGATCGGCAGGCCCGACCTGCCGAATCCGGCCGGCGCCGAGATCGACGGCAGGTACGTCACGCCGCTGTAGCCGGCCCAGAACAGCTGGTCGGTGGTCGGCACGCGCTTGCCGTTGACCTCGATCGTGCGCTCGTGGCGCTCGCCCTGCTGGTCGTGCGGGAAGGCGGCGGACGACGCGGTCGGGCAGATCAGCAGGTCGTAGTCCTTGAAGAACTCGGCCCATCGGAGCCTGAAGTGATGGCGCGCGTTGTTGAGCTTGAGCCAGTCGCGATGCGGCAGCAGGTTGCCGCGCGTCATGCGCGCGAGGTAGCTCTCGTCGCCGGGCGCCAGCAGGCGCAGGATCTCCTCGTTGCGCTGCACCAGCTCGGGCGTCAGCCGCGCCGAGGTCGCGGCGCGCAGCAGCAGGACGTAGGTGCGCATGAGCTCGCTCGTGTCGATGTCCGGCCGCGCCTTGTCGCTGATCTTGGTCTTCTTCTTCGCCAGGAAATCGGCCACGGCCTGGATGCGGTCCTGCACCTCGCGGTCGACCTCGGCGTTCTTGTCGTCGAGCATGACTGCGACCTTGAGCTGGCCGAACCGCGTCTTGCGCGGCGCCGGCAGCTTGAGCTGCCAGCCCGCGCCGTCGATGTCATCCGGCCCGGCCATGACCTGGAGCGCGAGCGCGATGTCCTCGGCCGAGCGCGCCAGCGGGCCGATCGCCGAGATGTCGGATTGCGCCACCACGCCGGGCATGGCGTGGCCGCGCGGCGTGCAGATGCCCCAGGTCGGCTTGTGCCCGTAGACGCCGCAGTAATGCGCCGGGTTGCGGATCGACGAGCCGATGTCGCTGCCGGCCTCGATCCCGGTCAGGCCCGCCGCCAGCGCGGCGGCCGAGCCGCCCGACGAGCCGCCCGGCGAGCGCGTCACGTCCCACGGGTTGTTGGTCGTGCCGTAGACCGCGTTGTAGCTCTGCCAGTCCGCCAGGTAGATCGGCACGTTGGTCTTGCCGAACAGCACCGCGCCGGCGCCGAGGAAGCGGTCGACCGCGACGGCGTTGTCCCTGGCGACGTTGTCCTTCAAGGCCGGCACGCCCCAGGTGGTCGGCAGCCCGGCGACGTTGAACGACTCCTTGATCGTCATCGGCACGCCGTGCAGCGGGCCCCAGGACTTGCCCCGCGCCAGCGCCTGGTCGGCGGCCTTGGCGCGCTTGCGCGCGGCCGGGATGTCGGTCGCGATGATGGCGTTGAGCCTGGGGTTGTATTTCTCGGCCCGCGCCAAATAGAGATCGAGCAGCTCGGCGCAGCCGATCTTCTTGCGCTTGATCGCAGATGCGAGTTGCTTGGCGGAACGGAACGGCAGGTCGAGCATCGAATCCCCCAATGAGCGGCGTGACCCGGTCGCAGTATAGCTTCGTGCATGCTATGAGTCCGGCCCTCACCCGAAGGGGAAACGCATGTCTGACCTGTTCTCGTTGAAGGGCCGCGTCATCCTGGTGACCGGCGCGAGCCGCGGCCTGGGCTTCGCCATGGCGAAGGCGATGGGCGAGGCCGGCGGCACGGTGGTCTTGAACGGCCGCGACGCCAAGACGCTGGAGACGGCGGCCGGAAAGCTGAAGGCCGCCGGCATCAAGGCCGAGACCGCGCCGTTCGACGTCAGCGACTTCGCCGCCTCGGCCAATGCGGTCGCCGACATCGCGAAGAAGCACGGAAGGCTCGACGTCGCCGTGCTGAACGCCGGCATCCAGCACCGAAGGCCGCTGCTGGAATGGGAGAACGCCGATTTCCAGCGCGTGATCGACACCAACCTGACCGCCTGCTTCGTGCTGGCGCGCGAGGCGGCCCGCGTCATGATCCCGCGCGGCGAGGGCCGCATCATCATGACCGGCTCGATCATGGGCATCGTGGCGCGGCCGACCGTGCACGCCTATGCCGCGGCCAAGGCGGGGCTCGGCGGCATGAGCAAGACGCTGGCGGTCGAGCTGGCGCCGAAGGGCATCACGGTCAACGTGATCTGCCCCGGCTTCTTCGACACCGAGATGAACACGGCCTTGACGCAGAACCCCGAGTTCAACGCCTTCGTGAAGTCGCGCTGCCCGCTCGGCCGCTGGGCCAGGCCCGAGGAGATCGGCGGCGCCGCCGTGTTCCTGGCGAGCGCGGCCGGCAGCTACGTCAACGGCCACATGCTGGTGGTCGACGGCGGGCTGGTCGACAACCTCTAGGGGCTAGGCGTCGCGCGCGATCATGGCGAGGAAATCGCCGGTCGCCACCAGCGCGCCGTGGCTGCGGCCGATGAGGAAGCCGTCCGTGCGCGCGTGGTACACGGCGGGCGCGGCGCCGGGGTGCTCGAGGTCGTAGACCTTGGCGATCGGCTGACCGGCCGCGACGGGATCGTCGAGGTCGACCAGCATCTCGAGCAGGCCGGAATGGTCGGTGGCGACGTAGGCGTCTTCCCTCGCCGTCATCAGGCGGGTCGGCTTCAGGCCGAGGCCCGCCCGCGTCTCCATCGCGCCGTCGAGGATGCCGAAATGCCTGAGCAGGTTGCGCACGCCGCGCTCGGCGTGGCCGATGGTCGCGGTCGAGGTGGTGCCGCCGCCGCCGAGCTCGGTCGTCACCAGCACCTTGCCCAGCTTCTCGACCTCGGTGTCGAGCGTGCCGGCGACGTCGAGCTCGCGCACGAGCAGGCCGATCGGCGGGTCGAAGGCGAGCATCGCCCGGCGCGACTTCTCCATCAGCGCCTTGTCGTCCAGCTCGTGCACCGCGGCGAAGGGCGAGAAGAACATGCTCTTGCCGCCGGAATGGATGTCGGCCACCGCGTCGGCCAGCGGCAGCAGGCGCGAATGCACGTAGTGCGCCACCATGCGCGTCACCGTGCCGAGCGGATCGCCGGGAAAGGTGCGGTTCATGTTGACGCCGTCGATCGGCGACACGCGCGTGCCGGCCGCCACCGCCGGCGCGTTGAGGAACGGCATGACGATCACGCGGCCCCGGATGCGCGCCGGGTCGAGCGACTGGATCAGCTTCACGAGCGCGATCGGCCCCTCGTACTCGTCGCCGTGATTGCCGCCGGTCAGCAACACGGTCGGGCCGCTGCCGTTCCTGACGACCGCGATCGGGAAGCGCGCCGCGCCCCAGCCCGACAAATTGTGCGAATGCGGCGCCGACAGATGGCCGACCTGCTTGCCGTTCTTCTCGTAGTCGACGCTGGCGGTGACGCGGCTGTGCTGGGTCATGGTCGTGGCTTCCCTTCCGACCCTCGCCCGCGCGTTGCGCGGGCGAGGGTCAGTTCTTCACAAACACCTCGCGCGGGAAATCCGTCAGGCATTCGCATGCGCGCTCCGTCACCAGGATCGTCTCGCTGACCTCCATGCCCCAGTCGGCCATCCAAATGCCGAGGATGCAGTGCACCGTGTTGCCGGGCTCGAGCACGTTCTTGTCGCCGGCGCGCAGGCTGATCGTGTGCTCGCCCCAGTCCGGCGGGTAGCCGACGCCGATGGCGTAGCCGATGCGCGATTCCTTCTTGAGGCCGTGGCGCGCGACCGCCCGGCGCCAGGCCGCCTCGACCTCCTCGCCGGTGACGCCGGGCCGGGTGAAGTCGACCACCGCCTGCATGCCCTCGAGCACCGCCTTGGCGGTGTCGAGCACCGCTTGCGGCGGCTTGCCGAGCTGCATCGTGCGCGCCAGGCCGGCGGTGTAGTGGCGGCAGGCGCCGGCCAGCTCGAGCGCGACCGTCTCGTCCTTGCCGAAGCGCCGGTCGCTCCACAGCACGTGCGGCGCCGAGGCGTTGGCGCCGCCGAGGATGGTCGGCGGCAGCGAGGTGATGTCGCCGGCATAGTCCGGCTGGCTCGCGGTCTGCGCCGCGTAGATGCGGGCGATGGCGTCGCACTCGCGCAACCCCGGCGCGATCGCGTCGTAGGCCGCGCGCATCGTCGCCTCGGCCAGCCGCGCCGCCTTGCGCATGTAGGCGATCTCCGCCGGCGATTTCCGCGCGCGCAGCCAGTTGACGATCAGGTTGCCGTCGAGCAGCCGCGCGTCGGGCAGGCCCTCGGTCAGGCGTTCATGCGCCTTGGCCGAGTAGTAGTAGGCCTCGGTCTCGACGCCGATGCGCCGCCTTCCCCAGCCCTTGTCGCGGATCCATTGGGCGATCCAGTCCATCGGATGCCGGTCGGTCTGCTGCACGTAGGCCTCGGGCCAGCCGAGCGACCGGGCCGGATCCATCCACACCGTCAGCCGGCCGCCGGCCGCGTCCATGGCGCGGCCGATCCAGTACGGCTCCTCGTCCTCGACCGGCACCAGCACGACCTGCGGCGTGTAGAAGGACCAGCTGTCGAATGCGGTCAGATAGTGCTGGTTCGCCACGTCGGTCACGACCAGCAGCTCCATGCCGCGCTCGGCCATGCGCGCGCGCAGGCGCCGGAGTCGGTCGCGATACTCGTCCTTCGAGAACGGCAGCGGGATCATGCGATGCGGTCCTTGTCCTTCGCGACCAGCTCGTCGCGCAGCATGGCGAGGATGCGGCACAGCGCGGCGGAGGGCATGAACGTGCCCGGCCGCTCGGGCTCGCGCGTGACATGGACGATGGGGCGCGGATGCGTGGCGGCGAAGGCGCGCGCGAGATCCGGATGCTGCGCGAGCTTGGCGCGGATGGCGCGGGCGATCAGCGCGTGATGCTCCGGCCCGCCGAGGGCGAAGCGCCTGCCGCCATACTCGGTCTCGGCGAGCGTGCTGGACTTGCCGAAGGCATAGGCCTCGGCGCCCGCGAGCCCCGCCGCGTGCGCGCGGCTTTCCGCGTCGAGGAACTTCAGGCCCACGTAGAAGCCCTCGACCGAGGCGTAGCGCCGGCCGTCGAGCGTGAACGGCGTGGCGGCGAAATTCGACATCCTCCGCCCGATCTCTTCCTCGCCGGCGCTGGAGACGTTGATCGGTTTCGCGGCCGCTTCGTTCACGCGGCGTTGCGGCGCAGGTCGTCCTGCACGAAGCCCTCGACGATCTGGTCGAAATTGTCGTCGGCCCTGAAGCCGAGGCCGCGCGCGCGGGCCGCGTCGAAGCGCATCGGCCAGCCGGCAACGATCTTGCGGATGCCCGCGTCGGGCACGAACTTCACCCGGTCGACGGCGGCCTGGCCGCCGGCGCGCTCCAGGCTTTCCAGCATCTGCGCCACCGTGACGGTGAGGCCGGGCAGGAACAGCGCGCGGTTGAAGCCGAATCGCTCGGCCGCCAGCTCGTGCGCATGCAGGAACGACTCGACCATGCGGCGCGGCGACAGCACGTACATCTCGGTCGAGGTCTCGACCGGGCATTCCACCGCGTCGCCTTGCAGCGGTTCGCGGATGATCGAGCTGGCCCAGGTCGACGCCGCCTTGTTCGGCTTGCCGGGCCTGACCATGATCGTCGGCAGGCGCAGCGCGCGGCCGTCGATGAAGCCCTTGCGGCTCATGTCGTTGAGCATGAACTCGCCCATCGCCTTCTGCGCGCCGTACGATGTCTGCGGATTGAGCGGCGTGTCGTCCCTGATCACCTTGGGCAGGTCGCCGCCGTAGACCGCGACCGAGCTGGTGAACACGACGCGCGGCGGTGCCGCGAGCTTGCGGCAGGCTTCCAGCACGTAGCGCGTGCCGTCCAGGTTGACGCGCATGCCGAGGTCGAAATCGGCCTCGGCGCCCGAGCTCACCACGGCGGCGAGGTGAAACACGCTGGCGACGTCCGCGGGCATGATCGCCCGCACCTGCTTCTCCTCGCCGATGTCGCCGACCACGACCTTGACGCGCCTGTCCTGGGCGATGTCGGCGGCTGGCGCCGCGACGTCGAACAGGGTCAGCTTCGAGACGTCCTGGCGGGCGCCGCCCGGCCCGGTCAGCTGGGCGCCGCCCAGCAGCCTGCGCGCCAGCTTCTGGCCCAGGCCCCCGGCCGCCCCGGCGATCCCGCCCTGCCGGGGTGGCATGCCCTATTGCGGCTTGCCCCGCCGGGGCGGGCCGACTTGACTGCAGTCCGGTCGAAGAGCCCGACAATATCGACGCGCGGCGCGGGGAACAAGCTTCCGCGGCGGCACGCGGAGGCATCACCGCATTGGCCCCCACCGCAACGAGCCAGGCAGCGGCGCTGCGCCCCCATCCGGCCGAGGACGCCGTCCGCGGCATCCTTCTGATGTGCGCGGCCTTCCTGCTGTTCTCGATGCTCGACGCCACCGCCAAGCTCCTGCGCCAGACCTATCCGGTGGCGCAGGTGGGCTGGGTGCGCTACGCCGGCCAGGTCGTGGTGGCCATGGTGCTGCTGTGGCCGCACCTGCGGCACCGTCCCTGGCGCTCGACGAAGCCGGCCTTGCAGATCGTGCGCGGCCTGCTGCTGTTCGGCGCGACCGTCTGCAACATCCTCGCCCTGCGCTACCTGCAGCTGGCCGAGACCGCCTCGATCTATTTCGCGACGCCGCTGATCGTGGCGGCGATGTCGGTGCCGCTGCTGGGCGAGCGTGTCGGCCCGCGGCGCTGGGCCGCGATCGTGGTCGGCTTCGTCGGCGTGCTGATCGTGATCCGGCCGGGCTTCGGCATGGTGCACTGGGCCGTCGGCTTCTCGTGCCTCACCGCGCTGTGCGGCGCCAGCTACCAGATCCTGACGCGCAAGGTCGCCGGCGCCGACCGCGCCCACACGGCGCTGCTCTACTCCGGCGCCGTCGGCGCCATCGCCATCACGCCCTTCGCGCCGATCGGCTGGGTCGCGCCCGACGGCGTCGGCGTCGCGCTGATGATCGCCATCGGCGTCCTGGCCGGGTTCGGCCACTGGCTGCTGACCATCGCCCACGCCCATGCCTCGGCGCCAATCCTGGCGCCGTTCTCCTACACGCAGATCATCTGGATGCCGGTGCTGGGCTATCTGCTGTTCGGCGACGTGCCGACGATCTGGACGCTGGTCGGCGGCAGCATCGTCGTCGCCAGCGGCCTCTACCTGCTGCATCGCGAGCAGGTCGCCAAGCGCGCGCGGCTTGCCGCTGCCGCCGTGCCGACCTGACGTCGGCCGCAAACCGGGAGGGAACCGGGCCATGACCAACGCGCTGAGCGCGGACCAGGTCGCGCGATACCGCCGCGACGGCTATGTCTGCCCCGTGCCGGGCTTGAGCGCCGCCGAGGCGGCGGAGGTGCGCGAGGCGATCGAGGCGTTCGAGCGCCGGAGCGGCCTGGTCGCCGGGCACGTGATCCGCAACAAGGGCCATCTGAAGCTGATGCGGCTGTACCGGCTGATCCGCCATCCCGCGATCCTCGACGCGGTGGAGTCCGTGCTCGGCCCGGACATCATGGTGTGGGGCTCGAGCCTGTTCGTGAAGGAGGCGCAGGATCCCGCCTATGTCGCCTGGCACCAGGATTCCTACTACTGGGGCCTGGAGCCGGACGACGTGGTGTCGGCCTGGATCGCGCTCTATCCCTCGACGCCGGAGAACGGCGCCATGCGCGTCATCCCCGGCTCGCACAAGATGCCGCAGATGGCGCACCGGAAGTCGGCGCCGGGCAGCGCCAACATGCTGTTCACGCACGAGGAGCTGGCCGAGGACGTCGACGAGCGCCGCGCGGTCGACTTCGTGCTGGCGCAAGGCCAGATGTCGCTGCACCACGTCAAGATCCTGCACGGCTCGCCGCCGAACCGCTCGCCCGGGCGGCGCATGGGCTACGCCATCCGCTTCGTGGCGCCGCATGTGCGCCAGCGCGGCGACATGAACTCGGCGACGCTGGTGCGCGGGACCGACCGCTACGGCTATTTCGCGCCCGAGCCGGTGCCGACGCGCGACATGGACCCCGCGATCGTCGCCTTCGTCGACGCCCCGCTCGGCGGCAAGCCGTGGAAGGAGGATCCGGACCGCGCGGCGCGCGGCCGCGTCACGCCGCCGGGCTGACCGCCGCCCGCCGGCGCGCTACTCCTTCACCGCGCCGGTCATCGACGCGACGTAGTGCTCGACGAAGAAGGAATAGAGGATCGCCACGGGGAGCGAGCCGAGCAGCGCGCCCGCCATCAGCGAGCCCCAGTGGTAGACGTCGGCCTCGATCAGCTCGGTGACGACGCCGACCGGCGCGGTCTTGTTCTCGGCCGAGTTGATGAAGACCAGCGCGTAGAGATACTCGTTCCACGACAGCGTGAAGGCGAATATGCCGGCGGAGATCAGGCCGGGCACCGCCAGCGGCAGCACGATCTTGAGCAGGATCTGCAGCCGGCTGGCGCCGTCGATCAGCGCGCATTCTTCCAGTTCATACGGGATCGAGCGAAAATAGCCCATCAGCAGCCAGGTGCAGAACGGGATCAGGAAGGTCGGATAGGTCAGGATCAGCGACAGCGGCGAGTCGAGCAGCTCCATCGCCGACAGCATGGCGTAGAGCGGGATGAACAGGATGCTCGGCGGCACGAGATAGGCGAGGAAGATCGCCATGCCGACATAGCGCGCGCCGCGGAACCTGAGGCGCTCGATCGCGTAGGCGGCGCAGACCGCGCAGAAGATCGACAGGAACGTGGCCGAGACGGTGATCAGCAGCGTGTTCCACACCCAGGCCGGATAGTCGGTCTCGAACAGCAGCTTGTGGATGTTCTCCAGCGTCGGCTCGTGGATCCAGATCGACGACCAGCCGCGATAGGCATAGAGCTCCTTGTTGGTCTTGAAGGTGGCGACGACCATCCAATAGAAGGGGAACAGCAGCACGAACAGGAATCCGGCGAGCGGCAGGTACACGACCGCGACGCGGTAGGGCACGGTCTCGAGATAGGCCATGCCCTCGCGGTTGGCGCTCGCCTTCGCCAGCCGGGCGTCGCTGTCGGCCCTGGCCTTGCCGAGCGCGTCAGTCATCGGCGCCGCCCTGCTGCCAGCGCCGGCGCTGCAGGCCGAAATAGCTGAACAGGATGGCCGAGAGCAGGAACGGGATCATGGCCACGGCCAGCGCCGCGCCCTCGCCCAGCGAGCCGCCGACGATCGCGCGCTGGAACGACAGCGTCGCCATCAGGTGCGTGGCGTTGACCGGCCCGCCGCGCGTCATCACCCAGATGAGCTGGAAGTCGGTGAAGGTGAACAGCACCGAGAAGGTCATCACGACGGCGATGATCGGCGTCAGCATCGGGAAGGTGACGTAGCGGAACCGCTTCCACGCCGAGGCTCCGTCGATCGTCGCCGCCTCGTAGAGCGAGGGCGAGATCGTCTGCAGGCCCGCGAGCAGGGTGATGGCGACGAACGGTATGCCGCGCCAGATGTTGGCGGCGATCACCGACCAGCGCGCGTTCCACGGGTCGCCGAGGAAATCGATGTGGCGGTCGATCAGGCCGAGGTCGCGCAGCGCCCAGCTGATCATCGAATTCTGCGAGTCGTAGATCCACCAGAAGGCGATCGCGGACAGCGCCGTCGGCACGATGAACGGCATCAGCACGATGGCGCGGATGAACGCCTTCCACGGGAAGTGGTTGTTGAGGATCAGTGCCAGCCACAGGCCGAGCGCGAACTTCACGATGCTGGCGACGACGGTGTAGAGCATGGTGTTGAACACCGACAGCCAGAACACCTGGTCCTCGGCCAGCCAGACGAAGTTGCCGAAGCCGACGAACTGGCCGGGCCGCCCGATCTTGGCGTCGGTCAGCCCCAGCCACACGCCCAGGCCCAGCGGATAGGCGAGGAACCCCAGCAGCATCGTCGCCGCCGGCAGCAGGAACAGCAGGCCGAGCAGGTTGCGGCTGTGGTTCAGCCGCGACCACAGCCCGACCGCGGGCTGGCCGGTAGCGCCGGTAGCGATCACCGCCATGGCAATGCGTCCTCGCGATCGTGGCCCGTCGCCATCATGGACGGCGGGAAGGGCGGCGCGCCCGCCGCTGGCGGGGCCCCGCCGCTCGCCGCGGTCCGTCCGTGTAGGGCCGCGCGGCCCGCGTGGAACAGGTGGAGCCCGAAGTCGAACAGGCTGGCC
>CAZLBB010000099.1:11237-21328 GCA_964557415.1 uncultured Rhodospirillaceae bacterium
GGGGGGCGGGGGGGGGGGGGGCGGGGGGGGGGGCCCGCGCGCCGCCGATCGCCGCGATCAGACCTTGTAGTACCGCTCGGCGCGCTTCTGCGCGTCCTCGGCGGCCTGCTTGGCCGACTTGGCGCCGGTGGCGACCTCGGCCACCATGTTCACCGCGACGAAGTCGGCGAACACCTGCGACGCCGCGTAGCCGAGCGAGCCGGCATGCGAGAACGGCAGGCTGCGCAGCGCCACGTCGCGGAACGGCAGCCGCTTCTTGTCCTCGGTCCAGACCGGGTGGTTGTCGTAGGCCTTGAGCGAGTGCGACAGGTAGCCGACCGCCCCTTGCAGGAACTTGTCGTACTGCGGCTTGTCCATCATGTAGGCGATGTAGGCCTTGGCCGCGTTCTTGAACTTCGAGTGCTTGTAGAGCATCAGCGGGAAGTTGACGTGGAACTCGGTCGGCTTCCTGCTGGCGCCCATCGGATAGAAGGCGTGGTCGGTGTCGTCGGCCAGCGCCTTGTTGCCCTGGGCCAGCGCCGCGGCATAGATCGAGATGCCGTTGTTGGTCACGCTGCACTGGCCGTCGAGGAAGGCCTTGTTGTTGGACGGGTCGAGCCACGAGGCCGCGCCCGGCGCGAAGGTCTCGGCCAGCTGCTTGGCGTACTCGAGCGCCGCGATCGTCTCGGGGCTGTTGAGGACCACGTTGTTCTTCTCGTCGACGATCCTGGCGCCGTGCGCCCACAGGAGCCACAGCACCCACGAGTTGCCGTCGCCCGAGGCGTTGCCGAGGGCGAAGCCTCCGGGCGTGCCGTTCTTCTTCAGCGCCTGCATCAGCTTGAGGAAGTCGGGCAGGGTGTCGGGGAACTTCTCGAACCCGGCCTTCTTCATGTGCGAGATGCGGTAGTTCATCAGGTTGCCGCTGATGGTCGCCGGGATGCTGTTCCACTTGCCGCGGACCTTGCCGTAGAGCTCGGCGATCGGGAACCAGCCGCCGCCGCGCTTGCCGACCCAGTCTGCCACGTCGCTGACGTCGACCAGCGCGTCGGGATAGAGGTGGTTGTCGGCGTGGATGTTCCAGATGATGTCCGGGCCGGTGCGGGCGTTCGCCGCCACCGCCGCCTTGGGCCTGAGATCCTCGAAGCCCAGGCTGTCGACGCGGATCTTGACGCCGGTCGCCTTGGAGAAGGCGTCGGTCAGGGCCTGGAAGTTCTCGCCCTCGGCGACGACGAAGCGCTGCCAGCGCAGGATGCGCAACGTGGCGCCCTTCTCGGGCTTCCACGGCGCCTCCTGGGCGAAGGCATGCGCGGCGTCGAGCAGCACCTTGCTGCCGAGGCCCGCGGCGGCGGCGAAGCCGACGCCGGTCTTGAGCGCGTCACGGCGGGTGAACAATGTCATGGACGTCTCCTCGTTCACGTTGTGGCTTGGCGATCTGTGTTGTGGTTGTTCCGCGCGACGATCGGCGCGCGCGGCTTGATCCCTGATATTGCCGGGTTCTCCCGCGACCGGCTCATGCCAGGCGCCGGCCCGACTCGGCGTCGAACAGGTGCACCTTGTCCAGCATCGGCATCATCGGCACGCGCTGGCCGGGCTTGAAGCTGTGGCGCTCGCGGAAGGCGGCCTGGATCTCGGTCGTGCCGAGCTTGCCGACCACCAGCGTCTCGGCGCCGGTCGGCTCGACCACGACCACCTCGATGTCGAGCGCGCCGTTGCCGCCGGCGAGCGCGATGTGGTCGGGCCTGATGCCGTAGATGACGCTCATGCCCTCGCGCGCGCCGCCGGCGGGCCCCAGCGGCAGCGACAGCCCGTCCTCGGTGACCACGCGCGCGCCGCCGCCGGCCTGCTTCACCGCGCCCTTGACCAGGTTCATCGCCGGCGAGCCGATGAAGCCGGCGACGAACAGGTTGTCGGGCCGGTCGTAGACCTCGAGCGGCGCGCCCGACTGCTCGATCCGGCCGTCGCGCATGACGACGATCTTGTCGGCCATGGTCATCGCCTCGATCTGGTCGTGCGTCACGTAGACCGAGGTCGAGTTCAGGCGCTGGTGCAGCTCGCGGATCTCGGTGCGCATCTGCACGCGCAGCTTGGCGTCGAGGTTCGAGAGCGGCTCGTCGAACAGGAACACCTGCGGGTCGCGCACGATGGCGCGGCCCATGGCGACGCGCTGGCGCTGGCCGCCCGAGAGCTGGCGCGGGTAGCGGTCGAGATACTCGGTCAGGTTCAGGATCCCGGCCGCCTGGCGCACCTTGGCCTCGATGGTCCTCTTGTCGGTATTCCGCAGCTTCAGGCCGAAGGCCATGTTGTCGAAGACCTTCATGTGCGGATAGAGCGCGTAGTTCTGGAACACCATCGCGATGTCGCGATCCTTCGGCGGCACATTGTTGACAATGCGCCCGCCGATCGCGATCTCGCCCGCGGTGATCTCCTCCAGGCCCGCGATCATGCGCAGAAGCGTGGACTTGCCGCAGCCCGACGGCCCGAGCAGCACGACGAACGACCCGTCGTCGATCGTCACGTCGATGCCGTGGATGACCTCGGTGCTGCCGAAGCGCTTGAAGACGTTGCGAACGCTGACGGAAGCCATGTGGCCCTGCGTCTCCCTCCCCGCCCGGCCGGCGCGTTGCGGCCCGGGTGTCCTGCGCGCGGCCGTTGGGTCGGCCATCCTCGCGCGGTCGGTCGTTGCCGCCGGCTCTTGTCAGGCCGTCATACTAGCCCGGCCAATCCGTTGCGCAATCGGATTGTTATCAGAGCGACGACGGCGCGCCGTGCAGGTACATCCGGCATCCTTCGCGCAGCGCGCGCTGCGGCGCGATCCGTCGTGCCGCCACCCCGAACCGCGCCAGCGCGACGGAATAGCGTTCCGCGAGCAGGCCCGATCCGACCAACGCCATCGGCCCGCCCAGCCGGCCCAGCCGCAGACCGCGCGCGCAGTCGTGGCCGATCAGGACGCCGGCCAGCAGCGCGCCGGCCGCCGGGCCTTTGGTCCCGCCGGAATTCACCCGCTCGATCGCCCGGCCGAGGTCGCCCGCCAGGTCGCCGCCGTCCTGCACCAGGCCGAGGCCCCGCTCGTAGCTCACGTCGTCGTCCTCGTCGCGTGCGTCGGCGGCGGCGGACCTCACGCGGCCGAGGGCGTCGCGCAGCGCGGCGCCGGTCGGCGTCGCCGAGAAGCGGCGGAGCTGCCCCTCGGCGCAGTGCACCCACGCCACCGCGCCGTCGGTGCGGCAATCGCAGACGAGCAGCGGCCGCGCGTCGCCCCGGTCGCGCATCAGCCGCAAGGCGCCGATCGGCCGCGCCACGCCGTGCCGGATGGCGCCGTCGGCGGAATCGATGGCGGGAAGCAGCCGGTGCAGGATGCCGCCGACCTCATGGGACCGGCAGGCGGGCATGATCCGGTCGGGGTCGGCCGGCAGGCCGACGGTTCCGGCCTCGGGCGCGCCGTCGACATAGACGAGCAAGGGCTCGAATCCGGCGCGGGCGACCGCTTCCTGCACCGACCGCGCGGCGATGGCGTCGCCGACCCAGGCGCCGTCGTCCGCCGGCCAGGCGACCACGCCCGGGCCGGCGGCATCGACCAGGAGTATCCTGTCGTCGTCGCTAGTGGTTCTCGCGCGGGACAAAGCGGCCGCTCTTGCCGACCAGGAAGTCGAGGTCGGCGCCCTTGTCGGCCTGCATCACGTGGTCGGTATAGAGCTTGGCGTAGCCGCGGTCGAGATAGGGCTTGGGCGGCTTCCACGCCGCCTTGCGGCGCTTGAGCTCGGACTCGTCGACGTCGAGATGCAGGCGGCGCCTGGCGACGTCGAGCTCGATCATGTCGCCGTCCCTGACCAGCGACAGCGGGCCGCCGACCGCCGCCTCGGGCGCGATGTGCAGCACGACCGTGCCGTAGGCGGTGCCGCTCATGCGCGCGTCGGAGACGCGCACCATGTCGGTGATGCCCTTCTTCAGGATCTTGGTCGGCAGCGGCATGTTGCCGACCTCGGCCATGCCGGGATAGCCCCGGGGGCCGCAGTTCTTCAGGACCATGACGCAGGTCTCGTCGATGTCGAGCGCGGGATCGTCGGTGCGCTTGCGGCAGTGCTCGATGTCCTCGAACACCACGGCGCGGCCGCGGTGCCTGAGCAGCTTCGGCGTCGCCGCCGACGGCTTGATCACCGCGCCGTCGGGGCAGAGATTGCCGCGCAGCACGGCGATGCCGGCCTTCTTCTTGAACGGCTTGTCCAGCGTGTAGATGACGTCGCGGTTCCAGCACTGCGCGCCGGCGATCTCCTCGCCCATGCTGCGCCCGCTGACGGTGAGCGCGCCGCGATGCAAAAGGTCGCCCAGCTCCTTCATCACCATGGGCAGCCCGCCGGCGTAGTAGAAGTCCTCCATCAGGTACTTGCCCGAGGGCATCAGGTTGACGATGCAGGGCAGGTCGTGCGCCAGCTTGTCGAAGTCGTCGAGCCTGAGGTCGACGCCGACGCGGCCGGCGATCGCCAGCAAATGCACCACCGCGTTGGTCGAGCCGCCGATCGCGGCGTTGGTGCGGATCGCGTTCTCGAACGCCTGGCGCGTCAGGATCTTCGAGATCGTCAGGTCCTCGCGCACCATCTCGACGATGCGCCGCCCGGCCATGTGCGCCAGCACGTAGCGGCGCGAGTCGACCGCCGGGATCGCCGCGTTGGTCGACAGCGCGATGCCGAGCGACTCGGCCATGCTGGCCATGGTCGAGGCGGTGCCCATGGTCATGCAGTGGCCGGCCGAGCGCGACATGCAGGCCTCGGCGTCCATGAAGTCGGCCAAGGTCAGCTCGCCCGCGCGCACCATCTCGCTCAGCTTCCACACATGCGTGCCCGAGCCGATGATCTGGTCGCGCCAGCGCCCGTTCAGCATCGGCCCGCCCGAGACCATGATGGTCGGCAGGTCGACCGAGGCCGCGCCCATCAGCTGCGCCGGCGTGGTCTTGTCGCAGCCCGCCAGCAGCACGACGCCGTCGATCGGGTTGGCGCGCAGCGTCTCCTCGATATCCATGCTCATCAGGTTGCGGAACAGCATGGCCGTCGGGCGCATCAGCACCTCGCCGGTCGACAGCGTCGGGAACTCGAGCGGGAAGCCGCCGGCCTCGTACACGCCGCGCTTGACGTGCTCGGCGAGGTCGCGGAAATGCGCGTTGCACGGCGTCAGCTCGGACCACGAGTTGGCGATCCCGATCACCGGCCGCCCGTCGAACAGGTGGTGCGGCAGGCCCATGTTCTTGGTCCAGCTGCGATGGGCCATGCCGTCGCGGTCCATCTTGCCGAACCATTCCGTCGATCGAAGCTTGCGGCGAATCTTCGCCATGTGACGCGTTTCCCCTCGGTTGGACGCAGATCGGAGCAGGCGAGTCTAGACCGTACGCAACCGTCCGTCCAAACCCGCCGCCCGCCTAGAGCTTCAGCAGGCTCGGCAGCCAGGTCGAGAACCAGGGCACGTAGGTGACCAGCCCGAGCGCCACCAGCATGGCGCCGAGGAACGGCAGCAGGTGGCGCGTCGCCTGCTCGATGGTCACCTTGCCGATGGCGCAGCCGACGAACAGCACGGCGCCGACCGGCGGCGTGATCAGGCCGACGCCGAGGTTGACCAGCATGATCATGCCGAAATGGATCGGGTCGATGCCGAACTTGACGATGACAGGCAGGAGGATCGGCGTGCAGATGAGGATCAGCGGCGCCATGTCCATGATGGTGCCGAGGACCAGCAGCATCACGTTGATCATCAGCAGCAGCAGGTACTTGTTCTCGGTCACGGTCAGGAAGAACGCCGTGATCTTCGCCGGTATCTGCATCAGCGCCATCATGTAGCCGAAGCACGAGGCGAAGGCGATCAGCATCATCACCATCGACACGGTCTTGACGGTGCGGTGCACGAGATGGTGCAGGTCGCGCCAGCGGTAGTCGCGATAGACGAACATGGTGACGCAGAAGGCGTAGACCACGGCCACCGCCGCGGACTCCGTGGCCGTGAAGATGCCGCCGAGGATGCCGCCCAGGATGATGATCATGGTGCCGAGGCCCCACAGGCCCTCGATCAGGATCCTGACCGCCTGGCGCAGCGGCACGGCCTCGCCCTTGGGGAAGCCGTGGCGGTGCGAGTAGAACAGCACCAGCGCGATCAGCGAGCCGCCGAGCAGCAGGCCGGGAAAGAACCCGGCGACGAACAGGTGCGCGATCGAGATCGTGCCGCCGGCCGCGAGCGAATAGAGCACCGCGTTGTGGCTGGGCGGGATCAGGATCGCCTGCACCGAGCCGGCGATGGTGACGTTGACCGCGAAGACGCGCGGATAGCCGTTCCTGACCATCTGCGGGATCATCACGGTGCCGATCGACGACGTGTCGGCCACGGCCGAGCCCGAGATGCAGCCGAACAGCGTCGAGGCCAGGATGTTGACCAGCGCCAGGCCGCCGCGGATGAACCCGACCAGGACGTTCGCCATCGCGACCAGGCGCCGCGCCATGCCGCCCTCGGCCATGATGGCGCCGGCCAGCACGAAGAACGGGATGGCCAGCAGCGAGAACTTGTTCACGCCGTCGGCCATCTTGATCATGGCCGCCTGCCACGGGATGTCGACCCACGAGGCGGCGATCAGCGCCGCGAGCCCCATCGCATAGGCGACGGGGATGCTGAAGACGACCAGCGCGAAGAAGGAGCCGAGCAGGATCAGGACTTCCACGGGATCAACCCCTAGGTGCGGCCGGCGACGGAGGCACGGGCTTCAATTGACGCTGGGCGGCTCGCGGTAGATGAACGACGTCGCGGGCGGCGGGCCGATCCACATGCGCTCGATCATGAACAGCAGCGTGATCGCGCCGCCGACCGGCACCGGCAGGTACGTGATGCCGACCGCCAGGAACGGGAACTCCGCGATCACCTGGTGCATCGTCGTGTTCACCAGCTCCGCGCCCCAGATCAGCATGAACAGCGCCAGCGCGGCGACCGCGATCTCCACGACGGCCTCGGACACCCTCTTCGCCGGCGCGCCGAGCGCCCACACGAAGGCCGTGACGCTGATGTGCACGCCCGCGCGGTAGCACGCCGCGCCGCCGAGGAAGGTGAAGAAGATCATCATGATCGTGGCCATGGGCTCGGGCCACGCCAGCGCGTTGTTGAGGACGTAGCGGTAGAACACGCCGACCGGCACCACGATCGTCATCACCGTGATGCAGATGCCGGCGACCGCGACACAAAACAGGTACAGCGCGTCCATAAGTCGGACGTAAACCGGCTTCATGTCCACGTCCCGTTCCCTGGATGCCCGCCCGGGCGGCCGGGGCCCGCCGACGCTTCGCGCGCCGCGGGCCCCGCCTGCACGTCCCCGGCTACTTCACGTCCTGGATGCGCTGCACCAGCGCCGTGTACTTCGCGCCGTACTTGTCCCAGACCGGCTTCACCGCGGCCTGGAACTTCTTCTTCTCTTCCGGCGAGAAGGTGATGATCTCGATGCCCTGCTTCCTCAGCTCGTCCATCGATGCCTTCTCGCGCTCGGCCCACAGCTTGCGCTCTTCCTGCTGCGCTTCCTTGGCCAGCTTCATGATCAGCGCCTGGTCGTCCTTCGACAGCTTGTCCCAGGTCGCGCGCGAGAACACCAGGATCTCGGGAATGATCAGGTGCTCGCTCAGCGAGTAGTACTTGGCGAACTGGTAGTGCTTGCCCGACTCGTAGGACGGCGGGTTGTTCTCCGCGCCGTCGACGACGCCGGTCTGCAGCGCGTTGATGAGCTGGTCGAAGCCCATGGCGATGCCGTTGGCGCCGATGGCGTTGGCCGTGTCGACGAAGATGGGGTTGCCCATCATGCGGATCTTCAGGCCCTTCAGGTCGTCGATGGTCTTCACCGGCTTCTTGCTGTTGTAGAAGCTGCGCGCGCCGGCATCCATCCAGCACAGGCCGACCAGCTTGCTGGTCGGCGCGTCGGTCAGCTTCTTCAGCATCTCGTCGCCGATCGGCCCATCGATCACCTTCTGCATGTGCGGCACGTCGCGGAAGACGAACGGCATGTTGAAGACGTTGAGGTCGTCGACGATGCTGCCCATCGGGCCGACGCTGATGCGGGCGAACTGGATCGCGCCGACCTGCGTCTGCTCGATCATCTCCTTCTCGCCGCCGAGCTGCATCGACGGGTACATCTGGATCGACAGGCGGCCGTTGGTCGCCTGCTCCAGCTTCTTGCCCATGCGCACGACCGCCTCGACCGTGGGATATCCCAGCGGATGCACGTCGGTGGCCTTCAAGACCTGCTTGGACTGCGCCAGCGCCGCCGGCGCCATGCCCAGGCCCGCGGCCAGGATGGCCGAGGCCGCGATCAAACCAGCGAAGTTACGTCTGTCCATGAGCGATTTCCTCCTCCGTTGCGGCGCTTGGACCGCGCGCCCGTTTGTCACTTGTATGACGACCGAACGACCGGGCGCAAGTAGCATGCCCGCGCGTCCGATTCAAGGCGCCGCGCGTCCTGTCCCTGCCACGGGCACGGCAACGGCGGACCGGCGCGCGCGGCGCGCTATTCCATTTCCAGGCGTTTCGCGGCGGGCTTCTTGTCGTCCTTGGCCGCGGCATCGCCGGGTCCGGTCTCGCCCGCCTTCTTGTCGCCGGCGCCCTCGCCGCCCGGCTTCGCCGCGCCCTTCGGCACGTTGAAGCCGCGCGAGACGATGAGCTTGTAGCGCAGCGCGTTGTATTGCTCCTCGGCCTTCGGTTCGAACAGCGACAGCATGCCGGCCTCGGTCGCCTCGGCGCGCGACTTCATCGTCATCGCCCCGTGCGGCGTGTTCCAGGCGACGGTCCTGACCTTGAGCTCGAAGCCCGGCCGGATCTTCCACAGCGAGTCCTCCTGCGTGTGCGGCGCGCCGTACTGCCGCTCCAGCGCGTCCGCCAGCTTGGCGAAGTTCTCGCTCGGGAAGCCCATCTGGAAGCCGACCAGCTTCTTGTCGAGATAGCGGTAGTTGAGGTAGCTGACCTCGACCCCGCGATAGCGCAGCGCGCGCACGCCGTTGGCCAGGCTCGAGATGCTGTCGTCGGCGCAGTCGAGGAAGCCGGGCAGGCCCGCCGTCTCGCGGCACAGCGCCATGCCAAACGCGTCCTTCTCCTCCGGATCGGGGAACACGTTCTCGAGCGGATCGCCGATGCGGTTGCCGAGGAAGGCGAAGGGGCCGCGCTGGTTGGGCGGGTCGCGCGTGGTCCAGAGCTTCTCCTTGCCGACCATCTCGGGCTTGGCGCCGGGCGGCAGCGGCTTCTGCTGGAGCGGGCGCAAGCCCGAGCGGCGCTCCTCGTTCTCGTCCTCCAGCACGTCCGGCGAGCCGGGCTTCGCCACGGCCTTGGGCGGCTGCGGCACCGCCGGCTGCGGCAGCGGCGGCAGCGCCTGGTAGCGCTCGGGATGCCGGTGATGGATCATCGGCTCCTCGGCGCCCGCCGTGCCCGCGCCGACGGCGGCCAGCAGCGGCAGCACCAGGAACCAGGCGGTCTTCATGGCCAGGCTCCGCATCGTCCTCACATCGTCGCGCCGATCTGCCACGGCACGAACTCGTTGTCGCCGAAGCCGAGCTCCTCGCTCTTCGACTTGCGGCCCGAGGCGACCTCGAGGATCAGCTTGAAGATCTCCTCGCCCTTCTCGGCGATCGACACGCCGCCGTCGACGATGTCGCCGCAGTTGATGTCCATGTCCTCTTCCATGCGCGTGAACATCGGCGTGTTGGTGGCGAGCTTGATCGACGGCGCCGGCTTGCAGCCGAACACCGAGCCGCGCCCGGTGGTGAAGCAGACGACGTTGCCGCCGCCGGCGACCTGGCCCGTGGCCGAGCACGGGTCGTAGCCGGGCGTGTCCATGAACACGAAGCCCTTCTCCCTGACCGGCTCGGCGTATTTGTAGACCGCGGTCAGGTTGGTGGTGCCGCCCTTGGCGGCGGCGCCGAGCGACTTCTCGAGGATGGTGGTGAGCCCGCCCGCCTTGTTGCCGGGCGACGGGTTGTTGTTCATCTCGCCGTCGTTGCGCCGGCAGTATTCCTCCCACCACTTGATGCGCTCGACCAGCCGGTCGGCGACCTCCTTGCTGGCGGCGCGGCGCGTCAACAGGTGCTCGGCGCCGTAGATCTCGGGCGTCTCGCTCAGGA
>CAZLBB010000100.1:0-21043 GCA_964557415.1 uncultured Rhodospirillaceae bacterium
GCCAGCGCATGGGCGCGCGCGCCCGGCACGGCGGCTTCGATCTCCGCCGCGCGGCGCCGGCATTTCTCGCCGTCGCGGCCGGCCAGCACGACGGCGGCGCCGAGCTCCGCGAGCGCGAAGCTGATCTCGCTGCCCAGGAGCCCGGCGCCGCCGATGAGCAGCGCGGCGCGGCCCTCGAGCGACAGCAGCGCTGCCAGGCGCGGCGAGCGCGCGGGAACGGCATAGCTCATCGCGGGGGTTCCTTTCGGTCGCCGGCGCCTCGCTCTCCGGCGACCGCGCCGGGCGCGATGCGCGACCCGTCGGCGACGTCGCCGACGACGACGGCGCCGGCACCGATCACCACGTCGCTGCCGATGCGCACGCCCTGGATGACGCTGGCGCCGGTGCCGACATGGGTGCGGTCGCCGATCGTGACGCCGCCGGACAGCGTGACGCCGGGCGCCAGATGCACCGTCTCGCCCAGGACGCAGTCGTGATCGACGCCGGCGCTCGTGTTGACCAGGCTGTTGGCGCCGATGCGCGCGTCGTTCTGCACCACGGCGCCGGCCATGACCTGCACGCCTTCGCCGAGCGCGGCGCTGGCGGCAACGATTGCGGCCGGGTGCACGACGACGGCGAAACGGTAGCCGCGCGCGCGCCAGCGCGCGAACACCTCGTGTCGCGCCTGCGGCGTGCCCGTCGACCCGACGCCGTTGACCAGCAGGACCTTGTCGGGCGGGCAGCGCTCGGGGATCTCGTCGTCCCGCAGCGACGGCTGGCCGCCGGGCGCCGACACCCCGGCCGGCAGCTTCGTGTCGCTGACGCCGACGATCCAGCCGCCCAGCAGGTCGATCGCCGCCATCAGCACGCGGCCGTGCCCGCCGGCGCCGATCAGCACCAGGTCCTGCGTCAGCGCGAAGCGCGCGCTCATGCCCCGCGCTTCATACGGTGTACTGGCCGGCGCGGTAGCGCGCCAGGTTGGCGGGATCGCGGAACCAGGCGATGGTCGCCTCCAGGCCGCGCACCAGCCCGTCCTCGCCGCCATAGGCCGGCGACCAGTTCATCACGCGCTTGGCCTTGCGGTTGTCGGCCAGCAGGCGCTCGACCTCGCTGCCGGCGGGCCTGAGGCGCTCGGCTTCGCTTTCGACCGTCGCCTTGCGGTCCATCAGCCGCGCGATCAATTGCGCCAGGTCGCCGATCGCGATCTCGTGGCCGCTGCCGAGGTTGATGGTCTCGCCCACGGCGCGCGCGCAATCGAGCGTCGCGATCATGCCCGACACCGTGTCGGCGACGTAGCTCAGGTCGCGCGTCGGCTTGAGCGCGCCCAGCTTCAGCCGCTCGGCGCCCGCGGCGAGCTGCGTGATGATGGTCGGGATGACGGCCCGGGCGGACTGGCGCGGCCCGAAGGTGTTGAACGGGCGCACGACGGCGACCGGCACGCCGAAGCTGCGCCAATAGCTGAGCGCGATCTGGTCGGCGCCGATCTTGCTGGCGGCATAGGGCGACTGGCCGACCAGCGGGTGTTCCTCGTCGATCGGCACGCGCTGCGCGCTGCCGTAGACCTCCGAGGTCGAGGTGACCACGACCTTCTCGACGCCGTGCCGGCGCGCCGCCTCGACCACGTGCAGCGTGCCCTTGACGTTCACGTCGATGTAGGACTCCGGGGCGACGTAGGAATAGGGGATGCCGATCAGCGCGCCCAGGTGCAGCACCTGCGTGCAGCCCTCCATCGCGCGGGCGACCGCCGGCCCGTCGCGCAGGTCGCCGGCGACGCTCTCGATCCTGGCGAGCGTCCCGGGCGCGACATGGTCGAGCCAGCCGCGCGAGTCGAAGGAATTGTAGAGGACGAACGCGCGCACCGGGCGGCCTTGGGCGGCCAGCGCCTCGACCAGGTGCGAACCGATGAACCCGTCGGCGCCGGTCACCAGAATGCGGCCCTCGGCCATCGGCGTGGAGCTCCTCTTGCGTCCTGCCGCAAAAGTAACCCGGACAAGGGGTTATGGGAAACCGAGCCGCCTTTTGCCTTGATCCATCGAGGCTTGGCTGCGGGCGAGGCCGGGACCCGGCGGACCGATAGATTCGCCCGCCCCGTCTCAGCGCTCCTCCGGCGGCTTCACGTGACGGAACTGCATCAGCAGCAGCAGGTCGTAGGCGATCTTCAGCACGCCGCAGATCACCAGCGGCCAGGCGCGGAACGACGCGGCCATGAGCGCCCCGGCGAAGGTCGGGCTGATGGCCGAGGCGAGGCTGCGCGGCACCGAGGTGAAGCTGGCGGCGGCCGCGCGCTCGGGCGCGGTCACCACGGCCATCACGTAGGACGAGCGCGTCGGCACGTCCATCTGCGACAGCGCGGCGCGGATCAGCAGCAGCGCCAGCGCCAGCGACAGGGACGGCGCGAAGGCGGCGATGATCAGGCAGACGCTCGACGGGATGTGCGTGTAGACCATCGTGTTGACGAGGCCGATATGGCGCGACAGCCAGGCGGCCACGGGGAAGGAGAAGGCCGACAGCACGCCCGACCAGAAGAAGAACACGCTCGCCGCGGCCAGCGACAGGTCGAACCGCTCGAACAGCCAGAGCGCCAGCAGCGACTGCACGACGAAGCCGCCGCCGAAGGAATCGATGCAGAACAGCGCCGCGAGCTTGTAGACGATGCGGCGCGACGGACCCAGCGCGGCCTTGGCCGGCCCGCTGGCGGCGACGGGCGCACGCGGGATGCGGGCGTAGAAGAGCCCGCCGGCGAGGCCGAGCAGGGCGTAGAGCACGAACATCGCCTTGATGCCGCCGAGCGGGCCGAGGCCGAGCGGCGCCATGAGATCCGGCGCCGCGGCCGCAAGCGCGCCGAGCGCGCCGGCGAGCGCGCCGGCCAGGCTGTAGCGCGCGAACATCCTGGTGCGGTCGCTGTCCGCCGTCGCCTGCGTCAGCGCCGAGTGCTCGAGCGGCACGAACACGCTGACGCTGCCGCCGGACGGGTTGACCGTGCCGGCGAAGGCCACGACCAGCAGGACCGCGTAGTCGTTGACGACGGCGAAGGCGACGCCGGTCGCGACCATCAGCCCGGCGGCGCCGAGCAGCAGCTGGCGGTGATCGTAGCGCGCGCCGAGGACGCCGGTGGCGAGCGTCAGCAGCGACGAGCCAAGCAGCGCCGCCGTCGCCAGCACGCCGACCTGGAACGCCGTGCAGCCGAGCAGGGTCAGATAGGCCGGCAGCAGCACCGCGACGAAGCCGTCGGCGAAGTCGCGCAAGGCCCGCGCGGCGAAGAGGTGGGCGGTCGGATGCCAGGTTGTCGTCATGTCTCACGCTACTCCTGCGGCATCGTGTGTGCCGCTGGCCAGTAGCAGAGCTTGGACGCTTGCCTTGTCGGGGGAAGCGGCGTCTTGCGATAGCGGGGAGTCTGCCGTGCCCCCGCGACGGCGACGGTAGCAGACGCCGCGCGTCCGGTGCAATGCGCCGACGGCTCGCCCGCTACACCAGTTCCTCGCGCCAGGCCCGCCCGTCGCGCGCGATCAGCGCGGTCGAGGCGGCCGGGCCCCAGCTGCCGGCTGGGTAGTGCTTGGGCGCGTCGCCGGCGGCGTCCCAGGCGTCGTGGATCGGCTCGATGAAGCGCCAGGCCCAGTCGACCTCGTCGCGCCGCATGAACAGCGTCTGGTTGCCGCGCAGCACGTCGGTCACCAGGCGCTCGTAGGCGTCGGGCATGCGCCCGTGCACGGTCTCGGCGAAGCTGAGGTTGAGCGCGGCGCGCTGCAGCCGGAGCGGGCCCGGCGTCGGCGTCTTGGTGGTCAGCACCAGGTGGATGCCCTCGTCCGGCTGCAGGCGGATCACCAGGCGGTTGTCCACCAGCTCGCCCGCGCCAGGCGGGAAGATCAGGTGCGGCACGGCGCGGAACTGCACCACGATCTCCGAGCGCCGCTCCGCCAGGCGCTTGCCGGTGCGCAGGTAGAACGGCACGCCGGCCCAGCGCCAGTTCTCGACATGGAGGCGCAGCGCCACGAAGGTCTCGGTCAGCGTCCGCGCGTTGCGTCCGATCTCCTGCGCGTAGGCCGGCACGGCCTGGCCCTCGATCGCGCCCGCCATGTACTGGCCGCGCACGGTCGCCTGCGCCGCCTCGCTGCCGGCGAGGGGCTTGAGCGACTTCAAGACTTTCACCTTCTCGTCGCGCACCGCGTCGGCGTCGAGGCGCGCCGGCGGCTCCATGGCGACCAGGCACAAGAGCTGCATCAGGTGGTTCTGCACCATGTCGCGCAAGGCGCCGGTGCGGTCGTAGTAGTCGCCGCGCCCCTCGACGCCCAGCGTCTCGGCGACGGTGATCTGCACGTGGTCGATCTCACCCGCGTCCCACAGCCGCTCGAACAGGCGGTTGGCGAAGCGCAGCGCCATGAGGTTCTGCACCGTCTCCTTGCCGAGATAGTGGTCGATGCGGAAGACGCGGTCCTCGGCGAAGACGGCGCCGACCTGGTCGTTGACCGCGCGCGAGGAGGCGAGGTCGTGCCCGATCGGCTTCTCCAGCACCACGCGCGATCCGGGCACGGCCAGGCCCGCAGCGCCGAGCGCCTGGCAGATCGGCCCGAACAGGTGGGGCGCGGTCGCCAGATAGAACGCGCGCACGTGGCCGCGGTCCGGCAGCCTCGGCGTGAGCCGGGCGAGGTCCTGCGGGCTCGCGGCGTCGCAGGCGACGTAGCCGAGGCGTTTGATGAAGCGCGCCACCAGCGCCGGCTCGAGCGTCTCGCGCGGCACGTGGGTCTCGAGCGCCCGCTGCGCGCGGGCGCGGTATTCCTCGTCCGACATGGGCGAGCGCGCGACCGCGAGGATGTGCCCGTCCTCCGGCAGGCGCTGGTCGCGCTCGCGCTCGTACAGCGCCGGCAGCAGTTTGCGCATGGCCAGGTCGCCCGCGCCGCCGAAGACGACCAGGTCGAACGGGGCGACGCGGTCGTCGTCGGCCATGCCGGTCCTCCCGCGCCGGGCGCCCGTCAGGGCACCGCCATGCCCTTCTTCACCGCCGGGCGCTGCGCGATGGTGTCGTACCAGCGCTTCACGTTCGGCACCTCGTTGAGGTCGACGCCGTGCCACTCGTGCCGCGCCGCCCAGGGAAAGGTGGCGATGTCGGCGATCGTGTAGGGCCCAGCGAGGAACTCGTGGTTCGCGAGCTGCTTGTCCATGACGCCGTAGAGGCGCCGCGACTCCTTGGTGTAGCGCTCGATGGCGTAGGGGATCTTCTCCGGCGCGAAGCGGCGGAAATGATGCGCCTGGCCGAACATCGGGCCGACGCCGCCCATCTGGAACATCAGCCATTGCAGCGTCTGGTAGTAGACCGTCTTCCCCTTGGGCAGGAACAGGTCGGTCTTGTCCGCCAGGTAGATCAGGATCGCGCCCGATTCGAACAGCGCGAAGGGCTGGTTGCCCGGCCCCTCGTGGTCGACGATCGCCGGGATCTTGCTGTTCGGGTTGATCCTGACGAAATCGGAGGAAAACTGCTCGTTCTTGCCGATGTCGATCGGGAACACGCGGTAGGGCAGGCCCAGCTCCTCGAGCATGATGGAGACCTTGCGCCCGTTCGGCGTGCCCCAGGTGTAGAGATCGATCATCGCAGTCCCCTTCCTTGCGGCCGGCCGCGTCAGACCGCGGCGGAGGCCTGTTCCAGATCGGCGATCAGGTCGTCGACATGCTCGATGCCGATGGAGACGCGCAGCAGGTCCTTCGGCACCGGGCTGTCCGGGCCCTCGGCGGTGCCGCGGTGCTCGACCAGGCTCTCGACGCCGCCGAGCGAGGTGGCGCGCACGAACACCTCGAGCCGCGCCACGAAGGCGAGCACGGCCGGGGCGCCGCCCTTGAAGCGCAGCGACAGCATGCCGCCGAATCCCCCCTGCATCTGGCGCCGGGCGACGCCATGGCCGGGGTCGTCCTCCAGGCCGGGGTAGCAGACGCGGAGCAGCTTCGGGTGGTCGCGGAAATGCCGCGCCACGGCGAGAGCGCTCTCCGACTGGCGGCGCACGCGCAGATGCATCGTGCGCATGCCGCGCAGCAGCAGCCACGCCTCCATCGCGCCGAGCACGGCGCCGCCCAGCGCCCGCACCGTCTTGATGCGGGCCCAGAACGCGTCGTCGCGCGCCGTCACCAGCGCGCCGGCGAGCACGTCGCTGTGCCCGTTGAGGAACTTGGTCGCCGAATGCATGACGATGTCGGCGCCGAGTTCGAGCGGCCGCGTCAGCACGGGCGAGGCGGCGGTGCTGTCGACGCCCAGCAGCGCGCCGGCGGCGTGCGCGACGCGCGCGACCGCTTCGATGTCGGTCACCGCCCAGGTCGGGTTGGCGGGCGTCTCGATCCAGACCAGCCGGGTCGTGCCCGGTCGCATGGCGGCCTCGATCGCCTTCACGTCGCCGGTCGGCACGAAGCTGACCGCGAGGCCCCAGGGTTCGGCCCATTGCCTGAGCCACACCGGCACGTTGAAATAGAGGTTCTCCTGCACGACGACGTGGTCGCCCGGCTTCAGCGCCTGGAACACGGCGGTCGCCGCCGCCATGCCCGAGCCGAACAGCGCCGCGGCCGCGCCGCCTTCCAGCGCCGCCAGCAGCGCCTCGGGCTGGGCGAAGGCGGCCGACTGGTCGCGCGCGTAGGTGCGCCCGGCCAGGAGCTGGTAGTCCTCGCCGCGGGCATAGGTCGTGGACGGATAGATGGGCGGCGCGACCGAGCCGCTGGCGCGATCGATCCATCCCAGGGCCTGAGCCGCCAGGGTTTCGGGCCGGCGCTTGCGCGGGTCGGCGGCATCGTGGGTCATCGACGTCGATGGTTAACGGCCCCGAGGCGAAAGGTCAAACCGCGCCGCCGCAACCGTGCGGCGCGACGCGGTCACAGATTGCTCACGGCCCGAAGCGGCCGCGATCGGCTAGCGTCTCACGCGCGAGCCGCAGGTAGAGGGCTCGGTCGCGATCCTGCCGCAGGGCCGCTCGCATGACCGGAATCCACCCGCCTCCTTGCGATCCTGCCGCGCGCCGGTTCTCGCTGCACGACCTCGACGACGCCGCCGTCCTGTTCGACGCCGTGGCGCAGCGCGTCTACGAGCTGAACGCCACCGCCGCCTATATCTGGTCGTGCCTGGAGCAGGCGGTCCCCGGGCCGACGATCGTGCGGACACTGTGTGTCACCTTCGGCTTCCCGCCGGCGACGGCCGAGGCCCGGGTGCGGGACGTGCTCGCCTCGCGCCACCGGTCGAGCCCCATGGCCGTGCCCGCGGCCGGGCGCGAGAACCCGGCGCCCTCGCGTCGGCCGCGGGAGCTCGCGCTTCGCGCCGCCGCAGTCGGCCGCGGTCGCGGCTGCCTGCTGATCGCCGGTGCCATCGCGGGGACCGCGCACGCGCTGGCGGCGGCGTTGGCGGCCGATGGCTTCCGGTTGCTGGGTGAGGACCGCATCGTGCTGGAGCGCCGGTCGTTGGCGGTGAAGCCGATGCCGCCGCCCGGTGTCCGGGGCAATGCCGCCGGTGGAGCGCTGCGGCGCGGCGCCGGCGCCGATGCGCGCAGCCGGAGGGTGCGCGCGATCGTCTTTCCCCGTCGCACGTCCGTGCCGACCGCGTCGCTGGTGCCGCTGCCGAAGCCCGAAGCGCTGGGGCGGCTGGTGCGCGGACTCGGTACGGCCGGCGACGCGTTGGACGCGCCGATGGTCGAGCGCCTGGTACGCTGGATCGAAGGGCGGGATTGCCTCGAGCTGTGCTATGCGCGCCTCGACGAGGGCGTCAAGCTGTTGCGCGGACTGCTCTGCGCCGCGGGCGGTCGCCGCGCCTAACGCGCCATCTGCAGCGGAAGGACGTCGCCTTCGGGCGCGAGCTTCCACGAGCCGTCGGGCTGCTTGCACGCCATCCCCTTCGTTTCCTGCGGCTTGCCGTCGACGGTGAAGGTGTTCGTCACGCTGCGGCATTCCACGCGCAAGGCGATCGGCGGCTTGGCCGGCTCGGGCACCCTCAGTGGGTTCTGCGCCACGCCGCCGACCGGTGAAACCGCCAGCGTACCCAGCACCGAGCCGGCGAGGCCGCCGACCATGGCCGCCTGGCCGTCGTTGTAGAAGGGCAGGTTGCTGAACGAGCCGCCGAGATAGGCGCCCGCTTCCGCGCCGACCGCCGCCTGGCCGAGCGAAGCGTCCTGCGCCAGGGCGGGGACGGCGGCGAGGATCATGGCCGCGGTCGCGGCGATGCGCAAAGGGGTCATGGCGCGCGCTCCTGGTTGGAGGTGGAATTATCGGCGCATGGCCGGGGGCGTTCAAGCGGGGCAGGCCTGTCCTCCGGCCGACCGCGGCTACGCGGTCGGCGCGTTCATCTCGTAGGTCGTCGCGCCTTCGGGGAAGACGAACCATGGCTGCGCGCTGCGTGTCCAGAGATGCGTCGTCGGCTTGAGCCACCTGGTATCGTCGAACGTGCCGCCGCGCACGATTCGTTGATCGACTCCCGTAGCTGGATGGACCCTGGCATCGCCGCAAATCCAGACGCCGCATTCGGGACATGTCCAGCGGTTGCCGATCTTGCCGCTTCCCAATTTTCGCTGGACGAGGCGCGGCATGCCGCTGAGCGTGAAGGAAGCCGCGCGCACGACAACGCCGATGCCGAATGCCGACCCGGACAAGTTCTGGCAATCCGTGCAATGGCAGAGGTAGGTGCGCAGCGGCGGCTCGCTGATCGTGTAACGCAGAGCACGGCAGTGACAGCCGCCGGTCTGACGAAATGGCTCCATCGTCTTTGCTCCTTCGCCGCCAACCCTGGCGTCGCTGTCTCGTCTTTCTTGCGGGGGCGACCAGGGAACAAGGCCGCTCCCGCGTTTCCAAGGCGAGCGGCCGACGGCGCCGGGCGGCATCGGTGCCTGCGAACTCGTCGTCGCGCTTCCGCACGAAGGACCACTTCCCCTGACCCGCAAGGGGAGGAGGCCGGAAAGTCAATCCAGCTCGAACTTGTCCTTGTAGTCCTGCTTGAGCGCTGGGTCCTGCTGCTCCTTGTCGAGGATGCAGTTGCCGACCACCAGCGTCTCGATCTCGCTGCCCATGAAGCAGCGGAACGCGTCCTCGGGCGTGCAGACGATCGGCTCGCCGCGCACGTTGAAGCTGGTGTTGACGATCACCGGGCAGCCGGTGCGCTGCTTGAAGGCGCTGATCAGCGCGTGGTAGCGCGGGTTGGTCTCGCGGTGCACGGTCTGGATGCGCGCCGAGTAGTCGACATGGGTGACCGCCGGTATCTCGCTGCGCGGCACGTTCAGCTTGTCGATGCCGAACAGCTTCTGCTCGTCCGCGGTCATCTCGCGCCGGCGTCGCTTCACCACGTCGGCGACCAGCAGCATGTACGGGCTGTCGCCGTCGAGCTCGAACCAGTCGGCCACGTCCTCGCGCAGCACCGAGGGCGCGAAGGGGCGGAAGCTCTCGCGGTACTTGACCTTGAGGTTCAGCATCTTCTGCATGCTGGGCGAGCGCGCGTCGCCGAGGATCGAGCGGCCGCCGAGCGCGCGCGGACCGAACTCCATGCGGCCCTGGAACCAGCCGACGGCCTTGCCCTCGGCCAGCGCCTGCGCGGCCTCCTCGATCGTCTCGCCGTCGCCCGCGACCTTGAAGCGCGCGCCGGCGCCCCTGAGCCGCGTCTCGATCTCGGCTTGCGCGAAGGCGGGGCCGAGATAGCTGCCCTGCATGCCGTCGATCGAGTTGGCCGGAAGGCGCGGCTGGCCGCGGTAGAGGTGGTAGGCGGCCAGCGCCGCGCCCAGCGCGCCGCCGGCGTCGCCCGCGGCCGGCTGCACCCAGATGCGCTCGAACCTGCCGTCGCGCAGGACCTTGCCGTTGGCCACGCAGTTGAGCGCCACGCCGCCGGCGAGGCACAGGTTCTTAGCCCCCGTCTCCTTGGCGAGCCCGCGCGTCAGCCGCAGCACGATCTCCTCGGTCACCGCCTGGATCGACGCCGCCAGGTCCATCTCGCGCTGCGTCAGCCACTGCTCGGGCTTGCGCGCCGGGCCGCCGAACAGCGCGTCGAACTTGTCGTTCGTCATGCGCAGCCCGGTGCAGTAGTCGAAATAGTCGAGGTTGAGGCGGAACGTGCCGTCCGGCTTCACGTCGATCAGGTTGTCCATGATCGCCTGCTTGAAGCGCGGATCGCCGTAGGGCGCGAGGCCCATCACCTTGTATTCGCCCGAGTTGACCTTGAACCCGGTGTAGTAGGTGAAGGCCGAGTAGAGCAGGCCGATCGAGTGCGGGAAGTGGATCTCGCGCCGCATCGCCAGCGTGTTGCCCTGGCCCCAGCCGACCGATGTGGTGGCCCATTCGCCGACGCCGTCCATGGTCAGCACCACCGCTTCCTCGAACGGCGAGGGGAAGAAGGCCGAGGCGGCGTGCGACTGGTGGTGCTCGGCGAAGAGCAGCTTCGACTCCCAGTCGAAGTCGGGCCAGGCCTTGCGCAGCTCGTCGCGCAGAAGCGCCTTCTGGAACAGCTTCTCGCGCAGCCAGACCGGGATCGCCTTGGAGAAGCTGGCGAAGCCGCGCGGCGCGAAGGCGAGATAGGTCTCGAGCAGGCGCTCGAACTTGAGGAACGGCTTGTCATAGAAGGCGACGAAGTCGACCTGGTCGAGGCCGCAGCCGGCCTCCTTCAGGCAGCAGGCGACGGCGTTGGCCGGGAAGTTGGCGTCGTGCTTCTTGCGCGTGAAGCGCTCTTCCTGCGCCGCGGCGACGATGCGCCCGTCCTCGACCAGCGCCGCAGCGCTGTCGTGGTAGTAGGCCGAGATGCCGAGGATGCGCATCCGGCGCTCAGAAGATCGTGTAGATGAACGGCGCCACCGCGCTGCCCTTTGTCAGCACCACGAGCCCGCCGAACACGGCCATCATGATGATGATCGGCAGCAGCCAGAACTTCTTGCGCACCCGCATGAACTGCCACAGCTCGGCAATGAAGGACATCGCGACCTCGTCAGGGGGAAATCAGAACTGGTGCTTCATCGTGTCGGGCGCCGGCCCGGGCGGCTCGCGCTCGATCCAGTAGGACGGCGCCGCCGGGTCGCGCCTGAGGCGCAGCAGGTCCTTGCCCAGCGCCCGCATCAACAGGCCGATCGGCGTGACCACCGTGTAGAACAGCATGCCCATGACCAGCGGCGAGATGATCCGGTGCAGCAGCAGGCCGAACTTGAGCCAGAGCCGGTTCAAGGGCGCCAGGACGGACGGGACGGTCAGCGCCACGCCGCCGAAGGCGAGCGCCAGGCCCAGATAGACCCAGCCGGAGTCGGACCAGCCGCTCCACAGCTTCAGCAGCAGCAGGAGCGTGAAGAACCCGGCGAAGACCAGCCCGAAGGAGCGGTCGGAGCTGCCGGCGACGGTTTCCTCGCGAGCGATCCGTTCGTGCGTGGACAAAAGGCGAAATCCGTCAGGCTGTTGGGAGGCGCCACTGGCCCGGTTCCCCGGGACGATCGAGCCGGCGCGGCCGCCGTCATAGCGCGGCCGGGGGGTCATGGCAACCGCTACACGGGTAGTGCCGCGAGCCGCGCTTGATCCGGCGCGCGCTGTGTAATACTCTTACCGGTAAGAGTAGGAGACACGCATGCGCATCACCTCCAAGGGGCAGGTCACGATCCCGGCCGAGATCCGGGAACGCGCCGGATTGCTGCCGCATACCGAGGTCGAATTCGACTACGACGGCAAGACGGTCCGCATCCGGCGCGTCGCGCCGCGCAAGGGCGAGAGCCGTGGGGCGCGGCTGGTGGCGCGCCTGCGCGGGCGCGGCGACGTCGCCATGAGCACCGACGAGATCATGGCGCTCACCCGCGACGCATGACCGCCATCCTCGTCGACAGTAACGTCCTGCTCGACATCTTCACCAACGACGCGCGCTGGGCGGCGTGGTCGTCCGGGGCGCTGGAAGAGGCGGCCGACACGGCGCGCCTGGTGATCAATCCCGTCGTCTACGCCGAGGTGTCGGTGCGCTTCGCGCGCATCGAGGCGCTGGAGGAGGCGCTGCCGCGCGAGGACCTCGCCCGCGAGCCGATCCCCTTCGAGGCGGCGTTCCTGGCCGGCAAGGTGTTCGCCGCCTATCGGCGGCGCGGCGGACACCGGCCGGCGCCCCTGCCGGACTTCTTCATCGGCGCGCACGCAAGCGTCGCCGGCTACCGCCTGCTGACCCGCGACCCGGGCCGGTATCGCGCGAATTTCCCGAAGCTGGCGCTGATCGCGCCGTCCTGAATGTCCGCCCGCTTGTTGACACCGCCGCCCGGCACTCCTAAGCAGCGGAGGAATCACGGACAGCGGACCCCATGGCCAAGCTGGACGACTACCTGATCGCGCCCGGCGCCACCGTGGCGCAGGCGCTGGAGACCATCAACCGGTCCGAGGGCAAGATCGCGCTGGTGGTCGACGCCGACCGGCGGCTGCTGGGCGTGGTGACGGACGGCGACTTCCGCCGCGGCCTCTTGCGCGGCGTCGGGCTCGACCAGACCGTCGACAAGGTGATGAACCCGAAGCCGGTGGTGGCGCGCCAGGGTGAGGACCGCCAGCGCCTCTTGGCGCTGATGCGGCGCGAGCAGTACCGCCAGATCCCTCTGGTCGACCAGTCCGGGCGCCTGGTGGGCCTGGAGACGCTGCTCGAGCTGCTGCAGATCGAGGAGCGCGACAACTGGGTGGTGATCCTGGCGGGCGGGCGCGGCGTGCGCCTGAAGCCGTTGACCCACGCGGTGCCCAAGCCGATGCTCGAGATCGGCTCGAAGCCGATCCTCGAGATCATGCTCGACAACTTGGTGGAGCAGGGCTTCCGCCGCTTCTTCTTCGCCGTCAACTACATGGCCGAGTCGATCCGGACGCATTTCGGCGACGGCTCGCGCTTCCACGTGCAGATCGACTACCTGGCCGAGGACGAGCCGCTCGGCACCGCCGGCGCGCTGACCCTGCTGCCGGACCGGCCGACCCGGCCGGTGGTGGTGATGAACGGCGACATCCTGACCAAGACCGACTTCCGCGCGCTGCTGGACTTCCACGGCCGCAACCGTGCCATGGCGACCATGTGCGTGCGCGAGTTCCTGTTCCAGGTGCCGTTCGGCGTGGTCACGGTCGACCAGCACCGCATCGTCGACATCCGCGAGAAGCCGGAGGAGCGCTTCCTGGTCAACGCCGGCATCTACGCGCTGGAGCCGGCGGCGATCGACCTGATCCCCAAGGGCCGCGCCTACGACATGCCGCGCCTGTTCGACGCGCTGCTGGCCCAGCGCCAGGAGGCGATCGTGTTCCCCTTGCGCGAGTACTGGCTCGACATCGGGCGGCTCGACGACTTCATCCGCGCCAACGACGAGTACGCGCGCGAGTTCACGCGCGAGCAGTCGTGATCGCGGCGAAGCGGGTCGTCGCCGTCGTCCCGGCGCGCGCCGGGTCGAAATCGGTGCCGCGCAAGAACGTCAAGCCGCTCGGCGGCAAGCCGCTGATCCAATGGTCGATCGAGACGGCACGCGCCGTGCAGGCGATCGACCGCACGATCGTGTCGACCGACGGGGAGGAGATCGCCGAGGTGGCGCGGCGCTGCGGCGCCGAGGTCTACGACCGGCCGGCGGCGCTCGCGACCGACGCCGCCCAGGTGACCGATGCGCTGCGCGACCTGATCCGTCGCCTGCGCGCGGAAGGCGAGGCGGCTACGGTCATGGTGCTGCTGGAGCCGACCGCGCCGCTGCGCCGGCCCGAGGACGTGGCTTCGTGCCTGGAGATGCTGCAAGCGCGCGGCCTCGACAGCGTCGCCACGTTCAAGGAGGCCGATCTCAACCCGCATCGCGCCTGGCGCCTGGTCGACGGCCGGCCGGAGATGTTCATCGCCGGCGCCGATCCGTGGCAGCCGCGCCAGGCGCTGCCGCCGGCCTGGCAGCTGAACGGCTGCGTCTACGCCTTCTCGATCGACGGGCTGATGGAGGGAGCGGGGAAGGGCGGGCAGAGCCTGCTGTTCGGCCGCACCGGCGCCGTCGTCATGCCGCGCGAGCGCTCGATCGACATCGACACGCCGGTCGACTTCGCCGCCGCCGAGGCGCTGCTGGCGCTCGGCCGGGACTGAACGCGCAAGAACCGGGTCGCCGCCGCCGACCGGCGCCGCTACCTGTCGTGCCCGAACCGACAGGAGCAGCCGCCATGATCGCCACGACCGCGTCGTTGCCGCCGCCTTTCGCCCGGCTCGCCCGCGCCAACCTCGCGGCCCAGACGGCCGAGCAGATCGCGCTGGCGGCGATTCCGATGGTGGCGGTGCTGGCGCTCGGCGCCGGCGCCGGCGAGACCGGCTTCCTGGCGGCGATGCAGAGTCTGCCGTTCCTGCTGCTGGCGCTGCCGGCCGGCGTCCTCGCCGACCGCTGGCCGCGCGCGCGGCTGATGGCGGCGGCCGAGGCGCTGCGCGTCGCGGCGCTGCTGCTGCTGCCGGCGGCGGCGCTGTTCGCCCTGCTGTCGCTTCCGCTGCTGGCGGCGGTCGGGTTCCTGGCCGCCTCCGGTACCGTCGTCTTCACCGTCGCCGCGCCGAGCCTGGTTCCGGCCCTGGTACCGCGCGCCGCGATGGCGGCCGCCAACGGCCGGCTCGAGCTGGCGCGCAGCCTCGCCTTCGCCGCCGGTCCCGCGCTCGCCGGCGCGCTGGTGGCCTGGGCCGGCGCGTCGCTCGCCTTCGCCCTGGCGGTCGGCCTTTCGGCCTATGCCGCGCTGCTGCTCGCGACCGTCGCCGAGCCCGTGCGCCCGGCGAGCGCGCCGCGCCCGATCCTGCACGAGCTGCGGGAAGGCGCCGGCTTCGCCTGGCAGCATTCCCTGATCCGGCCGATCCTGCTGACCGCGGTGGCCTGGAACGTCTCCTGGTTCGTGCTGCAGGCGGCCTACGTGCCCTACGCGGTCCACGTGCTCGGCCTCGACGGCTCCAGCGTCGGCGCGACTCTCGGTCTCTACGGCGCGGGCATGGTGGCCGGCGCGGTGCTGGCGCCGCGCATCGCGCGCGTGGTGCCGTTCGGCCTGCTGATCGCGCTGGGCCCGCTGGTCTCGGTGCTGGCGGCGCTCGTCATGGCGGCGTCGCTGTGGCTGCCGAACGCCGCCCTGCCGGGCGCCGCCTTCTTCCTGTTCGGCTTCGGCCCGATCCTGTGGACCATCGGACAGACGACGCTGCGCCAGGCGGTGACGCCGTCGGCGCTGCTCGGCCGCGTCTCGGGCCTGGTGACCATCGCGACCGCCGGGGCGCGTCCGATCGGCGCGGCCGTCGGCGGCATCGCCGGCGCCGCCTACGGCCCGTCATCGTGCCTGGTGCTGGCCGCGATCGGGTTCATCGTGCAGGCGCTGGTGATCATGGCCTCGCCGGTGCCGCGCCTGGCGCGGCTGCCGGAGCCGCTGACTGCCTGAGCCGCGCCGATCTGTCAGCCGGGATCGGTCCCCGCCGTGATGTGGCTCAGCAGCGGCTTGAGCTGGTCGACGCATTCGCGCTCGGCGAACAGCAGGGCGGCCTCGCCCGGCGGCAGCCGGCGCGGCGCCACGAACAGCTTGAAGGCGCGCACCTGCGACCGGCCGAGCTCGACCCGGTAGACCGCGCCGTCGGCGAGCGGAACGTCGCGCGGCCACGGCAGCGTGGCGACGCCCGCCGGCCAGTCGAGCGCCGCGCGCTTTCCCGCCGTGGTCGACTCGAACGATACCCGCCGGTCGGTCTTCGCGATGGGCATCCACAGGTTGGCCGCGCGGTCGGCGAACGTGCATTTCGCGCTGCTGCTGGTGACGTCCAGGACCCAGGGGTCGGGCGGCGCCGATCCCGACCATCCGCGCACCGCCATCGAGACGCTCTGGTCGGCGCGCTCGCGCGACAGCAGCGCCGCCAGGAGCTTCACCTGCTCGAGCCAGGTCTTTCTCGGCGGCGGGCCGAGCTGCCGCGACACGGGACCATGCAGCCGGACGACTTCGCCGGAGGACGAAAGGAGGACGACGCGCGCGCCGGCCGGCAGGTCGATCCTGTCGCCGACGCCGACCAGTCCGCCCTGGAGCAGGCGCGGCCCGACGTCGCCGTCCGCGGTCAGGACCACGTAATTGTCCGCCGCTGCCGGAAAAACGCGGCCGAGTACCAGTATTGCGGCAAGTATAAGCGCGAACCTGTTCATTTCTCGCCCAGATCGACGCGCGTGGAATAGTATTCCTGTCGCGCCCGCGCGGCAAGGAAGGCGACCACGGCGTCGGCCGGCCGCTCATGCGCGAGCGCGGCCAGGAGCGGGGCGCACCGCGCGTCGCCCTGCGCCATCAGGCCGTAGGCCGCGCGGTAGCGCTCCAGCGCGTCGTCCGCCATCGTCTCGGCCGGCTCGAACACCGCGAGCGCGCTTCCCCTTCCGAGAACGACGAGATCGGCGACCGGCCGCACGCGGCGATCGGGACAGGCGACGGCGACCATGGCGCTGACGAGCACCTGCGTCCCGAAATGGCGGTTGGCGCTCTCGAGCCGCTGCGCGCTGTTCATCGTGTCGCCGATCGCGGTGTACTGGTATCGCTCCTGGCTGCCGAAATTGCCGACGACGGCCTGCCCCTTGTGCACGCCGACGCGGGTGCGGCCGAAGGCGATGCCCTGGGCGATGCATCGGTCGGCGAACTCGGCGCCGAACTTCGCGAGCGCGACGGCGCAGTCGAAGGCGCGGCCGGCCTGGCCGGGATCGTCGAGCGGCGCCCCCCACAGCGCCACGACCGCGTCGCCCATGTACTTGTCCAGCATGCCGTGGTGGCGATGGACGATCCGCGTCATGCCTTCGAGGTATTCGTTCAGGAGGCGGGCGACGAGATACGGCTCCAGGCGCTCGGCGAGCTGGGTGAAGTCGGCGATATCGGTGAACAGCGCCGTGATCTCGCGCTTGTCGCCGAAGATGCCGAGGGCGTTCGGGTCGGCCTGCAGCTTGCTGATCACCGCCGGCGGCACATAGTGTACCAGCGCCGTCTTGATGAAGCGGCGCTCGGCATCGAGCATCGATCGCGACCGCTGGATGCCGGCGGCGAAGGCGGCGAAAGCCGCCAGGGTCGGCCCGACGACCGGCAGCGCCGGGCCCAGGTTGCGGTTCGACCAGAGAAGCAGCGTGCAGCCGATCCAGAGGACGAGCACGCCGATCCCGAGCAGGGCCACGCCCGCGGACAGGCGCCGGTCGCGGCCGCCGAGCCAGAACGCGAGCGCCGCCATGGCCGCCGACACCGCCAGGCGCGGCAGGAATCCGGCCTCTTCCGCCTGATGGCCGTCCGCGCTCTGCGCCGTGGCCAGGGCGTGCAACCGCACGCCGGGCATCGTCTCGCCGGCGATGGCGCTGAACGCGGTGCGGTGCCGGTCGGCGTCGGCGACATTGGCGCCGACCAGGATGATCCGGCGCGACAGGGCCTCGAGCAGCACGGCGCCGCCCGCGCCCGCGGCATCGACGACGGCTTCCGCCGGAACGACCATGATCGGGAACCCGACCTGCGGGTCCGCCGTCCGCATGCGTCCACTGGGCGGCAGCCCGGCGCGCCGCTCCGAAGCGGCCAGCTGGACGCTCATCGGCGCCGGCCGGTCGGCCGGGTCGGGGAGGCGCCGGACCACCCCGTCGGGGTCGACGGGAAAGCGCAAGGAGGCCGGCTGCACGGCGGCGTTGTCCAGCCGCGCCAGCAGGTCCCGCAAGTATCGCTCTTGCCAGGCGGCGGATCGCCCGCCGTCCGGCCGCGAGTCGGCGAACGCCAGGAACGTCGGCGTGCGCATGCGCGCGAGCACGTGCTCCAGGTAGAGGTCGGCGTCCCGATCGCTGGGCTGGTCGAGCAGGATGTCCACGCCGATCGCCGGCAGCCGGATCGCGTCGAGCCGGGCGAGCAGCCGGCCGAGGAACCGGCGATCGATGGGCGCACGCCGTCCGGTGCGCTCCAGCGTGTGCTCGGTGATCTCGACGATGGCGAGGCGCGGATCGACGGGATCGGCGACGGCGCCGGCGGCCGTGCGGACGTCGAGGACGAACCGCTCGGCGTTCGCGACGACCGGCAGGTCGAAGGAGAGGGCCGCAGCGACCGAAATCAGGGCCAGGCCGGCAACCCGGACGGCGGCGCTCGCCAGCGCGGGCATCCGGGGCATCGCGGCCAAGGCCTAGAACTGTCCCTTCTCGATCACGAAGACGTCGGGCTTGGCCGGGTTCAGGGCATAGGTCAGCTGCAGCGACAGCGAGGCGAGAGCCGAATGCGGGCTGGGCGCCGGCGCCGCCTCGACCTTGGGCGCGCGGGCCGCGGCCGCGTCACCCGGCTGGCTGCTGAGCGCCAGCAGCACCATGCGGCCATCGGCGTCGAAGCCGCGGAAGGCGATGATGCCGCCCTCGACCTGCGCGTTCAGCAGGCGCCCCTCGGCGCGGAACTGCTGCGCGGCGAAGTAGTTGCGCAGCGTGTTGGCGGTGGCGACCAGGCGCTGCGGCGACGGCGCCGGATCGATCGGCCGGCCCCAGACGATCGAGACCTGCATCAGGGTCTTGGAGCGGAAGCCCAGCTGGTAGGCTACCAGCGCCGGACCGGAATCCGGCAGGAGGTCGCTGGTCATGACCGACAGGACCCGCGTCTTTTCCGTCGGGTGCGTCTCGGCCTTGATGTCCTGCGCCTTGACCTTGAGGTCCTTGGCGATCGCGCGGCGCAGCTCTGTCTCGTTCATGCCGAACAGCGCCGAACGGAAGCCCTTGATGCTCGCCGCTTCCGGCTCCGCGGCGGCAGCGGGCGCCGGTGCCGGCCAGGCCAGCCAGAGCGCCGCGAGCAGAAGCATGTGCCGGGCAAGAGGTCGGGTCCGATGCATCGCCGTCGCTCCTCTCCGGCGTCGCGGCCTTGTGCCGCTCAGAGCCAGTTGCCGATGAGCAGGAACGGCGCCCAGTAGACGGGATGCGCGAAATTCGCGCCCTTCAGCATGCGCACCTGCGCCAGGCGCAGCGCCTCGGCCTTGGTGACCTTGGCGTCCTGGAGCTGGGCATAGACGTCGGCGATCAGCTCGGCGGTGGCGGCATCGCTGACGGACCACAGGGTCGCGATGCTGCTGCGCGCGCCCGACTTGAGGGCGGCGCCGGCCAGTCCCAGCGGCGCGCGGTCGTCGCCGGCGGCGGTGTTGCACGCGCTGAGCGTCAGCAGCTCGACCGCCTCGGGCTGGACGCGCTTCAGCTTGAACAGCTCCTCAAGCTTGTTCATGTCGATCTTGGCGTCGTAGGCCAGCACGTAGCTCTCGTCCGCCGTTCCGCCGAACACGCCGTGCGAGGCGATATGGACGATCTTGTATGGCCGCGCCGTCAATTGCTGCTCGAAGCTCGCGACCTGGAAGGCCTGGTTCAGCATGGTGGTGGCCGACAGGCGCTGGCCGATGGTCTGCACCTCGGCCGCGACGTCGGGAATCGCCGGGAAGCCCTGGACGGCATCGCTCACGCCGGCCACCAGCGCATTCATACCCTGGCGCGGCAGCGGCGCCGGGTCGATCAGGGTCAGCCCCGGCGCCGTCGCGATGGCAAACGACTCCACCAGGTACTTGCGGCCGTCGTAGAGGGCGGCCAAGGGGATCGTGCGCAGCGGGCCGTCGGGCACGATCACCAGGGTGCGCACGCCGGCGCCGGCCAGCACGGATTCGATCGGGCGGACCAGCCACTCGTACAGGCGCTGGGCCGGGGCGCGATGCTGCCCGATGGGCGAGCGGATGTCCTCCAGCGCCGCGCGCATCAGCGCGGCCTGCTCGGCCAGGCTGCGCTCCTGCACCGGCACCGTCACGAACGTATCCCGGTCGCCCAGGCTGACGAGGATTTCCAAACGCTCGGGCAGGATGATCGGGTAGATGACGGCCGTGTTCGGCGACACGGCTTCGACCTTGACGGTCTTGCCGACCGTCAGGCCGACGCACTGGTCCTTGAAGAAGTCCTGGATCTCGGCCTGCTTGATGCGCTCGACCGTGTCGCGCGCCTGCGCCAGGTAGTCGGCGACGGCCTGGGCGCTCTCGCCCCCGGCGGCCTTGCGCATCAGCAGGTCCGCGACCTGGAGGAACAGCGGGCCGACCGTCTCACGGAACGAGGAGCGGCCCTCCTCGTAGTCGATCGGGATGTCGCGCCGGATCTCCTGCAGCTCGCGCACGGCGCGCAGATAGGCGTCGAGCGCCGCCGTGTCGTTGCCGCTCGCCTGCAGCAGGCGGCCGAGCTGCCAGTCCCAGCGATAGGTCAGCTCCGGCAGCTTCTCGCGCTGCGCCAGGTCGACGGCGCGCTCGGTCAGCAGCATCGCCTCGTCGTTGCGCCGCAGCAGCTCGTACAGGCGCCCGAGATAGCCGTAGGCGAGCGACTGCCCGCGCATGTCGCCGGCCGCCTCGGATTCGGCCACCGCCTCGCGCAGCACGGCGTAGGCCATGCCCGCCGCCCGCGCGTTGCCGTCGATGCGCGTCAGGAGGCTGCCGATCGACACCAGGCCGAGCGTCTTGCCGTGCGAGGCGGGGATGCGCCGCGCGGCGTCCGCGGCTTCGCCGGCCGCCGCGAGCGCGGCGTCGTTCTCGCCCCGGCGCAGCAGCAGGCGCGCGGCGTTGCGCTTCGCCACCATCAGCAGGCGGTGGTCTCCGGCCGCAGCCGCGGCCGCCGCGCTCTCGCCATACGACTCGAGCGCCTGACTCTGCCTCCCGGTGGCGGCCAGCAGGTTGCCGCGGTTGTTGGCCGAGGCCGCGACGATGCGCCGGTCGCCAAGGGCGCGGGCGTCCGTGAGGCTGCGCTCGATCTGCGGCTCCGCCTGCGGGTACAGGCGCGCGAGCAGCAGGGCGTTGCCGAGTGCGCCGGACACGGCGGCGACCAGGCGCCGATCGCCGGCTTCCTCGGCGCGCGGCAGGGCCGCCTTGAGCTCCGCGATCGCGACCTGGGAGAAGCCGAGCGCCAGGTTGGCCTCGGCGCTGCGCGCCAGCGCGTCGCCTTCGCTGGCAACGAGCCCGATCGAGCGGCACATGCGGGCGGCCTCGCGCCAGGCCTCGGTCGCCGCGGCGTAGTCGCCGCGCCGGAACGCGGCCTCGCCCTGGCCGAGGAACTCGGCGACGACGTCGCGCGACGGCTGGGTGGGCTCGCGCACCAGGTCGGCGGCGCGCACCGCGGCCGGCACGAGCGCGAGCCCCGCGGCCGCCAGCGCCGCG
>CAZLBB010000101.1:0-20512 GCA_964557415.1 uncultured Rhodospirillaceae bacterium
GTGGCGGAGGAGGCATGAGGGGGTGGCTGGGAGTGGCACCTCGGATGGCCGTGTCGCTGCTCGGCGGGTTCCTCGTCTGGGAGTTCGCCGCACATGGCGTGTCGAATGCCGTGTTCGCGCCGCCCTCGGCCGTGCTGGTGCGGCTCGCGACGGACATGGCGAGCGGAACGCTGCCGCTGGCGCTGCTGGGCTCGCTCGCGCATCTCGCGGTCGGCTTCGCGCTGGCGGTCGCGGTCGCCCTGCCGCTCGGCTTCGCCATCGGGCGGAGCGCCAAGGTGGCCGCCATGCTCGATCCGGTCGTGAGCGCGATCTACGCGATTCCCCCGGTGGCGATGGTGCCGTTCCTCATCATCTGGTTCGGCCTGTTCTTCGAGGCGCGGGTGGCGCTCGTGTTCCTGATGGCGTTCTTCGAGATCCTGGTCACCGTCACCGCGGGCGCGCGCAACGTCGAGCCGTCGCTCCTGGCGGTCGGCCGCTCGTTCGGCGCCGGGCGCGTGCGCCTGGTCACGCGGGTCATGCTTCCGGCCTCGCTTCCCTTCGTGTTCACCGCGCTCCGCGTCGGCCTGGTGCGCGGCATCAACGCGATGATCACGGCCGAGCTGTTCCTCGCCGCGGTCAATCTCGGCGCGCTCATGAAGCACCAGGCGCAACGCTTCGACATGGCGGGCCTGCTGTCGCTCGTGCTGCTGCTGTGTCTCCTCGGGCTCGTGGCGCAGGAGGGGCTCAAGTTCCTCGAATCCCGGCTGCTGCCCTGGCACGTGCAGCGGTCATGAACCGGCTGGCATACAACCTCGTCGGCATCGCCGCGGCCCTGGCGCTGTGGGAGCTGGCCGGCCGCGTCGCCGGCGCCGACCTGTTCGCGCCGCCGTCGGTGGCGCTCGTCGAGTTCATGCTGCTGGCGCGGCAGGGCCAGATCTTCGCCGAGCTCGCCGGCTCGCTGCGGCAGATGGTGGTCGGCTTCGCGCTCGCATGCGCGGTCGGGCTGCCGGCCGGGATCGCGATGGGCCGCTCGCGGGTCTGCGATGGGCTGTTCCATCCCTGGCTCAGCATGTTCGTGGTCACCTCGGTCGCGGCGCTCGTGCCGCTGTTCGTCGTGGTCTTCGGCACGGGGTTCTGGTTCCGCGTGGCGATCGTGTTCGTCGCCTCGGTCTGGTACGTCATGCTGACCGTCTACCACGGCGCGCGCGGCGTCGAGCCGCGCTACATCGACGTCGGCCGCTCGTTCGGCGCGGGCGTCCTGCGCTCGTTCCGGTCGATCCTCCTGCCGGCGCTCTATCCCTACATCCTCGCCGCGATGCGCATCGGCCTCGTGCACGCCATCCGCGCCATGGTGGTGGCCGAGATGTTCATCATCCTCGGCTATGGCGGACTCATCTACCGCGCGGGCTATGCGCCCTCGACCGCGCCGCTCTTGGCGCTGCTGGTGACGCTCATGCTGGTCAGCGTCGCCGTCAACGAGATGCTGCGCCTTGCCGGACGGAGAATCGCCCCGTGGTACGACGAACGCATGGGGCTGGCGAAAGCGCAACGGAGTTGACCACAAGTGACTTGGGGAGGAACGACATGCTGCTCACGAGACGCCATGCTCTGAAAACGGCGGCGGCGACGGGCCTGCTGCCGCTTGCGCCCGCCTGGGCCCAGGCCGGGCGGCCGCTCAAGGCCAACCTGCTGGGCTTCGCGCTGGGAATCCACGTGCCGAGCACGACCGCGCTGCTCGACATCATGCCGACGATGGGCTACGCGCCGGCCAGCCAGCGCATGGACCAGATCCGCACCGTGACCCAGACGCTGATCGCCGGCGCGGCCGACATCGGCGAGACCGACTCGATCACGGTGATGAGCGCCGTCGAATCGGGCGCCGACCTCAAGATCGTCAGCCTCTGGTACATGCATACCAGCCTCGTCTTCGTCGCCAACGCCGACAAGGTGCGCGAGTTCAAGGACCTGGAGAAGCCCGAGAACGTGGTCGCGATCAACGGCAAGGGCGACATCACGCACGTGATGCTTATGGGGCCGCTCCTGAAGCGCGGCGTCGACGTCAAGAAGGTCAATCTGGTCGAGATCGGCGGCTCCGGCGCGCGCATGCAGGCGCTGCTGTCCGGCCGGGTCGCGGCCGTGCCCGTGCATTTCGACCAGGCCGCCGAGATCCAGAAGAAGGGGAACTACGCGGTGCTGCTGGAGCCGTGGAAGGAATACAAGGCCTGGATCAACGAGATCTGGGCCTGCAGCGGCGCCTGGCTCAAGAAGAAGGAGAACGAGCGCGCGGTGATCGACGTCATCAAGGCGCAGATGACCGCGTTCAGGAAGGCGAATTCCGACCTGTCCTGGTACGCCGACAGCTACCGCAAGCACGTGACGCTGCCCAAGGCCAAGGAGGCGACGGCGGAGGGCGTCAAGCCGCTGTGGGAAGGGCTCAGCAAGAACATCGGCGCCTGGCCCAACAAGATCGAGATGAAGATGGAGTACTGGCACGACCTGATGCCGGTCTACCGCCAGGCCGAGGCCATCCAGGGCAAGGTCAAGCCCGAGCAGGTGATCGAGACGTCGCTGGCGCAGCAGGCCGCCTCCGAACTGGGGGGATGACGGCGTGCCGCAGCCGAAGCTCGAGGTCAGCCACCTGACCAAGGGTTTTCCGCGCTCGCGCGGCGACGTCGTTCCGGTGCTGGACGACGTGTCGTTCGCGGTCGCGGATCTCGAGTTCGTCGCCATCGTCGGACCGAGCGGCTGCGGCAAGTCGACCTTCCTGCGCATCGTGGACGGGCTGATCGCGCCGGATCGCGGCGAGGTCCGCATCAACGGTCGGCCCGTCGACGGCCCCGGCCATGGCCGCGGCATGGTGTTCCAGAGCTTCGACCTGTTTCCCTGGCGCACCGCGCTCGGCAACGTCGAATTCGGCCTGGAGATGGCGGGCGTGTCGCGCCAGGAACGGCGCGAGCGCGCGCGGCGCTGGATCGAGCGGGTCGGCCTCGACGGCTTCGAGCACGCCTACCCGCACCAGCTCTCGGGCGGGATGCAGCAGCGCGTGGGGATCGCGCGCGCCCTGGCGATCGAGCCGGAAGTGCTGCTGATGGACGAGCCGTTCGGCGCGCTGGACGTGCAGACCCGCGACCTGCTGCAGGACGAGCTGCTGGCGATCTGGCAACGCGAGCGCAAGACGGTGCTGTTCGTGACCCACTCGATCGAGGAGGCCATCTACCTCGCCGACCGCGTGCTCGTCTTCACGCCGCGGCCGGCCCGCGTCGAGCGCGTGCTCGACGTGCCGTTCGCGCGGCCGCGCAGCGAGGAGGTGAAGACCAGCCGCCCTTTCGTCGAGCTGCGCCAGGAGATCTGGCAGTCGCTGAAACGGGGCGTGCGGATCTAGGGGCGGTGATGGAGCGCGTTCGAACTCACGCCGCGCCGTCATCCCGCATAGCGCTTGCCGCGCTCCAGGAACGCGGCCGTCGCCACCACGGACTCCCGCTCGTCGAACCCGGCCAGGTCGTCGAGCACGCGGGCGCTGCTGCCGTCGCGCGCGATCGCGGCGAGCGTGCGCTGCATGGCGCGGATGGCGGCGCGCTGCAGGTCGCTCGGGATGATGACGATGCTGTAGCCGAGCTCCTGCAGGCGCGCGACCGGGAGCAGCGGCGTCTTGCCGCCCTGGAACATGTTGATCAGCTTCCAGCCCGGCAGCCGGCGCGCGATCTCGGCGATCTGCGCCTCGCTGGTCGGCGCATCGAGGAACGCGACGTCGGCGCCCGCCTCGACATAGGCGTGACAACGGTCGATCGCGGCGTCGAATCCCTCCACCGCGATCGCGTCCGTGCGCGCGATCACCACGAAATCGGGATCGTGCAGCGCGTCGCGCACCGCCTTCAGCTTGCCCACCATCTCCGCCACCGATACCACCGACTTGTCGGCATAGTGCCCGCAGCGCTTCGGATAGGTCTGGTCCTCGATGTGGAACGAGGCGACGCCGGCGCGCTCGAAGGCGTGGGCGGCGCGCTGGGCGTTCAGCGCGTTGCCGTACCCGTTGTCGGCGTCGGCGATCACCGGGATGCCGACCACGTCGACGATCTGCTCCAGCCGCTGGGCTATTTCGGCGAGCGACAGCAGGCCGAGGTCGGGTATGCCGTTGCCGCGCGCGATGGCGCCGCCGCTGGCATAGGCGGCCGGGAACTTCGCCTGGTCGACCAGGCGCGCGGAGATCCCGTCGTACACGCCGGGCGCGACCACGGTCTGCCCGGATTTCAGCATCGCCCGCAGCCTGGTCGTGTTGCGCATCGCATCGCTCCTTTCGCGCCGGACGGCGGCTCAAGGCCGCTTTCGATCGAAGCCGAAAACGGACCACGCCGTGGCGCCCAGGATGCGCGCGCGCCGCGCCGGATCCGGCACCCAGCGGTCGAGCCAGCCGAGCGTCTTGGCGTAGTCCAGTCCCTCGGCGTGCTGCGTCCACGGCCAGTCGCTGGCCCAGACCAGCCGGTCCGGCCCGCCGGCGCCAAGCAGCGCCGCGGCGTAGGGCACCGGGTCGGCGCCGCCGAGGCGATAGGGCGCCGACAGCTTGGTCCACGTGCTTCCCTTGGCCATGGCGTCGAGCAGCAGGCGGAAGCCGGGGCATGCCAGGCCCAGGCGCGGATCGGGGCTGCCGAAATGGTCGACGACGACCTTGATGCCGGCTTCGAGCGCCGGCGTGAGCAGGTCGGGCAGGCGCGGACCCTCGATGTAGATCTCGAGATGCCAGTCGAGCGCCGCCGCGTCCTCGAGCACGCGCCGCCACGCGGCCGAACGCAGGTCGGGAAGGTCCGGCCGGCGCAGCATGTTGAGCCGGATTCCGACGACGCCCTGCCGGGCGAGGTCTTCCAGCCGCGCGCGCGTGATCGACGGGTCGATGATCACCGTGCCGCGCAGCCGGTTCGGCGCCGCCGCCAGGGCCGCGAGGAGGAACGCGTTGTCGGTGCCGTAGAAGCTCGGCGCGGTCAGCACCGCGTGCGTGATGCCGTGCCGGTCCCAGATGCCGAGCAGCTCGGGCAGCAGCGCGTCGTGCCGCGGCGCATGGCGATGGCCCGGCGTCAGGGGCAGGTCGCGGCGGAACACATGCGCGTGGGAGTCGATCCGTATGGGCTGGGGCGCGGCTGACATGTCGCTGGCTCGACCGGTTCCGACAACGAAGCGCGGCGCCCCGTGCGCCGGCGGGAACGGATAACGCAGCACAGGAGGAGGAAACGATGCAAGTCCAAAGAAGCCTGAACATGCTGGCAATCGCGCTGGGCGTGGCGGCGATCGCCGTCGCGGCGTCGGCGCAGGAGAAGTATCCCGCGAAACCGATCGAGATGATCATTCCCACCCCCGCGGGCGGCGGCACCGACATCGCCTTCCGCAAGATGGCGGAGCTGGTCGAGCCGATCCTGGGGCAGAAGGTCGTCATCGTGAACAAGGCGGGCGGCGGCGGCTATGTCGGCATGACGTCGATCATCCAGTCCAAGCCCGACGGCTACACCATCGGCGGCCTGTGGAACGCGCCGCTGACGATGTCGCCGCACATGCTGCCGGCGCCCTACGGGCCGGCCGACTACGCGGCGGTCACCCTCACGACCTGGGCGCCGACGGTGCTGTGCGTCAAGGCCGCGTTCCCCGCTGCCGACGGCAAGGCCTTCATCGAGGAGCTGCGCAAGAACCCCGAGAAGTACACCTACGGCAACGACGGGCTGGGCGGCACGCTGCATCTCGCGACCGAGCGCATCTTCATGAAGCTCGGCGTGAAGGCGCGCGCGATCCCCTTCAACGGCGCGGGGGAAACCTTGAAGGCGTTCCTCGGCGACCATATCAACATCTACGGCGGCTCGATCGCGCCGGTGCAGCCCTACGTCAAGGACAACTCGGCCAAGTGCCTGATCGTCAGCGCGCCCGAGCGCAATGCCGGGGTGCCGGGCGCGGCGAGCCTCACCGACCTCGGCATCCCCGAGGAGTCGACCGTGCTGTGGCGCGGCGTCATCGCCCCCAAGACGTTGCCCGCCGACCGCGTCGCGGTCCTGCAGAAAGCCTTCGCACAGGCGGCGCAGACCGAGGCGTTCAAGAAGTTCATGGAATCGCGCGGCGAGGAGGCGAAGGGCAGCTCGTCGGCCGACTTCCGCAAGCTGATCGACGGCGAGTACGCCGCGATGGGCAAGGTCATGGCCTCGCTCGGCCTGGTGAAGAAATAGACCAGGCGCCGGCACCGGGCGCGCGGCGATGACGACGACGACGCGGCGGGCCGAGTTGGGAGTGCTGGCGGTACTCCTGCTGCTCGCCGCGTTCGCCGTCTGGCAGGCGGCCTCGATGCCGGCCGGCACGCCCGCGCTGCCCGGGCCGGGCATGCTGCCGATGGTCCTGGGGACTCTCCTCGGGATCGCGGCGCTGGCCCTCTTGCCCCCATGCCTGCGTCCCGCGCCGCAGCGCGACGCGCCGATCGTCTACGCCAACCGCCACATCGCGCTGGCGGTGCTGAGCCTGATCGGCGCCGGCCTGCTGCTCGAGCCGGCCGGCTTCGTGCCGGCCGCCACGCTCTACCTGTTCGCCATGCTCTGGATGCTGTCGCCGCTCGGATGGTGGCGGTCGCTGGCGGCCGCGGCGGTCGCGGCGGCGGTCACCAAGTACCTGTTCGCCGACCTGCTCGGCGTCGCGCTGCCGCCGATTCCGTGGGGGGCCTAGGCGATGGACGCGGTCCAGCCGCTGCTGCACGGATTCGCGGTCGCGCTGAGGCCCGACAACCTGATGTACTGCCTGATCGGCTGCCTGTGGGGCACGATCGTCGGCGTGCTGCCCGGGCTGGGCCCGCTCGCCGGCCTGTCTCTGCTGCTGCCGCTGACCTTCAAGCTCGAGCCGGCATCGGCCATCATCATGCTCTCGGGCATCTTCTACGGCGCCATGTACGGCGGCTCGACGACGTCGATCCTGGTGCGCATACCCGGGGAGGCGGCTTCCGTCATCACCTGCATCGACGGCCACGCGATGGCGCGCAAGGGCCGCGCGGGCCCGGCGCTGGTCGTCTCGGCGATCGGCAGCTGGGTCGGCGGCACCGTCGGCATCGTGGGCCTGATGCTGTTCGCCCCGCCGCTGGCCAAGCTGATGCTGCAGGTCGGTCCCGCGGCCGAATTCGGGCTGATGCTGCTGGCCTTGCTGGCGCTCAGCTTCGTCAGCGGCGGTCCGCCGCTGAAGACCATGGCGATGATCCTGGTCGGCCTCCTGATCGCCACGGTCGGCATCGACCCGATCACGGCCTATCCGCGGTTCACCTTCGGACAGGTCCAGTTGACCGAAGGCATCAGCTTCGTCGCCATCGCCCTCGGGCTGTTCGGCGTCAGCGAGATCCTCCTGAACCTCGAGGAGATCGCCAAGGTCAAGGTGATCAAGCCGACCCTGAAGAGCCTGATGCCGAAGCTCCAGGACCTGAAGGAATCCGCGCCCGCGATCGGCCGGGGAACGGTCGTCGGCTTCGTCTTCGGCTTCATTCCCGGCATCTCGCACGTGGTGTCGACGTTCGTCTCCTATGCCATCGAGCGCAGGTTGTCGAAGGAGCCGGAGGCGTTCGGGACGGGGAAGATCCAGGGCGTCGCCGGACCGGAGACCGCCAACAACGCGACCACCGGCAGCGCGATGATCCCGCTGCTGGTCCTCGGCGTGCCGGCGATTCCCGCCACGGCCATCCTCTTGTCGGCGCTGCAGATCCACAACGTCCAGCCCGGCCCGATGCTGGTGGCCGAGCATCCGGACGTGTTCTGGGGCCTGATCGCCAGCATGTACATCGGCAACGTCATGCTGCTGGTGCTCAACCTGCCGATGGTCGGCCTGTTCGTGAACCTGCTGCGCATCCCCTACGCCTACCTGGCGCCGGGCGTCCTGCTGGTGTCGACCATCGGGGTCTACAGCGTGGGATCGAATGCCAACAACATCGTCGTCATGGCGGTGTTCGGCGCCATCGGCTACGCGCTGCGCAAGGCCCGGTTCGACCCGGCGCCGCTGCTGCTGGCGATCGTGCTCGGCGACCGGATGGAGGTCTCGCTCCGCCGGGCGCTGACGATCTCGCAGGGCGACTGGTGGATCCTGCTGCAGGGCGCGATGTCGCAGATCGTGATCGGCGCGCTGGTCGTGCTGGTCGTGCTGCAGTCGGCCGCCTGGCTGTTCGGCTTCAACCGAAGGGCGGCGCAGGGACCCGAGAAGACATGAGGAAACCGAGGAGCTGTCCGCGATGCGTATGACGAAGCGGCTGCGCGAGATGCTGGCGGCGCCCGGGATCGTCCTGGGCGGCGGCGCGCATGACGGGCTGAGCGCCCGGATCGTCGAGCAGGTCGGCTATCCGCTGTGCGTGGTCACCGGCGCCGGCACGTCGATGTGCCGCGGCCTGCCGGACATCGGGCTCGTGACCATGCCCGAGATGGTCGAGAACGCGCGCTACATCGCCGAGGCGGTGAGGATTCCGGTCGTCGTCGATGCCGACAACGGCTACGGCAATGCGATCAACGCAAGGCGCACGGTGCGCGAGTTCGAGCGCGCGGGCGTGGCCGGCATCCATATCGAGGACCAGGTGTGGCCGAAGCGCTGCGGCCACATGTTCGGCAAGCGGCTGATCCCCAGGGACGAGATGGTCGGCAAGATCAAGGCGGCGCTCGACGCGCGGCACGACAACGACTTCGTGATCATCGCGCGCTGCGACGCGCTCATGGTCAACGGCATCGAGGACACGCTCGACCGCGGCGAAGCCTACCTCGAGGCCGGCGCCGACATGCTGTTCTTCGAGATGCGCGAATCGATGGAGGAGATCGAGGCCATGGCCGGGCGCTTCCGTGGCCGCGTGCCGCTGCACTTCAACCATTCGCCGAGCGGCATGGTGCCGCGCCTGCACGTATCCGAGATCGAGAAGCTCGGCTTCAAGACCGCGTGCTTCTACGTCCATGCGCTGATGGCCGCATGCAAGGTCATGCGCGAGGTGCTGACCGAGATCAAGGAGACCGGCAATTCCCTGTCGGTCTGGGACCGCATGGTCAAGTTCGACGACTTCTGGGAGATCGCCGGCCTCAAGGACTACCGGGCGCTGGAGAAGAAGTATGGCGCGTGATCCGGTCCGGCTCGAGCTGATCAAGAACGCGATCGGATCGGTCGTCGACGAGATGGTGCTGACCATCATCCGCATCGCCTACTCGTCGATCATGAAGGACACGATGGACCTGTCGAGCGCCTTCTGCGACCGGCGCGGCCGGATGATCGCGCAGGGCCTGAGCCTGCCGCTGCACCTGGGCTCGGTGCCCGACGCGATGGAGGCGGTGATCGCCAAGTACGGCGACACGCTCGAGCCCGACGACGTCGTGATCCTGAACGACCCGTACCAGGGCGGCATGCACCTGCCCGACATCTTCATGTTCAAGCCGGTGTTCGTGGGCGACCACCTGCTGGGCTACGCCATGCTGGTGGCGCACCACAACGACATGGGCGGCCGCGTGCCCGGGTCGAGCGCCGCCGATTCGACCGAGATCTACCAGGAGGGGCTGCGCATCCCGCTGCTGAAGCTCTACGAGCGCGGCAGGCCGAACCAGACGCTGCTCGACATGATCGCCATCAACGTGCGCATCCCCGACGTGGTGCTCGGCGACCTGCAGGCCCAGGCCGCGGCGTGCCGCATCGCCGAGCGCGGCATGCGCGAGCTGGCGGCGCGCTACGGCGTCGCGGAACTCGAGCGCCATTTCGAGGAGCTGCTGGACTACAGCGAGCGCGAGGCGCGCCGCACGATCCGCGCCATTCCCGACGGCGTGTACCGCTTCACGGACCGGCTGGACGACGACGGCGTCAACATGGACCATCCCGTCACGATATCGGTCGCCGTCCATGTCGCGGGGGACGAGCTCACGGTCGACCTTGCCGGCACCTCGCCGCAGGTGCGCGGCGCCATCAATTCGACCCTCTCGTTCGCCAAGTCGGCGGTCTACTTCGCGGTGCGGTCGATCATGGACTCCGACGCGCCGAACAACGCCGGGTTCTTCCGGCCCATCCACGTCAAGGCGCCGCTCGGCTGCCTCGTGAACCCGAGGCCGCCGGCGGCCGTGGCCGCGCGCGGCATCAGCGGTTTCCGCCTGATCGACGCCATGTTCGGCGCCTTCGCGCAGGCGATGCCCAGGGCCGTGCGCGCGGCGGGCGAGGGCGGCACCACCAGCTACAGCTTCGGCTGCTACGACGCCGAGGGCCGGTTCTCGCTGTTCCGCGAGGCGGTGATGGGCGCCTGGGGCGCCGGCTACGAGCGCGAAGGCATCGACGGCGTGGCCAACGCCGCCGCCAACATCAGCAACGCGCCGATCGAGATGGTGGAGAACCAGGCGCCGATCCGCGTCGAGTGCTACGAGCTTGTCCCCGACAGCGGCGGCCCCGGGCGATGGCGCGGCGGCATGGCGGTGTCGCGCCAGCTTCGCTTCCTCGGCGAGCGCGCCACGCTGCAGCTGCGCTCCGACCGCCGGCACAACCCGCCCTACGGGCTGATGGGCGGCGTGAACGGCCAGCCGTCCGACAATCTGCTCGAGGACGGCGGACGATGGTCGCAGCTGCCCACCAAGTTCACGCGCCCGCTGGCCAAGGGCCAGGCGATCCGCCACACCACCGCCGGCGCCGGCGGCTACGGCGATCCGCTGCTGCGCGATCCCGCCGTGGTGCTGGCGGACGTGCGCGACGGCAAGGTGACGCCGGAAGCGGCCGCGCGCGACTACGGCGTCGCCGTCGCGCGCGCGCCCTGGCGCGTCGACGCCGAGGCGACCGAGAGGCTGCGCGCCGAACGCCGCGCCGGCAGGAACGTGGCATGACGGCGGGCGCGGCCGCCGCGCTGCGGGTCGGCGTCGACATCGGCGGCACGTTCACCGACCTTGTCTTCCTGCGCCCCGACGGCCGGCTGGACCGGCGCAAGCGCCCGTCGACCCCCGACGACTACTCCCGCGCGATCGTCGACGGCATCGCCGACTACTGCGGCGAGGCGGACTTCGCCGCCGGGTCGATTTCCGAGGTCGTCCACGCCACCACGGTCGCGACCAACGCCATCCTGGAGCGCAGGGGTGCCGTCACCGGCCTCATCACGACCGACGGATTCCGCGATGTCCTGGAACTGCGGCGCATGCGCATTCCGCTTTCCTACGACCTGGGCTGGAAGAAGCCGGAGCCTCTCGTCCCGCGCGCCCTGCGGCTGCCCGTGCGCGAGCGGATCGACGCGCGCGGCAACGTGCTGGCGGCGCTCGACCCCGCATCGCTGGACGCGGCGATCGACGCGCTCGAGGCCGGCAAGGTCGAGGCGGTCGCGGTCTGCTACCTGCATTCCTATCGCAACGCCGCGCACGAGCGGGAAACGGCGGCGCGCCTGCGCCAGCGCCTGCCCGCGGTGCATGTCTCGCTGTCGTCCGAGGTGCTGCCCGAGATGCTCGAGTTCGAGCGCACGAGCACGACCGTGGTGAACGCCTACGTGGCGCCAACGATCGCGCGCTATCTCGAACGCCTGCGCGGCGCGCTGGCGGAGTCCGCGGTCGGCGCCCCGGTGCTGGTGATGCAGTCGAACGGCGGTCTCGTCAGCGCGGGGGCGGCGGCGGAGCGCCCCGTGACCGTCATCGAGTCGGGACCGGCCGCCGGCGTCGTCGCGGCGCAGCGCCTCGCCCAGGACTGCGGCTACGAGAACGTCATCACGCTCGACATGGGCGGAACGACGACGAAGGCGTCGATCGTCGAGCGCGGCGAGATCCTGCGCGGCAGCGAGTACGAGGTGGGCTCGGCCGTGTCGGTCAGCAGCCGGCTCGTGCGGGGCAGCGGCTACCTGCTGCGCATCCCGGTCATCGACGTGTCCGAGGTGGGCGCCGGCGGCGGCAGCATCGCGTCGCTCGATCCCGGCGGCGCGCTGCGCGTCGGGCCGCGCAGCGCCGGCGCCGTTCCCGGTCCCGCCTGCTACGGCCTGGGCAACGATCGGCCCACCGTGACGGATGCCAACCTCGTGCTCGGCTACATCAGCTCGACGTCGCTGGCGGGCGGCGCGCTCACGGTGAAGCCGGCGCTCGCGGAGGACGCGATCCGCCGGGCGATCGCCGAACCGGCCGCCCTGCCGCTGCTCGAGGCGGCGCACGGGATACATGCGGTCGCCAACTCCAACATGGTGCGGGCGATCAAGTCGGTCTCGGTCGAGCGCGGGCGCGATCCGCGCGATTTCGCCCTGGTGGCGTTCGGCGGCGCCGGCCCGATCCACGCCGCGGCCGTGGCGCGCCTGCTGGGCATAGGCACGGTGGTCGTTCCGCCGGCACCGGGCGTGTTCAGCGCGTTCGGGCTGCTGCGCGCGGAGGTCGAGCACCATGCGGCGCGGACCGTGCTCGCGCCCACGCGCGGCGGCGACCTGAGGCCGGCTGAGGCCGCGCTCGACGCGATGCGGGAGGACCTGCTGCGGCGGGTCCGCGAGGAAGGCTTCGACGCGGGCGCGGCCGAGATCGCGCGCTTCGCCGACCTGCGCTATCGCGGCCAGTCGTCGGAGCTCACGGTCCCGCTTCCCTACGGACCGCTCGAGGACGCGGCGATCGGCGCGCTGGAGGAGCGGTTCGAGGCGGAGTTCGAGCGCACCTACGGCCACCGCGCCGACACCAAGGCTTTCGAGCTGGTGACGGTGCGGCTGGTGCTGCGGGTGCGCCGGCCGGTCGAGCACGGCAAGTCCTGGCTCCCCGACGCGGCAACTCCGCCCGCAGCCGAAAGGCTGGTCTATTTCGGGCCCGAGCACGGGCGTCTGAAGGCCGCGGTGCGCGCGCGGGCGGTCCTCGCCGGCGGCAGGCTGGCGGGGCCGGCGCTGATCCAGGAGTACGACACCACGGTGGTGGTGCCGCCCGGCTGCGCGGCCGCGCTGGACGGGCACGGCAATGTGGTGATCGCGGTGGACGCATAGACGGATGGAGGGTCCGGTCACCGCAGCGCCGAGCGCCGGGATGCGCGCGCAGGGCGCCGGGCGGGCGAACAACCTGCTCGCGATGGCATGGATGCTGTCGACGGCCGCCTGCATCGTCGCGATGAGCGCGATGCTCAAGCACGTGACGCAGGAACTGCCGGTCTCGGTGGTGTTCCTGTTCCGCATGGCGTTCGCGGTGCCGCTCGTGCTGCCCTGGGTCCTGCGCTCGGGCCCGTCCGTGCTGTCGACCGCGCGGCTGCGCGAACATTTCGCGCGCGGCACGGTGGGCGCGCTGTCGATGTGGTGCTGGGTGTTCGGGGTGAAGTACCTGCCGCTGGCGACCTTCACCGCGATCTCGTTCACCCGCCCGCTCTGGATGCCGCTGACCGCCTGGCTGGTGTTGCGCGAGCGCGTGGACCGCCGGCGCGGCCTGCTGATCCTGCTGGGCTTCGCTGGCGTCCTGGTCGTCGCGCGGCCGGAGTTCCGCCTCGAGGCGGCGGTGCTGGTGGCGCTGCTCGGCGGCGCCCTCTCCAGCGTCACGCTGGTCCAGGTCAAGCAGCTGGCGGCGACCGAGCCGTCGGCGCGCATCGTCTTCTACTTCTCGGTGTTCGGAACCCTGTACGCGCTGCCCTTCGCGATCGCCGACTGGGTCACGCCGACCCCGGTCCAGTTCGGCTGGATGGCCTTGAGCGCGTTCGCGGCCGCCGCCGGGCAATACTGCATCGCCCGCGCCGCGGCGATCGGCGAGGCGACGGTCATCGCGCCGGTGGATTTCATGCAGCTTCCCCTGGCGGCGCTGACCGGGTTCCTCGTCTTCGCCGAGCTGCCGGACCTTTTCACCTTCGCCGGCGCCGCGGTGATCCTGGCCGCAACGGTCGCGATCGCCCGCGAAGAGCGCCGCCGTGCCCGCAACGCGATTCACTGAAGGAGCCGACGACATGCCGCGTCCCGCCAGCCCGCCGACCGCCAACCAGAAGCGCAAGCTTCTGCGCAAGCTGATCAACGACCCCCGGATCCTTGTCCTGCACGGCGTGTTCGACGGCTACAGCACGCGCCTGGTCGAGCGGGCCGGCTTTCCCGCGGCCTTCGTCACGGGCTCCGGCATCAGCGAGGCCTACATGGGCTGGCCCGACCTCGGCATCATGGGCTTCCGCGAGAACCTGGAGGCCTGCCGCTACATGGCCGGCTGCACCGACATGGCGCTGCTGGCCGACGGCGACACCGGGTACGGCAACGCGGTCAACACGTATTTCACTGTGCGCGGGTTCGAGGACGCGGGGCTCGCCGGCGTCATGATCGAGGACCAGGTCTGGCCCAAGCGCTGCGGCCACATGAAGGGCAAGGAGGTGATCTCGCTCGCCGAGGGCGTGGAGAAGATCCGGGCCGCGGCCGAGGCCAGGCGCGACCCCGACTTCGTCATCAAGTCGCGCACCGACACGCTGGCGACGCACGGCATCGACGAGGTGGTCAGGCGGCTGAACGCCTATGCCGAGGCGGGCGCCGACCTGCTGTTCGCCGACGCGGTGCTGTCGGTCTCCGACATCGCCACCGTGGCGAGGAACGTGCCGAAGCCGATCTGCGTCAACATGGGATTCGGCATCCGCAAGCGCTCGACGACGCCGCTCCTGTCGGCGCGGCAGATGCAGGAGCTGGGCGTCGCCGTGGCGATCTTCCCGCGCCTGCTCACCTCCACGGCGATCCAGGGCATGAAGAACGGCATCGCCGCCCTGCAGCAGTCGCTGGAGACGGGCGAGGTGGTCGAGCGCCCCGACCTCGCCGTCTCGTTCGAGGAGCTCAACGCGCTGGTCGGCTTCGACGAGGTGCAGGCGATCGAGAGGCGCTTCCTCACCCGGGAGCAGCTCGCCCGCAAGTATGGCACGCCGTCGAACTGATTCGCTGGCGCCTGCTCCGGGCACGCCCCGAACTCCTGCGCGTCGCGGAAGGTGACGCGCGCGCGCCGCGTGCGCACCCCGTGCGCGGGCGGACCGGAAGGAACCCGGCTTCGGAACCGAAGGCGGCATGGCACGCAATCCTCCCATGGGGGCCATGCACGCCTTTCCACGCATGGGTTCAGGCGGTTGGTTGGAAAGGAGCACCCGGGCAATTCGTTCGCCCCTGCAATCAACTGTGTCGAATCAGACTTGGGCGGCTTGCATGACAAAGTCGCGTCGGGCAGCGCCACCACGAATCCGCCCGGCTCCTGTTTCGCTACAGGTCAAATCCTCTCGCCGCAACCACCGGCACCCGCACGCCCGCGGACCCGGTCCCGGGCGTGCTTGTCTTCCGATCGCCGAGTGCCAGAATTCCGCCGGGTTCGCCATGGAGCTCGGCGACGAGGCCGTCGTGGTTCCGCGTCGGCTTGATCACGCTCCCGTCGACCAGGCCATGCGATGCCTCGGCAGCCGCCGGTTCACACGCGGCGCGGCTGCGCGGCCCGTTGAGCACCTCTTCGGCCCGGCGGCCTTAGCGCCAATACGGCTCGGAACAGCCGGGACGCAGCCGCGCGTCGCCGGCGCCGCAGGCATGCCGCCGGCCTCGAGCGCGTCGCGCCGCCGCTCGAGCCCCGGGAAGCGCTGCCTGGCCGCCGACCGCCGCCGTACGCATCTGCTATGGCTGCGACGCCGCCAGCATCGCGTTGCGAAAGCGCAGGCGGCAGGCGGCGCCATCGAGGCTCGCCTTGACCTTCAGGCCGTCGGCGGGATGTACGGACGCGAGCACGAAGGCGGTCGCATTGCCGGCACGCAGCATCCGCGCGCCGTTCGGAATGTCGGCCTCGGTCGCGACCGTGCAGGTCATCTTGATGCCGGCGCCCTGCGCGAACTTCTCGATGTCGACGCCGAGCGAGGTGTGGCTGCGCTGATAACCGGTTTCGCCGTAATGGCCGTTGTCCACGCACAGGATCGACAGGTTCGGCGGATTGATGGTGCCGATCGTCGCCAGCGATCCGAGGCTCATGAGCAGCTCGCCGTCGCCCGTCACCACCAGGATCTTCTTCTCGGGCCGGCTCAGGGCCAAGCCGAGGCCCATCATGCACGCCGCGCCCATCGCGCCGCCCAGCCCGTAGTAGTTGGCGCCGTTGTTCGTCATCGCCGCCATTTCCCAGAACGCGCCGGCCAGGCCGCTGACGACCCAGAAGTCCTCGGCGCGTCCGACCAGCGCCGGAACCACCTTGGCCCGGTCGAGCTTGAACCGCGGGGCCAGCGCCTCGGCCGCGGCCGCGACTGTCTTCGTGGGATTCATCCCCGTCTCCTCAGAACTTCTTCACGCCGATGAGTTTCTGTGCGAGCAGCACCGCGACGGCCTGCCCGCCCTGGTAGGCCATGGTGATCGCCGCGCTGGTGGTGAGAGGGACGTCCTCCGGCCGCTCGACGCGGACGCAGATCACGCCCATCGCCTTCAATACCGGTTCGACCGCCTGTCCCATCGCGTACTGCCAAGGATTGCCCTCGCCGAACTCGCCGCGCATCGAGACGAAGGTGAGGAAGGGAAAGTGGCATCCCTTGATCAGCGACAGCATGTTGATGCAGTTGCCGACGCCGCTGCTTTGCATCAACAGCACGGCGCGCCCGCCGCCCAGGTCGGCGCCGGCAATGAGCGCGACGCCTTCTTCCTCGCTGGTCAGCCCGATCGAATGCACGCCCGGGTCCTTCAGCGAGCGGTCGATCAGGATCGAGTGCCCGGCGTCGGGCACGTAGGCGAACTGCGTGAAGTTGTTCTTGCGCAGCAGGTCGTAAAGTTCGTCCTGCCAGCGCGGCGCTTGCGTAGCTTCCACGATGAGCCCCAAAGCCGTAGTTGCCGGTCGCCGCGGCGCCGATTTGAATGGCGCCCGCGATCCGGGAGACGATGAGCGCTAGGCCCCGCCGCTGTCAACTGGTATCGTTTCATCGCACCCATTCATCCGGTGCGATGCTCCATGCCGCCGGTGGAAAAACCGCAGGAAAGAGCGCCAAACGAGCGCTTCGAGAAGGATCGCCGTCGCGGTCCCGTGGTGAAACGTTTCTCGCACTGGCGGTCAGCCGCCCACGGCGGCGCAGGATTCGCGCATGATGAACCGCGACGGCACCAGGACGCGACGGGGCTCGGGCGTGCCGCCGCCCCCGATCCGTTGCAGCGCCAGGTTCGCGGCGATCCTTCCCACTTCGGCATAGTCCCAGTCCTCGACGCTCAGCGGCGGCTCGAACAGGTCGGTCAGGTCGGTGTTCATCGCCGCCACGACCGACACGTCGCCCGGGATCGTCATGCCGCGCGCGCGGAGCGCCCGCACGACCCCGGACAGCATTTCGATGCCCCCGGCGATGATGGCGGTCGGCCGGTGGGCCGCGGTCATGAGGGCCGAGGTCTCCGCGAAGGCGAAATCCGCCTCGAAGGTTCCCAGGCGCAGCAGCCTCGGGTCGACGGCCACGCCGGCCGCCTTCAATGCCTGCTCGTAGCCGATGATGCGCTCGCGCGCGGGGTACAGGCTGCGCCGGCCGGTCAGGAGCGCGATACGCCGGTGGCCGAGCCGCAGGAGCTTCTCCGTCGCCTGGCGCACGCCCCCGCGGTGGTCGATCATCACCGCATCGGCCCAACCCGGCACCTCGCGGTCGATGAGGACCACGGGGATCCCGATGCGGCGAAGCTGGTCCTGCAGCTTCTTGTCCGTCTCGGACGACTGCGCGATGAGAAGCGCGTCGGCGCGCCGGGCGCCGATGACCGAGATCAGCTCGCGCTCGCGGTCGATATCGCCCTTCGAATTCGACAGAAGCAGCGCGTAGCCGGCCTGGACGAACGTCTCGTCGGCGGCGCGCACGAAACGCGCGAAGCCCGAAATGTCGATGTCCCTGATGATGCAGGCGATGGTCCGCGAAATCTTGCTGCGCATCGTCTGGGCGACGAGGTTCGGCGTGTATCCGAGCTGGGCGATCGCGTCCTGCACCCGCGCCCGTATGTCCGGGGACACGGAATCGTTCGCGTTCAGCACGCGCGAGACCGAGCCGACCGAGACGCCCGCCGTCTTCGCAACCTCGCGGATCGTCGGCAATTGATCGCGCTTCTCGCTCATCTACCCCTCGTCGGCCTAGCCCGCTGACCGTCCGGCGCTGACGTGCCGGCCAGCGACCATAGCATTTTGGGCCGGTCCCGGCCGAACAGGCAGGCGAGCCGGTCCGGGGCGCGTCGGCGCCGAATGAAACGTTATCTTGACCGCCCCGATCGCGCCATGGAGAATGAGCCGGGCGTCGCAACCGCGGTCACCTCGAGAGTACCATGCCGGACATCCGCGAACGCCGGGGACTCGCAATGGACTTGGCCGCAGGCGCGGGGCCGAAGGAAGCGTGATGACCGGTCCGGGTCGACTTGCCGTCCTGGGCGGCGATCTGCGAGAGCTCGAGATCGCACGGCTGGCCGCCGCCGAAGGGTTCACGGTGGCGCTTTACGGAACGCCCGCCTCGGCCGCCACGGCCGGCATAGCCTTCGCTTCATCGGCCGCAGACGCCTTGCGCGGCGCGAACGTGATCTTGCTGCCGATCCCGCACATGACGGGCGACACCGTGTTCGCGCCGCACGCGCCGGCGCCGATCGTGCTGAGCGAAGAGCTCCTGGCGCTCGCCGCGCGCGGAGGCGTGCTGATCAGCGGCGCTGTTCCCGCAGGTTTGCGCGAGCGCGCGAGCCACGTCGGCATCGCCGTATGCGAATATGGCGAGCAGGAAAGCCTCAAGGCGATGCGCGGACCGCTGATCGCCGAAGCCGCGTTGGCGGCATTGGACGAGCAGGGCCGCGGGGCGCAAGGGGGGTCGACCGCGGTCGTCGTCGGGATCGGCGCGATCGGCGGGCCGCTTGCGCGCCTGCTGGGCGGCCGCGGCGTGCGCGTGCGTGCCGCGACGCGCAATCCGGCGGCGATCCCCGCCGATCTGAGGGCGTCGCTGTGCGGAGCGATTCCGTTCACGGAGCTGCGGCGCAACGTGGCGGATGTCTCCCTGCTGATCGCGACCACCGGGCAGCGCGCGATCGGCGCCGAAGTGCTTGCCGCGCTGCCCGCCGCCGCCACCATCGCCGATGTCGCCTCGCCGCCCGGCAGTTTCGACTGCGGCGAGCGGCGCGACCTCGCCCAGCGCGTGCGCTGGCTGCGCGCGTTGGGAGGGCGGCAGCCGCAGCGCATCGGCGCGGCGCAATGGCAGGTCATCAGGGCGCATCTTGCCGATCGCGGCATCCTGGCCCGTTGACGCCGGCGACGGGAAGACGGGGACATGCAGGTACACGTCGATCGGGACCTTCGCGTTGAATTGCAGGATGCCGACGACTTCACCCGCTTCCGCCTCGTCGTCGACGCGGATGCGGGGGAAATCGGCAAGGTCAGGCAGGCCCTTCGCCGCGTCGCCGCGCTCGAGGGACCCGAGATCGCCTGGGTGTCGGAGGAATGGCTCCGGCGCCATGCGCGAGCGGCGCAGCCAGCCGAATGGAACGCGGGCTTCGCCAGGATGCTCGCCTTCGCGGCGACGCGCGGCTGGGTACGCGCCGACCCCGCGATGGTGCGGGCGCACGTCGTGTGGCTCGGCCAGGGGAAGTGACGGCCCGGGCGCGCCGGCCGTCGTCGCGGCGCCCGACGAAGCCGCGGCGACCGGCGCCCTATCCGGCGAAGCGCGGAACCACCTTTTCCCCGATCAGATCGATCGAACGCATGACCTGATCGTGCGTGGTCTTGCCTGCCTGGATCATGAAGATCATCTGGTCGAGGCCGACATTCGCCCACCGCTCGACCTGCCGGCAGATCGAATCCGGATTGCCGCCGAACACCATGGCGTCCGCCAGCAGCTCGTCGTTGGTGCGGGTCGAGACCTTGTCGTTGACCTTGCCGACCCCGCCGGCGGTGGCGAAGCGGTTGGCGTTCAGCTCGGCGTCGTTGTCGCCGTAGTACCAGCGCGCCGCGGCGCAGGCGACGTCGCGCGCCAGGCGGTCGTCCTTGTCGCAGCACGCGATGCCGAAAACCCCGTTCCGCGGATTCGGCGCCTTGGCGACGAACTTGGCCGGGTCGCCGTTCTTGATCGCGCTCTTGTACGCGGCGATCCAGGGCTTCGTCTCGTCGGGCGTGTTGCGCGTCACGCCGATCACGCCGACGCCTTGGCGGGCGGCGTGCTCGTAGGTCTCGAGATTGGATGCCGCCACCCAGATGGGCGGGTGCGGACGCTGGATCGGATGCGGCACCACGTGGCGCGACGGCAGGTCGAAATGCTTGCCCTTGTAGCCGGGGAACTTCTCGTGCGACAGCATGCCGACGACGGCCTCCAGCGCCTCGCGCCCGACCTCGCGGCCGATCTTGGGGTCGAAACCGAGGCCCTCGACCATGTAGGGCGACGTGCCGCGTCCGGCGCCGAACTCGCAGCGCCCCTTGCTCAGGACATCGAGCATGCCGACGCGCTCGGCGATCATGAAGGGGTTGTGGCAGGGCATCAGGATCACCCCGAAGCCGAGCCGGATGGTCTTGGTGCGCTGGCTCAGCGCGGCCAGCACCATGTCGGGACAGGAGCAGTGGCCGATCTCGATGAAGAAATGCTGCTCGGTGATCCAGAAATACTTGAAGCCCGCCGCCTCCGCGGCCACGACCTGGTCCAGCCCGTTCCAGAAGCCCTCGCGCTCGGTCGTGTCGGT
>CAZLBB010000102.1:0-20444 GCA_964557415.1 uncultured Rhodospirillaceae bacterium
CTGGGTGCTCGGCCGCAAGGGCATCTTCCTGCTGTCGGTCGGCGACGTCGGCGTGCTGCCGCTGGTGCTGAAGGCCGCGTCGGAGCCGATCGTCCCGCCCGAGGCCGCGCTCATGGCGCAGCTCTCCGCGCGCACCGGCCTGTCGTCGATCTTCGGGCTGTGAGCGGACATAGGTGGCCGCCCGGATGAGCGTCGATTTCCCCATCGTCGACGCGCACCAGCATTTCTGGGACCCGACGCTCAACTATCACCCGTGGCTCTGCGACAAGCAGCCGATCGCGTTCCGCTACGGCGACTACCGTGCGATCCGCCGCCGCTACCTGCCGGCGGACTACCTGGCCGACGCGCGGCCGCACAACGTGGTCAAGACCGTCTATGTCGAGGCGGAATGGGATCCGAGCGACCCGGTCGGCGAGACACGCTACATCGGCGCGCTGCACGACGAGACCGGGCTGCCGACGGTCATGGTGGCCCAGGCCTGGCTCGACCGCGCCGACGCGGCGGCAGTGCTGGAGCGGCAGGCGGGCTTTCCCTTCGTGCGCAGCGTGCGGCACAAGCCGCGCGCCAACAAGTCGCCGCGCGACACGGCGGCGGGCGGCATGACCGACGGCGCGTGGCGTGCGGGCTTCCGCCATCTCGGCCGCGTCGGCTTGCGCTTCGACCTGCAGACGCCGTGGTGGCATCTCGGCGAGGCGGCCGCGCTGGCGCGCGACTTCCCCGACCAGCCGATCATCCTCAACCACACCGGCCTGCCGGCCGACCGCAGCGCCGAAGGCATCGCCGGCTGGAAGGCGGCGATGGCGGGACTCGCGCAATGCCCCAACGTCGCGGTCAAGATCTCGGGCCTGGGCCAGCCGGGGCAGGCCTGGACCGCCGACGCCAACCGCGACGTGGTGCTGACGACGATCGAGCTGTTCGGGACGCAGCGCTGCATGTTCGCGAGCAACTTCCCGGTCGACAGCCTGTGCGCCGGGTTCGACACGATCTTCTCGGGCTTCCGCGCGATCGTGCGCGATTTCAGCCCGGCCGAGCAGCGCGCGCTGTTCCATGACAACGCGATCCGCATCTACGGGATGGGCTGAGATGGCGAGCGCGTCCAAGCCGTCGATCGGCTATGTCGGGGTCGGGCTGATGGGCCTGCCGATGACGAAGCACCTGTTGTCGCGCGGCTACCGGGTGAAGGCTTGCGACGTCCAGCCCGACCGGCTGGCCGCGGCGAAGGCAGCGGGCGCCGCTGTCGCCGGCTCGGCCGCCGAGGCGGCGCGCGGCGTCGACCTGGTGCTGCTGAACCTGCCGACCACCGATGCGGTCGAGGACGCCGTATTCGGCGCCGAGGGCGTGGCGAGCGCGGTGAAGCCGCCGCAGCTCGTCGTCGACTTCTCGACCATCAAGGTCGACAAGGGCCGGGCCTTCGCCGCCAGGCTCAAGGACAAGACCGGCTGCCTGTGGGTCGACGCGCCGGTCTCGGGCGGGCCGCCGGCCTCGGGCAGCGGCACGCTGACGGTGATGGCCGGCGGCGACGCCGCGGCGATCGAGCGCGTGCGGCCGCTGATGGCGGACATCGCCGCGCAGTTCACGCACATGGGCGCCCCGGGCGCCGGACTCGTCGCCAAGATGCTCAACCAGCTGATCGTCGGCGCCGGCCACGCGGTGATGGCCGAAGCGGTCGTGCTGGCGGAAGCTGCGGGCATCGACGCGGCCAAGCTGCCGCAATGCCTTGCCGGCGGCCATGCCGATGGCACGCTGCTGCAGAAGCTGCTGCCGCGCATGGTCCGGCGCGACTTCGCGCCGCAGGGTTACGCGCGCCAGCTCCTGAAGGACCTGGAGATGGTCAACGAGTTCGCCGCCGCCCTGAAGGCGCCGACGCCGATGATGGGCGAGGCGCTGTCGCTCTACCGCATGCTGGTGCATCGCGGGCATGCCGAGCTCGACACGGCCGCGGTGCTGAAGCTGTACGAGCCCGATACCTGACGAAAACCGGACGGAGCATGGTCTGCCGCCGCCGCGCGCGCCGGTGCGCGCTACCTTCGAACCGGCGTCGGGATCAGCGGCCTCCCGCCTCGACGTGCCACTTCTCCGTCATGCGGCAGCCGCTGGCGCGGAACAGGTTGTAGAGCGGACAGCGCCGCTCGTATTCGGCGCGCAGGCGGGCCAAAGCGCGGCGCGGCGCCTTGGTGTCCACCCAGATCTCGCTGACCGCCTCGCGCGGCGCCGGGCTGCCCTCCTCGATCGCGGCGATGACGCGCGGGTTCCACGCGATCGTCACCCGGGCGCGCATCGACTTGATGTCGATGCCCAGCTCGCGCGCGAGACGCGACAGCATCACCGGGATGTCGGCCGCGAACGCCGCGGCCAGCAGCCCGGTCGGCGTCGGGCCGGTGTTCTCGCCGCTGGCCCCGCCCGCGAATCCGGCGGGCTCGTCGCTGACCAGCACATGGCCGCTGCGCGTCGCAACGACGCTCTTGGCGCCGCCCTGGTAGACGGCTTCGGCCCAGTTCTCGCGACGCGACGGGATCGCGGCGGTCGTCGCGCGCTTGCGGGCGGCCGGGCGCTTCATGGCCGGAGGCGCTTGATGTGCTTGAAGCGCGGGTGCTTCTTGAAGAGCTCCTCGCGGTTGCCGCCCGCGCGGATCGCCTGGGTGATCGTCCGCTCGATCTGGTCGAGTTGCTCTGCCGCCTCGATCGCCGGCGCCGCGATCTCGGCGGGGATGACGACCACGCCGTCGGCGTCGCCCAGGAGGAAGTCGCCCGGCCGGATCGTCACCGGGCTGCCGGCGATGCCGGGCAGGTGCACCGGCTGGTCGGTTTCGACGATCGACCAGCGCCGCGACGAGTTGATCGGGCTCAGGAAGCGGCAGAAGGTCGGCAGGCCGACGTCGATGATCTCGCGCGAGTCGCGCACAGCACCGTTGGTGAGGAACCCGGCGCAGCCGCTGTTCTTGAACGAGATGGCGATGAACCCGCCGATCACCGCGCCCACGTTGTTGCCGCCGGCGTCGACCACGGCGACGAGGCCCGGCTGCATGCGGCGCTCGAGCTCGTAGGCGTTGACCTGCTTGTCCGGCGGCAGCGGCGTCTGCGTCACGACGCGGTTCTCGCCGCGCGCGCAGAAGGCGATCCCCGCCATGCGCCTGGCGGGATCCAGCGGGCGGATGTCGCTGGACAGCACCTGACCCGGATAGCCCATCTCGTCCAGCACGTCGGTGAAGCCGGCCGTCTCCAGCTTCGCCAGCCGCGCGACCAGCGCGGCAGCCTGTTGCTCGTCCATTCCCCTCCCCCGCTTGCGCCCGGCTCGGGCCTTGGCCTCGCGGCCGTGGCGCTGACCGTTGACGATGCCCTCGTAACGTGCAAACGTCTAGACAGTCAAATGTATAAACATTTGACCAAAGGGATGAGACACAGCCGCCGATGACCGGGTCCACGGCCGCGCTGAGGCTGGTGAGGACGGCCGCGCCGCTCTATCGCGACGTCGCCGCGGCGCTGGAGCGCGCGCTGCGCGAGGGCGTGTGGAAGCCGGGCGACCAGATCCCGACCGAGGCCGCGCTCGAGCAACAGTTCGGCGCCAGCCGCGGCACGTTGCGCATTGCCATCAGCGAGCTGGTGCGCAAGGGCCTGCTGCATCGCCAGCCCGGCCGCGGCACCTTCGTGCTGGGGCCGGAGTTCCGCACGCTGACGCGCTTCTTCCGCATCGAACGCCAGGCGGACGCGGCGGCGAGCGAGACGCAGATCGTCCCGGTGCCCAAGGCGATGGACCGGCGGCTGGTCAAGGCCGATGCACGCACCGCCGCGGCGCTCAAGATTGAGCCGGGCAGCGAGGTCGGCTACGTGCGGCGGCTGCGCTACGACGGGAAGGAGCCGTTCCAGCTGGTCGACTCCTATTTCCACATCGACGTCTGGCGCCAGATCGGCGGCGCCGACTTCGACACGCATCCGCTCTACGACCTGTTCAAGGACTCTTTCGGCCTCTACATCGTGCATGCCGACGAGTTCCTGCGCGCCGACCTGGCGACCAGGGCCGAGTCCAGGCTGCTCGGCATCGCCGCTGGCAGCCCGGTGATCCGGCTCGAGCGCACCGCCTACACCTTCGAGGACCGGCCGGTCGAATACCGGCGCTCGGTCGGACGCTGCGACCACTACCACTATCACGTCCGGCTCAGATGACCGGACGGTTCGCATGAGGGGAACAGGAGAGATACGGGCGATCGACTGAACGTCCGTCGCAGGGCCGACCCGCCGGGAGAAGCGGAGGCCGGGTGCCGGGTGCCAAGGAGGGAACGAGATGCAGGTCAAGAAGCTCGAGCCGCGCATCGGCGCGGAGATCACCGGGGTCGACGTCACGCGGCTCGGCGACGACGAGTGGCGCGCGATATACAACAGCTGGCTCGACAGCAACGTGCTGGTCGTGCGCGACCAGAAGCTGACGATCGAGCAGTACCTCGCCTACAGCCGCCGCTTCGGCCGCATCAAGCCGCACCGCGTGCGCAAGACGCGCCACCCGCAATATCCCGAGCTCACGCTGATGGGCGTCGGCGCGCGGACGGCGGACGGCAAGGTCAATGCGCCGATCTACACCCGCGGCGCCAACTGGCACACCGACTCGCCCTGGGACACCGAGATCTGCAAGGCGACGCAGCTCTATGCGGTCGAGATTCCGTCCTACGGCGGCGACACGCTGTTCGCCAACATGTACGCCGCCTACGACGCGCTGCCCGAGGCGCTGAAGCGACGCATCGACGGCATGCAGGCGGAATTCGCCTATGGCGGCCGCACGCGCCAGGGCATCGAGCTTTTGGAGCCGGAGGACCAGGTGCGGCCGCCTGCGGTGCATCCGCTGGTGCACGTCCATTCCGAGACCGGGCGCAAGTCGCTCTACGTCAACCGCGTGCATATCCTGCGCATCGTCGGCCTGCCGGAGAAGGAAAGCGACGCGCTGATCGAGGAGCTGTTCTCCCACATGCTGCAGCCGGGCGCCGAGTACCGGCACAAGTGGCGGGTCGGCGACATCGTGATCTGGGACAACCGCTGTTCGATCCATTCCGCGACCGGCGGCTATCCGCTCAACGAGAACCGCATCCACTGGCGCGTCACGATCATGGAAGGAGCGGAACAGGCAGCCTCCGGGCGGGACCGCGCCGCCTGAGGCCTGCGCGACCAGCGAGGGAGTATCCCATGGCGATCGAGGTGATCCCCACCGGCGCCGCGCTCGGCGCCGAGATCCGCGGCGTCGACATCAGCCGCAAGCTGAGCGACGGCGACCGCCGCGCGATCCACGCGGCGTGGCTCGACCACTGCGTCGTGCTGGTCCGCGGGCAGACGCTCGACGACCCCGCGCTGATGGCGTTCGCGCGCAATTTCGGCGAGCTGGAGAAGGCGCCCAGCAACGAGAACAGCGCCAAGTTCGGCGGCGACCACGAGCTCTATCCCGAGATCGCCATCATCTCGAACATCGTCGAGAACGGCCGGCCGATCGGCTCGCTCGGCGCGGGCGAGGCGTCGTGGCACAGCGACAGCTCGTTCATCGCCACGCCGCCGGCCGGCAGCTTCCTCTACGCGATCGAGCTGCCGGCCGCCGGCGGCAACACGCATTTCTGCAACCTGTATCGCGCCTACGAGACGCTGCCGGCGCATCTCAAGCGCGCGATCGAGGGCAAGCGGGCGATCCACAGCATCGCCTACACCAGCGCCGGGCAGATCCGCAAAGGCTTCGGCGACGTCGTCGACGTCACCAGGTCGCCCGGCGCCAGCCATCCGCTGGTGCGCACGCATCCCGAGACGGGGCGCCGCGCGCTGTTCCCCGGCAGGCGCCTCGGCAGCTACATCGTCGGCATGCCGGTCGACGAGAGCGAGAAGCTGCTCGACGCGCTGTGGGCGCACGCGACGCAGGAGGCCTTCGTCTGGGGCCACCGGTGGCGCGTCGGCGACCTGATCATCTGGGACAACCGCTGCACGCTGCATCGGCGCGACGCCTTCGACCCGAACAGCCGTCGCCTGCTGCACCGCACGCAGACCAAGGGCGGCGTGCCTTACGAGTATGCGGAGGAGGAAATACGCTCCGGCGCCGCATGAGACGCCGCTTGAGACGCGGCATGAGACAAGGGCCGTAGAAGAGCCCGAGATCCGATAGCCGACCGAATCACGATCAACCCCGGGAGGGAGCAATGAGACTGATCAAGTATGCAAGCCTCGTGGCGCTGTCGCTGGCCGTGCTCGCGACGGGCGCGCCCGCGACCAGGGCCGCCGACGCCCCGATCATCATCAAGTTCCCGTTCGACACGACGCCGCAGCAGCTCAAGGGCATCGCCGCCGAGCGCATGCGCAAGATGGTCGACGAGCGGCTGAAGGGAAAGGTGCAGATGCAGCTCTTCCCCGCCGGCCAGCTCTTCGCCGAGGAGGTGCAGGCGCTGCAGGCGCTGCAGGCGGGCGCCGTCCAGCTGGTGAGCCCGACCTTCGCCAAGTGGACGCCGCTGATGCCGGAGTTCGCCATCTTCGAGCTGCCCTACGCGGTGACCTCGGCCGAGATGATGAAGGAGCTGGTCAAGTCGCCGGACCTGGGCGGCAAGCTGTTCGACAAGAGGTTGCGCGAGAAGAATCTGGTCGGCGTGGGCCTGGGCGCCAACGGCTTCCGCCAGATGCTGAACCGCAAGCGCGCGATCCACACGCTGGAGGACTACAAGGGCCTCAAGATCCGCATCCAGCCGAGCGCGATGTTCGCCTCCTTCATCAAGGTCGCGGGCGCCAGCAGCCAAGCCATGGGCTGGGCCGAGGTCTATTCCGCGATCTCCTCGGGCGTGGTCGACGGGGCGGAGGCGCCGTTCGACGGCATCTGGGGCGCCAAGCTGTACGAGGTGGCACCGCACATCACGGTGACCGACCACGTCTTCAGCGCCTACCTGATGGCCGTCAACGCCAAGTGGTGGGACGGGCTGCCGGCCGACATCCGCGCCGAGCTCAAGAAGATCTTCGACGAAACCGCGGAGTGGCAGTGGAGCTACATCGAGGAGCTGCAGGCGGAATCGAAGAAGAAGCTGCTGGCCGCGGGCGCCAAGATCTACACCATCGACCCCAAGGAAAAGGCGCGCATGGTCAAGCACTTCCGCAAGGTGCACGAGGAGTTCGCCAAGACCGTCGGCGAGGACAACCTGAAGGCGCTCTACGCCATCCAGGACAAGTACATGTAACCGGCCGACCGGCCCCACGAGCAAGCGGCGCCCCAAGCGGGCGCCGCTTGTCGTATTCTGTCCCGCAGCAGACCTGATGCCGGATCGCCGCCATGCTTGATCCCCATGCGCCCGCCGGAGACGGCGTGCGCCTGCGCTACGTGACCCCCGAGGAGATCCTGGCCGGGGTGCTGCTCGTCGCGGCCACCATCCTCGCCGGTTTCCAGGTGACGAGCCGGACGATCGGCGCCGAGACCTTCATCTGGGCCGAGGAAGCGGTCGTCGTGATGGTCGTCTGGTCCGTGTTCTTCGGCGCCAGCGCCGTCACCTACCGGCGCATGCACATCCGCATGGAGATCCTGGCGGTGTCGGTCAAATCGCGGCTGCGGCCGGCGATCGAGCTCCTGGCGTCGCTGATTTGCGTCGTCTACGTCGTCGTCGTCCTCTACCTCGGCTGGCAGTTCCTCGCCTTCCTGCGCATGACGGGCGAGACGAACCCGTCGATGCTGATCCCGCAATGGTGCCTCTATCTCGGCTTCCCGCTCGGCATGAGCTGCATGCTGATCCGAATCGTGCAGGACATGCTGCGCCACGCCCGGGCGCTGCGCGACGCGATGCGGAAGCCCGCGTGACATCGGCCGCAGCGGCAAGGACGAAGGGCGAGGCCGTCGCGCCATGACCATCGCGTTCCTGGTCGCGTCCCTGTTCGCCATGCTGCTGATCGGCGTGCCGGTCGCCTTCGCGCTCGGCCTGTCGACGATCCTGACCTTCGTGCTGTTCACCGACATGCCGCTGGTGCTGGTCGGGCAGCGCCTCTACCAGAACCTCGACCATTTCCCGCTGATGGCGGTGCCGTTCTTCATCCTGGCGGGCCAGCTGGCCCAGACCGGCGGCATCGCGCAGCGGCTGATCGACCTGGCGCAGTCCTTCATCGGGCATCTGCGCGGCGGCCTGGCGATGACCTCGGTGCTGTCCTGCATGTTCTTCGCCGCGGCCTCGGGCAGCAGCTCGGCCACGGTGGCCGCGATCGGCTCGATCCTGATCCCGGCGATGATGCGCGCGAACTACCCCAAGGAGATCGCGATCGGCTCGATCGCCACGGCCGGCAGTCTCGGCATCCTGATCCCGCCCAGCATCCCGATGCTGATCTACGCGCTGATCACCGAGCAGTCGGTCGGCAAGCTGTTTCTGGCGGGCGTCCTGCCCGGCCTGTTCTTCGGAAGCTGCCTGCTGCTGGTCACCTATGTCGTGGCGCGGTGGAAGAATCTCGAGCGCCTGCCGCCCGCCAGCGCCGCCCAGCGCTGGACCGCGTTCAAGCGCGCGGGCTGGAGCCTGATGCTGCCGGTGATCATTCTGGGCGGCATCTACGGCTACCCCGACATCGACCTCGGGCCGATCCAGATCGAGGGCACGGCGCTGTTCACGCCGACCGAGGCGTCGGTCGCAGCGGTGATTTACAGCTTCGTCATCGGCAAGTTCGTCTATCACGAGCTCTCCTGGCGCGACACGCTGCGCGTCATCGGCGACTCCCTGCGGCTGACCTCGATGCTGCTGTTCATCGTGACCAACGCGATCCTGTTCGGCTTCCTTCTGGCGAGCGAGCGCGTGCCGGCGATGGTCGCCGAATGGATCGTCGCGCAGGAAGTGCCGCAATGGCTGTTCCTGCTGATCGTGAACATCGTCCTGGCGATCGCCGGGCAGTTCATGGACGGCATCCCGATCATCATGATCTTCGTGCCGGTCCTGTTCGCGGCCGCCAAGAGCATCGGTGTCGACCCGATCCATCTCTGCATCATCATCGTCGTCAACCTGGAGCTGGGGACGATCACCCCGCCGGTCGGCGTCAACCTGTTCGTCGCCAGCGCGCTGGCGCGCATGGCGCTGGTCGACGTGATCCGCGCCACCCTGCCCTGGGTCGCCGTGGTCGTCTTCGTGCTGATGGTCGTCACCTACTGGCCCTGGCTCAGCCTGGTTCTGGTACGATGAGCCGCATCGGCTGAGGGAGACAACAGCGTGAGCAAGCGTATCGCGTTCGTCGGCGCCGGGGCGCTCGGCGGCTATGTCGGCGGCTACCTGGCGCATCACGGCCTCGACGTGACGTTCATCGACATGTGGCCCGAGAACGTCGAGGCGATCCGCAAGCGCGGGCTGGAGCTCGACGGCGTCACGCCCGAGGAGAAGCTCACGGTCACGAAGGCCAAGACCATGCACCTGACCGAGGCGCAGGCGCTGGCGCAGCAGAAGCCGGTCGACATCGCCTTCGTGTCGGTCAAGTCCTACGACACGGAATGGGCGACCATGCTGATCCGCCAGTACCTGGCGCCGGACGGGTTCGTGGTATCGCTGCAGAACTGCCTCAACGAGGAGAAGATCGCCGGCATCGTCGGCTGGGGCCGTACCGTCGGCGCGATCGCCTCGCTGATCTCGGTGGACATGTTCGAGCCCGGCCGCATCCGCCGCACCGTGGCCAAGGGCGGCGACAAGCACACGGTGTTCCGGGTCGGCGAGGTCCATGGCCGTGTGACCAAGCGGATCGAGGAGCTGGTGGCGATGTTCCGCCTGGTCGACAGTGCCAAGCCCACGACCAACCTGTGGGGCGAGCGCTGGACCAAGCTGGTGCAGAACGGCATGCGCAACGGCATCTCGGCGGCGAGCGGCATGTCGACGGCGGCCTGCGACCTGGACGACGCGATCCGGCGGTTCGCCATCGCGCTGGGCGGCGAGGCGGTGCGCGTCGGCCAGGCGCAGGGCTACGCGCTGGAGAAGATCATGAAGCTCGAGCCCGAAACCCTGGCCCGCGCGGCCGAGGGCGAGGCGTCTTCGCTCAAGGAGGTCGAGACGGCGCTGGTCACCAGCGCCGAGGCCAACCCGCGCGGCGACATCATGCGCCCGTCCATGGCGCAGGACGTCATCAAGGGGCGGCGCACCGAGATCGAGTTCATGAACGGCTACGTCGCCGCCAGGGGCGCCGCGATCGGCGTCAAGGCGCCGAGCCACCTGAAGCTCACCGACGTCGTGCGCCGCATCGAGCGCGGCGAGCTGAAGCCGAGCCGCGCGGCGCTGGGGTTGACGCCGCGCTCGAACTGAGGCCGAGATCATCGCAGCAGCGATGCCGACCGTGCCGCGTGGCGCTCGCACGGGAGGCGACGTGCCGCGCGTGGGCGTCGGGGCGGAAATGGCTGGGCCGTCATGAAGAGAGCAGGCATGGCCGCCCTGGCGGTGCTTCTCCTCGTGCTGCTGGGCGCGGGCTGGTGGATCTTCGGCCGGCCGGAGCGCGGCACGACCGGCGAGGTCAGCACGCGCTTCCGCTTCCTCGGCCCCAACGACAAGATCGTCGTCGACGGCTTCGACGATCCCAAGGTCCAGGGCGTCGCCTGCCACATCAGCCGCGCACAGACCGGCGGCATCAAGGGCGGACTCGGCGTGGCCGAGGACACCAGCGATGCCAGCATCGCCTGCCGCCAGGTCGGCCCGATCAGGATCCTGGGCGAGCTCGTGGAAGGCGAGCAGGTGTTCGACGAACGCCGCAGCCTGGTGTTCAAGCGGTTGCAGGTCGTGCGCTTCTTCGACCGCCAGCGCAACGTGCTGGTCTACGTATCCTACAGCGACCGCGTGATCGAGGGCAGCCCGAAGAACAGCATCTCGACCGTGCCGATCATGGGCTGGCAGGCGCCATGAGCCGCGCGCCGATCCGCCTCACTTCCAGCGCCGGAGCGAAGCCGCCTCGCGCACGCGCCGCTCGGCCAGCGCCACGGCCGCGGCGCGCGGCTCGGCGCCGGTGCGCCTTGCCTCCTCCAGCACCGCCCTGGTATTGGCGCGGATCTTCTCGTCGATCACCGTCATGGCCTGGCCCTCGCTGCCGCCGTGATACTCGACCGAGGCGCAGATCACGCCGCCGGCGTTGGCGATGAAGTCCGGCAGCGACAGCACGCCGCTTCGGTGCAGTGCCGCCTCGGCCTCCGGCGTGCAGGGGATGTTGGCGCCCTGCGCCACGATCCTGGTCTTGAGGCGCGCCACGTTGTCGGCGCGGATGACGTCGGGCCGCGCCGCGGGAATCCACACCTCGCAGGCGATGTCGATCACCGCGTCGACGCCCAGCTTGCGGCCGGCGCCGAACGCGCCGAGGTCGCGGCCGGCGTGCTTGTGTTGGATCAGCGCTTCGACGTCGAGTCCGTTCTCGTCGGCGATGGTGCCATGCGAGTCGCTGGCCGCGACCAGCCGCGCGCCGGCACGGGCGAGATGGCGGGCGGCATGCATGCCGACGGCGCCGAAGCCCTGCACCACCACGCGCGCGCCCTTGAGGTCGATGCCGGCATAACCCTTCGCCACGTCGACGGAAGCGGCCAAGCCGAAGCCGGTGGCGCCGATCTCGTCCAGCGGGATGCCGCCCAGCACGCGCGGCAGGCCGACCGAGCGGCCGATCTCGTCCTTCACCCACGCCATCGCCCGCTCGTCCGTGCCCATGTCGGGGCCGGGGATGTAGTCGGTCATGTCGGCGATCGCCTGGGCGAAGCCGCGGATCAGCCGCTCCTTCTCGGGCGACGCCATCTTGGGGTCGCCGTAGATCACCGCCTTGCCGCCGCCGTGCGGCAGGCCGGCCGCCGCGTTCTTGAAGGTCATGGCGCGCGCGAGGCGGAAGGCCTCGGCGGCGCTGACGTCGGGCGCCATGCGCACGCCGCCGATGGACGGGCCGCAGGCGACGTTGTCGACGCAGACGACGGCCTTCAGGCCCAGAGCCGGACGGTGGATGTGCAGGATCTTGTACGGGCCCAGCTGATCGGCGAAGTCGAACATGTCTGGCATGGAATTCTCCGGTTGCTAGGTTGACCGCACGAGGTCGGCCATCACGGCGGCGAGGAACCGGGCGGCCTGGCCGCCGGTGACGGCGCGGTGGTCGAAGGTCAGCGACAGCGGCAGCACGCGGTGCACGGCCGGACCGCGCGCGCCGGCCACCACCTGCGGCACGAGGCGACCGGCGCCGAGGATCGCGACCTGCGGCGGCACGATCACGAGCTGCGCGTAGCGGCCGGCGATGGCGCCGAAGTTCGACAGGCTGATCGAGGCGCCGCGCAGGTCGGCCGGCGGCAGCGTGCGGCTGCGCGCGCCTTGCGTCAGGCGGCGCAGCTCGGCCGCGAGATCGGCGTCGCTGCGCCCGCCGGCGTCGCGCAGCACCGGCACGATCAGGCCGGCCTCGGTGTCGACCGCGATGCCGATGTCCATCGTCGCGCGGCGCTCCAGCGTCTCGGCGCGTCCGTCGTACCAGGCGTTCAGCGCCGGCTCGGCCTTCGCGCCCGCGACGACGGCGCGCACGAGGCGCAGCGTGACCGGGGGCTCGGCCGGCCAGGAATCGACATCGACATCGTCCGAGACGGTTGCCGGCACGATCTCGGCATGCGCGCGCGCCATGTTGCGCGCCATCGCCCGCTGCAGCGCGCTCAGGCGCTCGCCGGCGACCGACGGCGCTTTCGTCGATTCCGCCGCTCCTTGCGCCGCCGCTTCGACGTCCGCGCGCGTGATCGTGCCGCCGACGCCGCTGCCGGCGACTGCCGCCAGGTCGACGCCCAGCTGGCGCGCGAGCGCGCGCACGGCGGGCGACGCCTCGGCTTTCGCCGCAGGCGCGGGAAGCGGCGCCGGCGCCGGCGCCGCAGGCGTGCGCTCGGGCAGCTCGCCGACGATCGCGCCCTCGTCCGCGTGCGCGGCGTCCTCGAACTCGACCAGTGCGGCGCCAACCTTGATGCGGTCGCCGGGAGCGGCGCAGAGCCGCTTGACGCGTCCGGCGCGCGGCGACGGGATCTCGACCACGGCCTTCTCGGTCTCGACCGAGGCGAGCGGCTGGTCGGCCACGACATGGTCGCCGGCACCCACGTGCCAGGCGACCAATTCGGCCTCCTGCAGTCCTTCGCCGAGATCGGGCAACGCGAAGACCGTCATGCGAACTCCAGCACGCGCTCGGCCGCGGCGAGGATGCGGTCGACGCCCGGCATGTAGTGCGCCTCGAGCCGCGGCAGCGGCATCACCGTGTCGTAGCCGGCCACCCGGACGATCGGCGCGAGCAAGGCGGTGAGCGCATGCTCGGCCAGGCGCGCGGCGACCTCGGCGCCCCAGCCGCCGCTCAAGGGCGCCTCGTGCACGATGACGCAGCGGCCGGTGCGGCGCACGGAACCGACGATGGTCTCCTGGTCGAGCGGATGCAGCGTCGCCAGGTCGATCACCGTCGCCTCGACGCCGCGCGCGGCCAGGCGGTCGGCCGCCGCCATGGCCTCCAGCACCATCGCGCCCCAGGTGATGATGGTCAGGTCCTTGCCCTCGCGCAGCACGAAGCAGCGGTCGAGCGGCAGCGCCTGGCCGTCGTCGGCGACCGGCTCGCGCACGGCGCGATAGAGCCGCGTCGGCTCGAGGAATACGACCGGGTCCGGGTCGCTTATGGCAGCCAGCAGCAGGCCATAGGCGCGCCGCGGCGAGGACGGGATGACGACGCGCAATCCGGGGATATGCGCCAGCATCGCCTCGGGGCTTTCCGAGTGATGCTCCGGCGCGTGGATGCCGCCGCCGCACGGCGAGCGCAGCACCATCGGACAGGTCAGGCGCCCGCGCGTGCGCGTGCGCAGGCGCGAGGCGTGGTTCACGAGCTGGTCGATCGGCGGATAGATGAAGCCGGTGAACTGGATTTCGGCCACGGGCCGCATTCCCTGCGCCGCCATGCCCACGGCGACGCCGGCGATGGCGAGCTCCGCCAGCGGCGTGTCGATGACGCGGTCGTCGCCGAAGCGGCCGAACAAGCCGTCGGTGGCACGGAACACGCCGCCGTCGCGGCCGACGTCCTCGCCCAGCACGACGACGCGCGGGTCGTCGGCCATGGCGCGCGCCAACGCGCGGTTGACGGCCTGGACGAGGTTCAGCTCCTCCACCGTTCAGGCCTTTCCCAGCGCCCGGCGGCGCTGCGTCTCGAGGTCGGCGGGCAGCGCGGCGAAGGTGAAGTCGAACACCGTCGCGACCGGTTGCGGCTCTGTCGCCAGGTATGCCTCGGCCGCGCCCTCGAGCAGCGCGGCGGTTTCCTGCAGCACCTGTTCCTCGTTCGCCTTGTCCCAGCCGGCGACGTGCGCGAGGTAGTTCCGCAGGCGGGCGACCGGCTCCTGCGGCCAATGCGCGCTGACCTCGGCGTCGTCGCGGTAGCGGCTGGCGTCGTCGGCCGTGGTGTGGTCGCCCAGGCGGTAGGTCAGCGCCTCGATCAGGCTGGGGCCGTCGCCGGCGCGGGCGCGCGCCAGCGCGCGCTCGGCCACCCAGCGCACGGCGACGACATCGTTGCCGTCGACCTGCTCGCCGGGAATGCCGGCGGCGACCGCCTTCTGCGCCAGGGTCGCCGCGGCGGTCTGGCGCGAAACCGGCACCGAGATGGCCCAGCGGTTGTTGCTGACGACGAACACGCACGGCGCCTGCCACACGCCCGCCATGTTGAGCGCCTCGGCGAAGTCTCCCTTCGAGGTGGCGCCGTCGCCCAGCACGCAGACGGCGACCCGCTTCTCGCGCCGCAGCTTGAACGCCATGGCGACGCCGACGGCATGCGGCGCGTGGCTGCCGACGGGAACGCAGATCGGGAAATCCTCGCGCGCCGCCTTGAAGTCGCTGCCGCGCTCGTCGCCGCCCCAGTAGAGCAGCAGTTCGAGCGGCGTCACGCCGCGCCAGAGCTGGCCGCCCTGCTCGCGGAAGCTCGGCAGGAACACGTCCTCCGGACGCATGGCGGCGGCGACGCCCACCGACACGGCCTCCTGGCCGAGCGATGACGCGAAGGTCCCCAGCCGCCCGGTACGCTGCAGCGCCACGGCCTTGGCGTCGAAGCCGCGCGTCAGCACCATGGCGCGGTAGAGGCGGACCAGCTCGGCCGGATCCTCGGCGAAGCCCGGCAGTTCGCCGACCGCGGCGCCGTCCGGGCCGATGCAGCGGGTGAAGGGCATCGACGGCACTCCGCTTCCGGTCATCTGAGCTCCGCGTCCGACATGCCATGCGACCCTAGGTCACGGCCGGCCGCGTGCCTTGATCTGCGTCAACCCTTGGCGCAGGTGGTGCCCTAGACTAGACCACGATCACGGTCAGTTCGAGCCGGAGCGACCGCAGCTCATGAATCACATCCACACGGCCATGCCGTTCTGGAGCCAGTCCGCCGGCGAGGTGATCGCCGGCCTGGGGACGTCGCCAAATGGCCTCTCCAGCCAGGAAGCGGCCGCGAGGCTGCGCCGCGTCGGGCCGAATCTCGTTGTCGACGCGGCGGAGATGACGCCGGCGCGGCTGCTGCTGCGGCAATTCGAAAGCCCGCTGGTGCTGATCCTGATCTTCGGCGCCGGAGTCTCTCTGGTCCTGCGCGAATGGGTCGATGCGTCGATCATCCTGGCCATCGTCCTGGGCAGTGCGCTGCTGGGCTTCTACCAGGAGTTCCGCGCGTCCAGGGCGGTGGCGGCGCTGAAGCGGCGGCTGGCGCTGACCGCGCGCGTGCTGCGCGACGGCGGCGCGGCGGTCGTCCCGGTCGGCGCCCTGGTGCCGGGCGACGTCGTGCTGCTCTCGGCCGGAAACCTTGTCCCCGCCGACGGGCTGATCCTGGAGGCGAAGGACTTCCTGGTCAGCGAGGCGAGCCTGACCGGCGAATCCTTCCCGGTCGAGAAGCAGCCCGGCGTGCTGCCGGCTGCCGCGCCGGTCGGCCGCCGGACCAACGCCGTGTTCCTGGGCTCGTCGGTGCGCAGCGGCACGGCGCGCGCCCTGGTGGTCGAGACGGGCGCGCGCACGATGTTCGGCGCCATCGCCGCCCGTATCGGCGCGCGCGCGCCCGAAACCGAGTTCGCGCGCGGCGTGCGCCACTTCGGCGCCATGCTGGTGCGCGTGATGATCGTGATCGTGCTGTTCGTGCTCACGGTCAACCAGCTGCTCGGCCGGCCGGTCGCCGACTCGCTGCTGTTCGCCGTCGCGCTGGCGGTCGGCCTGTCGCCCGAACTGCTGCCGGCGATCGTCAGCGTCACCCTGTCGGCCGGCGCGCGCCACCTGGCGAAGGGCGGCGTGATCGTGCGCCGGCTCGAGGCGATCGAGAACCTCGGCAGCATGGACGTGCTGTGCACCGACAAGACCGGCACGCTGACCGAGGGCGCCATCGTGCTGGACGACGCGGTCGACGCCGACGGGCGGGCCTCGGCCGAGGTGCGCAACCTCGCCTTCCTCAACGCCGCGCTCGAGACCGGCATCGCCAACCCGCTCGACGCCGCCATCGTCGCCATGGGCGGGCGCGAGGGAATGTCGGCCGACGGCGTGCGCAAGATCGACGAAATCCCCTACGACTTCATGCGCCGGCGCCTGACCATCGTGATCGAGGACCGGGCCGATCCCGCCTTCCACCGCATCATCTCCAAGGGCGCCTTCACCAACGTGCTGGCGGCGTGCCGCCAGGTGCGCCGTGGTGGCGCCGACCACGACCTCGACGACGACGCGAGGCAGGCGCTCGAAGCCTTCTTCCGCCGCAAGAGCGAGGACGGGTTCCGCGTGCTGGCGGTGGCGGAGCGGCGCGTCGGGGCGAAGCCGAGCTACGGCCATGGCGACGAGGACGGCCTCGTCTTCGCGGGCTTCCTCTTGTTCCTCGATCCGCCCAAGCCCGAGGCGGCGGCGGCGATCCGCGACCTGGCTTCGCTCGGCATCGCCATCAAGATCGTCAGCGGCGACAACCGCTACGTCACCGCACACCTCGCCCAGACCGTTGGACTCGATCCCAATTCCGTGCTGACGGGCGAGGAGCTGGCGGCGATGAAGGACGAGGCGCTGTGGCACGTGGCGCCGCGCACCGACCTGTTCGTCGAGATCGACCCGCAGCAGAAGGAGCGCATCGTGCGCGCGCTGCAGCGCACCGGCCACGCCGTCGGCTTCATGGGCGACGGCATCAACGACGCGCCGGCGCTGCATGCGGCCGATGTCGGCATCTCGGTCGACAAGGCGGTCGACGTCGCGCGAGAGAGCGCCGACGTGATCCTGCTGCGGCACGACCTCGACGTGCTGCGCCAGGGCGTCGAGGACGGGCGCCGGACCTTCGCCAATACGCTGAAATACATCGGCATGACCACGAGCGCGAACTTCGGCAACATGATCAGCATGGCGCTGGCGACGCCCTTGCTGCCGTTCCTGCCGCTGCTGCCGAAGCAGATCCTGCTCAACAACTTCCTGTCCGACCTGCCGTCCGTCGCCATTTCGACCGACCGCGTCGACCGCGAGCATGTGGTGCAGCCGCAGCGCTGGAACGTGGCCGAGGTACGGCGCTTCATGATCGTCTTCGGCCTGGTCAGCTCGGTCTTCGACCTGTTGACCTTCGCGACCCTGCTGCTGGTCTTCCGCGCCGGCGAGGCGACGTTCCAGACCGCCTGGTTCCTGGTGTCGGTGCTGACGGAGCTCGCGGTCGTGCTGGTCCTCAGAACCGCGCGGCCGGCCTACCGCAGCCGGCCGAGCCGTCTCTTGCTGTGGAGCACGTTCGCCGTGGCCGCCGCCACGCTCGCCCTGCCGTTCCTCGGTCCCGCAAGCGTCATCTTCGACTTCACGCCGCTTTCGGCCGTCGAGCTTGCCGCCGCCATCGCCATCGTCGCCGGCTACATCGTCGCGACCGAGGCGGCGAAGCGCTGGTTCTACAAGAACAAGGGCGTGGCTCGCTGGCGCACTGCAAATCCTTCCGTCCCCCCTCCCCTTGCGTGAGGGCGGACCGGCGACCGTGTGTCACCCCTTCACGCACACGCGCGGGGCGAGGCGGGCGACCTTGCGGGCGAGGCCGGCGCGCTCGGCGACGTCGACCACCTCGTGCACGTCCTTGTAGGCGCCGGGCGCCTCCTCGGCCACGCCGCGCGGCGACGGGCTGCGGATGATGATGCCGTGCCCGGCGAGGTCTTGTATCAGCTTGCGGCCGTGCCAGCGCTTGAGCGCCTGGTGACGCGACAGGGCGCGGCCGGCGCCGTGGCAGGCCGAGGCGAAGGCGTGGCCGCCGGCGGCGCCGACCATGACATGCGAGCCCGTGCCCATGCTGCCGCCGATGAAGACGGGCTGGCCGACGGCCTTCAGCGCCGCCGGCAGATCGGGATGGCCGGGACCGAAGGCGCGCGTCGCGCCCTTGCGGTGCACGAACAGGCGGCGGCGCCTGCCGGCCACGAGATGCGTCTCTTCCTTGCAGATGTTGTGCGAGACGTCGAACACGAGCCCGATCCGCGCCTCGGGCAGGACGGTGGCGAAGGTCTGGCGCACGAAATGGGTCAGGATCTCGCGGTTCGCCAGCGCGCAGTTGCTCGCCGCGCGCATGGCGCCGAGATAGCGCCGGCCGAGCGCCGATTGGAGCGGCGCGCAGGCGAGCTCGAGGTCGGGCAGCACGATGCCGTGGTCCGGCGCCGTCACCGCCATCTCGCGCAGGTACTCGGCGCCGATCTGGTGCCCCAGCCCGCGCGAGCCGCAATGGATGCTGATGACCGCGTCGCCGCGCTCGAGCCCCAGCGCCGAAGCAGCGGCGGCGTCGTAGACCTCGGCGACCTCCTGCACCTCGAGGTAGTGGTTGCCGGAGCCGAGCGTGCCCATCTCGTCGCGCTGGCGCGCCTTGGCCTGCGCCGAGACCGCGTCGGGCTCCGCCCCTTCGACACAGCCGTGCTCCTCGATGCGCTCGAGATCGGCCGCGAGCCCGTAACCCTGGCCGACCGCCCAGCGCGCGCCGCCGGCGAGCATCGCGTCCATCTCGGCGTCGCCGAGGCGGATATGGCTGGTGCTGCCGACGCCGGCCGGGATCGAACGGAAGAGGACATCGGCGATCTGGTCCTTGATCGGCTCGATGCCGGCGATCTTCATGCCGGTGGTCAGGAGGCGCACGCCGCAGGAGATGTCGAAGCCGACGCCGCCGGCCGACACCACGCCGCCTTCCTCGGCGTCGAACGCCGCCACGCCGCCGATCGGGAAGCCGTAGCCCCAATGCGCGTCGGGCATGGCAAAGGACGCCTCGACAATGCCCGGCAGCTGGGCCACGTTGGTCACCTGCTCGAACACCTTGTCGTCCATCGCCTCGAGCAGCGGACGGTCGGCGTAGACGACGGCAGGCACGCGCATGGCGCCGAACGGCTCGACGCGCCACTCCGTCGGCGAGACGTTCACGAAGCGCGCGGGATCCATCGCTGTCTCCTCATACGTCGACGATGCACTGGGCGCGCCACGACCCGTCCGCGCCCCGCTCCACGGCCAGCGCGGTGAAGGTGGCGCCCTTGGGCTCCACGGCGGGCTCGTGGCGCTCGCGGTCGACCGCCTCGCCCCAGGCGCGCCCGGTCAGGCGCCTGCCCTCGATGCGGACCTCGAAGCGGCGGAACAGCATGTGGTCGACCGCCATGCGGTAGATCAGCGCGTTCAGCCAGTCCACCAGCAGCAGGCCGTCGTTCGGCGCCTCGCACTGGATATCGACCGGCGAGCGCGCGGCGATGCGGTCGAGATCGGTCACGATCGCCGACAGCGCCAGGGCGGCCTGCTCGAACGCCGCCTCGCGCGTGGGCCCCGTCCCGCGCACGCCGATATCGGCGCCGTGATGGAAATGACACCACGCGCCGGCGGCGGTCGATCGCCCGTTCAGGGATTGCTCGCCTTCAGCCACTGCCCCATGCCTCGAAAAACGACACCATACCCCCGTCGCGTCCGGTCCGGCTTGACCCAGGTCAATGATGGCCCGGACGTCCGTCGCCAGTAATTTCCCCATGAGCACGATGATGACCCCTCGCGTCCGCCTGCTGCGCCTCCTGGCCGTGCTGGCCCTGCTGCTCGGCGCAGTGCCGGCGCTTGCCGCCACGGCCGGCGGCACGCCGTACACGCATCCCCAGCTCGGCTTCGCCATCGAGAAGCCGGCCGGCTGGGATACGTTCCGCGACCGCGACGAGCCGCGCATGACCCTGCAGCTGGTCAAGGGCGGGCTGGCCGCCACGCCGGCCAAGCAGCGCGCCCGCATCGCCGTCGCGCACCAGCCGATGCCGCGCCCGCTGGCGACCGGGGAGCTCGGCCAGATCGCCGACGGCATGGCGCGCGGCGACAGGCTCTACCGCCAGCTCCTGTCCCAGGGCGTCGCGACGGCGGCCGGCGCCCTGATACTGGCGCGGACCTATGACGGCGAGTTCGACGAGGTGCCGACACGCTCGATCGTCGAGCTGATCGCGACCGACAACGCGCTGTTCGTGCTGCGCGGCCGGGTGCCGCGCGACAAGCTGGCGGCCGACTGGGACGCGACGGTCCGGACGCTCGCGTCCTTCCGCCTGCCCGGCGCGAC
>CAZLBB010000103.1:0-20392 GCA_964557415.1 uncultured Rhodospirillaceae bacterium
GGGTTGCGCCATGCCGCGCGGCACGGTGTCGAGCGGCGGCGCGGCGGCGGCCGGCGCGGGCGGCGGCGGCGCAGGCGGAGGCGCCTGGCCGATCGCCTGGGCGACCGCGGTTCCCGGCACCAGATTGCTGCGCCTTGGCGGCTCGGCCTGCGCGACCGTCGGCGTCGGCTCGGTCTGGCGGGTCGCCGGCGGCGCCGGCAGCGCCGGGGCCGAGGGCACGACGGGCACGGGCGCGGATGGCGGGCTCACCGGCACCGCGGCGGGCGCACGCGCCGGCAGAGCGGTCGGCAGACTTGGCTGCGGCAGGCCCGATGGCGCGGGGCCGGGCGTGGCCGCTGCCGGTTTATTTTCCGCGCCGGCCGGTTTGGCCGCTTCGCTCTGCGCCGGCTCGGCCTTGGCGAGCTGGGCCGGCTGTGGCGGTCCGCCCGGCACGGTCGGCAGCTTCGGCGGCGCCGCGCCGGCGCGCGCCACCGCGGTGCCCTGCACCGGATCGCGGCGGATCACCTCGTCGGTGTAGCGCGCATTCTGCCGGTCGGCGACCAGCCCCTTGGCCACTTCCTGGCGCTGCGATTCCTGCGACTGCCGGATCGGCCGCGTCTGCGGCACCGAGCCGAGATTGGGATAGGGCTGTTCCGTTCCCGGCGGATCGGTGGCCTCGGGCGTGGCGCCCTCGGTCGCAACCTTGGGGTCGGCGGGCGCCGGTGGCGGCTTGTCGGTCCCGAAATACTGGTCGAACCCGGACGAGCAGCCGGCCAGCAGCAAGGCGACGGCGACGGCCGCGCCGCCGTTGCGGAGCACGGCGGTCAGGGTGTTGCGCGGCCGGCATTCCGACTGCACGTCCCGACGGTTCAGGTCCCGAAGGGCAGCCGGATCGCCCATTGCAGATTGCATCGCCTCGGTCGTCCCGTCCCCGCCCCGCCCAATTTCCTGTGTTAAACCCCTCCAGGTTCGTGTAATACAACGCCGCCCCGCCGGTTGTCCACAGACAAGCGCGCGACCCCAGGAGGAAATTTCCCAAGTTCCACCGCCATTTCGGCTGTGGCCTTGGCACGTCACCTCACCATCGGACGACTTGAAGAATGGCCGATCAAGCCGGCACGCCCGTCAAGCTTCCCGATCCCGTGGAACTGTCCAAGACCATGGCCGAGATCGCCGAGCGCAGCCAGCGCCTGGTGACCGAGTTCCTCAAGCGGCAGAGCCCCGACTCGCAGCTCGGCATGGGCGACCCGCTCAACATCGGCGGCGCCTTCCTCGAGATGACCGCGCGCATGATCGCCAACCCGGCGAAGCTGATGCAGGCGCAGTTCACGCTGTGGCAGGACTACATGACGCTGTGGCAGACGGCGACGCGCCGCTTCCTCGGCGAAGAGGCCTCGCCGGTGATCGAACCGGCGCCGGAAGACCGGCGCTTCAAGGACACGGCCTGGGACGACAACGCCGTGTTCGACTACATCAAGCAGTCCTATCTGTTGACGGCGCGCTGGCTGCAATCGACCGTGCGCAGCGTCGAGGGCCTCGACGACAAGACCTCCAAGAAGGTGGACTTCTACACGCGCCAGTTCGTCGACGCGATGGCGCCAAGCAACTTCGTGATGACCAATCCCGAGGTCATCCGCGCCACGATGGAGACCGGCGGCGAGAACCTGGTGAAGGGCCTGCAGAACCTGCTGAGCGACCTCGAGCGCGGCAAGGGCAAGCTCCACATCAAGATGACCGATTTCGAGGCCTTCGAGATCGGCCGCAACATCGCCGTCACGCCGGGCAAGGTGGTGTTCCAGACGCCGCTGATGCAGCTGATCCAGTACCAGCCCACGACCGCGACGGCCATGAAGCGGCCGCTGCTGATCATCCCGCCCTGGATCAACAAGTTCTACATCCTCGACCTGCGCGAGAAGAACTCGTTCGTCAAATGGGCGGTCGACCAGGGCATCAGCGTGTTCGTCGTCTCCTGGGTCAATCCGGACGAGAAGCTCGCCCAGATGACCTTCGAGGACTACATGCACCAGGGCCCGCTCGCGGCGATGGAGGCGGTCAGGAAGGCGACCGGCGAGAAGTCGCTGAACGTGATCGGCTACTGCCTGGGCGGCACGCTGCTCGCGGCGACCATGGCGTATCTCACGGCCAAGGGCCAGGACAAGCAGGTCGCCAGCACGACGTACTTCACCACCATGGTCGACTTCGCCGAGGCCGGCGAGCTCGGCGTGTTCATCGACGAGGAGCAGCTCGCCTCGCTCGAGCAGCGCATGAGCGAGAAGGGCTATCTCGAAGGGTCGGCGATGGCGACGACCTTCAACATGCTGCGCGCCAACGACCTGATCTGGTCCTTCGTGGTGAACAACTATCTCCTCGGCAAGGAGCCGTTCCCGTTCGACCTGCTCTACTGGAACGCCGACTCCACGCGCATGCCGGCGGCGATGCATTCGTTCTACCTGCGCCAGATGTACCAGGAGAACAAGCTGGCGCGGCCGGGCGGCATCACGCTCGACGGCGTGCCGATCGACCTCAGGCGCGTGCGCACGCCCACCTTCATCCTGTCGACGCGCGAGGACCACATCGCGCCGTGGCGGTCGACCTACGCCGCGACGCAGCTCTACAAGGGGCCGGTCAGGTTCTGCCTCGCCGCCTCCGGCCACATCGCCGGCGTGGTCAATCCGCCGGCGGCGCAGAAATACGGCTACTGGGTCAGCGACGCGAAGAAGCTGCCGCCGAGCCCGGAGGAATGGCTGGCGACGGCGACGCAGAAGCACGGCTCCTGGTGGACCGAGTGGAAGTCCTGGCTCGACCAGTTCGCCGACGGCCAGGTGCCGGCGCGCGTCCCGGGCAAGGGCAAGCTCAAGGCGATCGAGGACGCGCCGGGCTCCTACGTCAAAGTCCGGCTGACCCACTAGGGCGCGCGGGCTCAGGCATGCGCTTCGAGGTCCAGATCCGCGCCTTCGAGGACGGCGGGCACGCCTACGACCAGAGCGTGCGCTTCGAGCTCGGCGACACGGCCGTGCCGATCGATACCAGCCAGCGGCTGACCGACCAGTTCGCGCGCGGCTATCACGGCATCGAGCGGCCGACGCCGGGCGACATCAACAACGTGATGTGCAACGAGCTGTTCCACCTGCTGCGCCAGCAGGCGAAGCCGGACGAGCAACGCACGCTGTTCATCTCCGGCTGCCTGTTGCGGTTGTGCGCGCAGCCCGAGGACGACGAGCAGTTCCGCGGGCTCGGTCGGCATCCGCACGACAACGAGCGCCTGCTGCTGACGATCCGGCGCGAGAACCTGTCGGGCGGCCGCGCGCGCCACGGCTCGGTGTTCGTGCCGCTCGAGCCGGAATTCCTGCCGCAGGGCACGGCTTGACGGCGGCGACGGTGATTCCTTCGACCCGCGAGGAGCGGGTCGTGGGCGCGCTGATCCCTCCCCGCCTCTACTGGCGCATCCGCGCCTGGCGCGGCTACCTCAAGGGCGAGGCCGAGCTCAGGCTGCTGAAGCACCTGATCGATCCCCGGCGCAGCGCGGTCGACGCCGGCGCCAACAAGGGCGTCTACACCTATTTCCTCGCGCGCTACGCGCGGCACTGCTTCGCCTACGAGCCCAACCCGAAGATCCACGCCATCCTCGACCGCGCCTGCCGCGGCGCCAACGTCACCGTCTCGAACGCCGCCTTGTCGGACCGCAGCGGCGAGGCGACGCTGATGGTGCCGATCCGCTCCGGCCGCATCTCGAACCAGACCGCCTCCCTGCGCGCCGACACCGCCGGCGCCGGCGAGCATCTCGAGGTCCGCGTCGCGACGCGCCACCTCGACGACGAGCAGGTCGGCGATGTCGGCTTCATCAAGATCGACGTCGAGGGCTTCGAGCGCGCGGTGATCGAGGGCGCGCGCGCGACCATCGCGCGCTCGCGCCCCGTGCTCCTGGTCGAGATCGAGGAGAAGAACGCCGGCCAGCCGCCGGAGCGGACGATCGAATGGATCGAGAGCCTCGGCTACCGCGCGTTGTGCCTGCGGGACGGCGTCCTCACCGACATCGCCCGACTCGACCTCAAGGCCGAGATGGCGGCCGGCCGCTACATCTACAATTTCATGTTCCTGCCGCGGTAAGCCCGCCCTCCTTCGGCAGGCTCGGGACGCGGCCGCATCCTTCGCTGTTCCCCAGCCCGAGCCTGTCCAAGGCCTCATCCCGAGCTTGTCGAAGGATGACGGCTCGGTGCTGCCGACCACGCCTGCCGCGGTCGTCAATCCGCGCCCTTGGCCTGGGCGTCGGCGGGCACCGAGGCTTCGCGCGTCTCGGGCTCGGAGCCGCGGCCGGGGAAGGAGCGGCCGGCGCTGGTCTTGAGGCGGCTGGCGCGCAGCTCGCCCGCCTCCTCGAGGATCGGATAGGCGACCGAGGTGATGTGCGAGTTGATGCGCTTGAAGTCGCGGATGATGTCGAGGTGCAGTGCGCTCGATTCCATCGACTCGATGCGGCCGGCGCGCAGTCGGTTGAAGTGGTTCTCGCTGGCGTTGCGCTCGAGGTCGCGGAACTGCTCCTTCTCCTGCAGGAGCTTGCGCGCCATCTTGATGTCGCTCGACATGAACACGCCCATGGCGAGGCGCAGGTTGTCGATCAGTCGCGCGTGCATGTCGCGGATCTCCGCCAGCCCCTCGACCGAGAAGCTGACCTGGCGCTTGATCTTCTTGGTCGCGAGCTCCATCAGGTTCTTGTCGATGATGTCGCCGATATGCTCGAGGTTGGTGGTGAAGGCGATGGTCTCGATGCAGCGCGTGCGCTGGTCGTCGTCCATCGTCTCGCCGCTGAGCCGGGTGAGGTACAGCTTGATCGCCTCGTGCAGCCCGTCGACGATGTCGTCCTCGCGCTCGATCGCGGCGGCGAGCTTGCGGTCATCGGCCTCGAACGCCTCCATCGTGCGCTTCAGCATCGACTCGATCGCGTCGGCCATGCGCATGGTTTCGCGCGCGGCGCAGGCCAGCGCCACGGTCGGCATGTCGAGCGCCGAGGGATCGAGATGGCGCGGGCGGCTGGGATCGGCCTCGGCCGGACGGTCCGGCAGCAGCTTCTCGCACAGGAGCGCGACCGGCCGGGTCAGGCCGATGAACAGCACGCACAGGCCGAGGTTGAACGCGGTGTGGAAGTTGACCACCAGCCGCGCCGGGTCGCTCTCGAACTGGCCCAGGACCGCGGGCGCATAGGCCAGCAGCGGCAGCGCGATCGCAGCGCCCGCCAGGCGGAAGAAGGCGTTGCCGAGCGGCACGCGCCGCGCGACCGGGTCCGAGCGCAGGGTGGAGACGACCGGCAGCAGGCCGCTGCCGAGATTCGCGCCGACCACCAGCGCCAGCGCGAAGGGGACGGTCACGATCCCGGCGCCGGCCAGCGACACGATGAGGAGGATCACCGCCAGGCTGGAATAGGCGAGCATGGTAAGGGCGGCGGCGATCAGCACGCCCAGCAGCATGTCGCTGCCGAGCCCGTGCAGCACCTCGATCATGGTCGGCGACTGGCGCAGCGGCACCGAGGCGGCGACGATGGCGGAGAGCGCCAGCAGCACCAGGCCGATGCCGATCGCGACGCGGCCGAGGTCGTGCAGCCGCGTCGACGAGCCGACCGAGAAGCCGACCACGCCGCCCAGCACGAACAGCGGCCACAGCCAGGTGATCTTGAAGGAGAGCAACTGCGCCACGAGGCTGGTGCCGAGATCGGCGCCGAGCATGGTCGCCAGCGCCGGCCCGGCCGCGACCAAGCCCTTGCCGGCGAAGGACGACACCATGAGCGCCGTCGCCGTGCTGCTCTGCAGCACCAGCGTCGCGCCCAGGCCCGCGACCAGCGCCGTCAGCGGGTTGCCGAGGCCCGCGCCAACGGCGCGCCGCAGCTTTGCGCCAAAGGCCCGCGTGATGCCAGTGCGCACCATCCGGAGGCCCCACAGCAGGAGCGCCGCGCCGCCCAGGACGTGCAGAAGGGTCGAGGTGCCGTTGATGGCCGTTCTCCCCGGGGTTACCGCCCCAAGGCGCGCCGCCGCCTGACTGCCGTTCCGGGCGGCGACGTCACAAAACTGTCATATGCAGGAATCCATCAATGAATCAGATTTGCCCGCGGCGCAAGCAAACAATGCGACACAAGGAAGGAATCTTCGCGGCCGGCCGCACGGCATCGGCGCCGTCTGCCGGCCGGAACCCGCCGGACGCGGCGCGAACGCGAAGACCCGGCGCGCGGTTGCGCGGCCGTCACCCGGTCGACGGCGGAACCCGCAGCCCGTACTCGCCGGCGGCGATCCAGAAGCGCTCGAGCCGGCGCAGCGAGGTGATCGCGCCGGTCAGATCCTGCTCGCTGGTGTAGCCCGGAGCGATCTGGGTCAGGTGCCGGTCGAACATCTCGTCCAGCGCCTTCCACAGCGTCAGGCCCTTGTCGGACAGCTTGACCCGCACCGAGCGGCGGTCGTGCGGCGAGCGCTCCTGCGACAGGTAGCCGTTCTCGACCATCTTTCGCACGTTGTAGGACACGTTCGAGCCGAGGTAGTAGCCGCGGTTGGTCAGCTCGCCGACGGTCAGATCTTCCTCGCCGATGTTGTAAAGGATCAGTCCCTGGACGTTGTTGATGTCCTGGATGCCGCGGCGATCGAGCTCGCCCTTGACGACTTCCAGGAACTGGCGGTGCAGACGTTCGATCAGACGGATCGTTTCCAGATATGCGGCTTTCACCCAAGCCCCCCGTCGAGGAAAGACCTCTCTAAGCCTCTTGCCCAGCAAGGGTTTTGTTTACATCGCGGCCGGCCGGCCAGCAACGAAAAGTATCAGCCTTTACCTCGAATCATCTTGATAATCCCGGAAAAATCCAACGCACCGTTGCCCGCGGCGCAAAATAAACCATAGAGCGAGGCGGCGGCGGCGCCCAACGGGGTGCCGAGGCCCGCCCCCTGCGCCGCCTGCTGCGCCAGGCGCAGGTCCTTTACCATCATGTCGGCGGTGAAGCCCGGCCTGTAGTCGCGATTCGCCGGCGAGGTCGGCACCGGGCCGGAAACCGGACAGTAGGTCGTCAGCGACCAGCACTGGCCCGACGACTTGGAGGCGATGTCGAACAGCTTCTGCTTGTCCAGGCCCAGCTTCTCCGCCAGCACGAAGGCCTCGCCGACGGCGATCATCGAGATGCCGAGGATCATGTTATTGCAGATCTTGGCGGCCTGGCCGGCGCCCGCCGCGCCCGCATGCACCACGGTCTTGCCCATGCACTTGAGGACCGGCTCGGCGCGCGCGAAGGCCGCGTCCTCGCCGCCGACCATGAAGGTGAGCGTCGCGGCCTCGGCGCCGACCGTGCCGCCGGAGACGGGCGCGTCGAGCATGGCAAGGCCCTTGGCCTTGGCCGCCGCGGCGACGGCGCGCGCCGAGTCGACGTCGATGGTCGAGCAGTCGATCAGCAGCGTCCCCGCCCCCGCCGCGGCCAGCACGCCGCCCTCGCCGGTATAGACCTGCCGCACGTGCTGGCCGGCCGGCAGCATCGAGACCACGATCTCGACGTCCTTCGCCGCCTCGCCGGCCGAGGCGGCGACCCGGGCGCCGGCCTTGCCGGCCGCGTCCTTGGCCGCGTCGGACAGGTCGAACGCCTTCACCTGGTGACCGGCCTTCAAGAGGTTGCGCGCCATCGGCCCGCCCATGTTGCCGAGGCCGATGAATCCGATCGAAGCCATGTCCGGGGTCCCCTGGTTGCCTGCTGCAGCATCCTCTCCCGCGCGCCGGTTTCGCTCAAGCCGGTCGATTGCGCTAGACTGACGCGGCGCCGAGGCGGCACAGAACCGGCCGGTAGCCAGGGGGAACACCGCGGACGTGCTGCCGACCATCCGCGTTTTCGTATCTTCGCCTTCCGACGTCAGGCCCGAACGGCTCGTGGTCGAGCGCGTCATCGAGCGCCTCGGGCGCGAATACGCCTACCACGCCCGGCTCGAGGCCGTGCTGTGGGAGCGCGAGCCGCTGGTGGCCACGCATCACTTCCAGGACATCGCGAACATCCCGGCGCCGCGCAGCTGCGACATCGTGCTGGTGATCCTGTGGTCGCGGCTCGGCGTGCCCCTGCCCGTGGACCGCTTCCGCGGCGCGCTGAGCCGGGCGCCGGTCACCGGCACGGAATGGGAGTTCGAGGACGCGCTCGCCGGCTACCGCGAGAAGGGCATGCCGGACCTGCTGCTGTACCGCAAGCGCGCGAGCGTGACGGTATCGCTCGACGACGATGCGGCGCTCGACGAGCAGCGCCGGCAGAAACGCCAGGTCGAGGCCTTCCTCAAGCGCTGGTTCTTCGACGACGCGGCGCGCTCGTTCACCGCGGCCTTCCACGAGTTCGCCGATGCCGGCAGCTTCGAGGAACTGGTCGAGACGCATCTGCGCGGGCTGGTGCGCCGCCGCCTCGAGGCGGCCGCGCCGGGCGGCGAGGACGCCGCGCCGCCGCGCATCCGCTATGCCGGCGCGCCGTTCCGCGGCCTCTTGTCGTTCGAGCCGGAGCACGCGGCCGTGTTCTTCGGCCGCGCGCGCGCGCGCCACGAGCTGCGCGAGCTGGTCGCGCGCCAGGCCGCGCGCGGCACCGCCTTCGTGCTGGTGCTCGGCGCCAGCGGCTCGGGCAAGTCGTCGCTGGTCAAGGCCGGCCTGCTGCCCGACCTCGCGCTGCCGGGCATGGTCGGGCGCGTGGCGCTGTGCCGGCATGCGATCGTGCGGCCGTCGGATGCCGGCGGCGATCCCATCGGCGCGCTGGCGGACTCCCTGCTGCGCCCGACCGCCCTGCCCGAGCTGGCCTCCCTGTCGTGGACGGCAGCGGCCCTGAAGGACCTGCTGACCGCGTCGCCCGGCCAGATCGCGACGGCGCTGCGGCAGGGTCTCGGCGCCGCCGCGCGCGGCGCCGGGCTGACCGAGCACGCCGAGGCGCGCCTGGCGCTGATCGTCGACCAGCTCGAGGAGCTGTTCACGCAGGAGCATCTGGGCGACGCCGACCGGCGCGCCTGCGTGCTGGCGCTCGCGGCGCTCGCGCGCAGCGGCCTCGCCTGGGTGATCGCCACGATGCGCGGCGACTTCTTCGACCGGCTCGGCAGCATCGCGGAGCTGGCGGAGCTGTCGCAGGGCGAGGCGCGCTACCTGCTCGCGCCGCCGACCGCGGCCGAGATCGCCCAGGTCATCGCCGGCCCCGCGCGCGAGGCCGGCTGCCGCTACGAGATCGGTCCGGACGGGATCGGCCTCGACGAGACGATCCGCCAGGCCGCCGGCAAGGACCCAGGCGCGCTGCCGCTGCTGTCGTTCCTGCTCGACCAGCTCTGGCGCGGCCGCGCGGCCGACGGCACGTTGACCTACCGCAGCTACGCGGCGCTCGGCGGGCTCGAAGGCGCGCTGGGGCGGCGCGCCGAAGAGGTCTTCCGCGCGCTGCCGGCCGAGGTGCAGGCCGAGCTGCCCTCGGTGCTCCGCGCGCTGGTGACGGTCGGACACGGCGAGCAGGCGGTGCCGACGGCGCGCACCGTGCGCCTGTCGCAGTTCGTCCCGGGCTCGCCCGCGCGGCGGCTGGTCGACGCCATGCTCGGCGCCGAGGCGCGACTGCTGGTCGCCGACGGCGACAGCGACGGCGCCCGCGTGCGCGTGGCGCACGAGGCGCTGCTTGCGAACTGGGACACGGCGCGGCGGCAGATCGACCAGGACCGCGTCGACCTGCAGGCGCGCGCGCGGCTGGAGCAGGCGGCGGCGCGCTGGCTGGCCGAGGACCGCCATCCCGACCTGCTGCTGCCCCCGGGCCTGCTGCTGACGGAGGCGCAGGACCTGATGGCGCGGCGGCGGGCGGAGCTGGACGAGCCGGTCGTCGCCTTCATCGATGCGTCGGAGGCAGCGGCATCGCGCCTGCGGTCCGAGCGCGAGGCGGCGCAGCAGAGCATGCGCGACGAGCAGCGCAAGCGCCGCGAGGCCGAGATCCGCGTCCTGCGCGAGGCCGCCGAGCGGCACCAGCACGAATGGCGGCTGGCCCGCGCCGGCTGCGTCACGGGCCTGATCCTTGCCCTGCTGATCGGGCTGGCCTTGCTGGTGCTGCAGGATATCGACCAGCGGTCGGTCGACTACCACGCGACCGCTGTGATGCCTGCCCGGGTCGAGATCGATCGTCGCATCGTCGTGATCGAGGTCGACGCCTCCGCGCCCGCCATGCGGGCCGACGCCGCCGGCCCCGACCGCGCGTTTCTCGCCGGCGTGATCGATGCCGTGCGGGAGAAAGGCGCGGCGGTGCTCGGCTTCGGCATCCTCTTCGACGCGCCGGGCGGCGACGATCCGCTGTTGCGGCGGGCGCTGGCCGCATTCCCCAATCCTCCCGTCGTGGCGTGGTCGAGCCAACGCCAGGGGATCAACGCGGAGCAGGCGGCCGCGCTCAGAAGCCTATATGTCGGCGAGAGCGTCTTGCCCGGGCTGTTCGCCGTGGAAACGGACGACGAGGGCGTCGCGCGCTGGGTCGAGGCCGGCGAGCAGGGCGCGAACGGGCAATGGATCGATCAGTTCGCCTTTGCCGTCGCGCGACAGGCCGGGTTCGACCCTCCAAGGGCGCGAACCTGGATCGACTACGTCGCGCGTCACGACTTCTATGTGCCGGTGTTCGAGACCCACCGGGCGCACGACATCGCCGACCTGCCGCACGATGCGTTCCGGGGCAAGATCGTGCTGGTCGGCCTCGGCGGAGACAGCGCGTTCAGGTACGACACGCCGCTGGGCTCGTACCGCGGCCGCTATGCCGCCAGCATGCTGCCGATCACGGTCCAGGCCCAGGTCGTGCTGCAGCTGATCGAAGGACGCTTCCTCGAGCAGCCGCGGCGTTTCGCCGATCACTACTATCTCTCGCTCGGCCTGGCGGCCCTGGCGGCACTGCTCGTCTGGCTCAACTGGCGCGCGCGTTACGTGATCCTGGTCCCGGTCGCCTATGTCGCCCTATGGTCAGTCGTCGCCATCGCCAGCGCGACGGCGGTCGTCATGATGCTGCCGCTGCCGTGGAACCCGGCGCTTGTGTTCTGCCTCGCATGGAGCCTGGCCCAGGCGGTACGGCAGCTGGTCCGCGCTTTGCGGCACCGCCGGCTTGCGCGCGAGACCGCAGGGCAGGCCGGCACGCTCGAGCAGCAGGAGGCGGCGGCCGCCCCGGCGACCGCTGCGGTGCAGGCGGCCGCCGCGTAAGGCTCAGCCGATCACGAGATCGCCGTCGGGCGGCGGCGCGAAATGGCGCTCCACCGAAGCGGCGTCGACCTCGGCCAGCGTGGCGGGGCGCCATTTCGGCGCGTTGTCCTTCTCGATCACGATCGCCCGGACGCCCTCGTAGAAGTCGTGGCCGGCGATGCAGGCCTGGGTCATGCGGTATTCCATCATCAGGTCGTCCGCCAGGCTCATCATCGCCGCGGCGCGCAGCTGGCGGTGCGTGATCTTCAGGCTGATGGGCGACTTCGTCACCATGGCGTCGCGTTGCTGCCGCGCCCATTCCGAATGGTCACCGGCCGATCCGTCCGCCGCCAGCGCGTCGAAGATCGCCTCGACCGAGCCGCCGGCGAAGCAGCGGTCGATCGCGGCGCGGTGGGCGGCGATCGGCGCCTCGCCCGCCGCCGCGGTGAAGCCGGCCAGCACGCGGTTGACGGCGCCGTGCGCGTTGCGGCCGTAGTCGGCGGCAGCGAGCGCCTCGACCAGCGCCTCCACCTGCGCGCCGGCGACCACATGCGTCGCCAGGCCGCAATGGAGCGCGTCGGCGGCCTTGATCCGCGCCCCGGTCAGCGCCAGGTACATGCCGGTCTCGCCCGGGCAGCGCGACAGGAAATAGCCGCCGCCCACGTCGGGGAACAGGCCGATCCCGGTCTCGGGCATGGCGAACAGCGTGCGCTCGGTCGCGACCCGGTGCGAGCCGTGCACCGACAGCCCGACCCCGCCGCCCATCGTGATGCCGTCGATCAGCGCCACGTGCGGCTTGGCCATCGCGTGGATGCGATGGTCGAGCGCGTATTCCTCGCGGAAGAAGTCGCGCGTCAGCCGGTCGCCCGCCTTGCCGGCGTCGTGGATGGCGCGGATGTCGCCGCCGGCGCAGAAGGCGCGCTCGCCCGCGCCGCCGAGCACCACGGCCTTCACGGCGTCGTCGTGCTCCCAGGCGTCGAGCCGGCGCCAATAGGCGCGGATCATCGGCAGGGTCAGCGCGTTCAGCGCCTTCGGCCGGTTGAGCGTCGCGAGCCCGATGGCGCCGCGCCGTTCGAACAGGATGTCGGTGGTCATTGTCCGGGATCGGTCACTGATTGCTGGAACGAAGCAGCCTACGCGCCACGATCACGCGCATGATCTCGTTGGTGCCCTCGAGGATGCGGTGGACGCGCAGGTCGCGCAGGTAGCGCTCGATCGGGTACTCCTTGATGTAGCCGTAGCCGCCGTGCAGCTGCAAGGCGCGGTCGACCACGTCGAAGCAGGCGTCCGTGGCGAAGCGCTTGGCCATGGCGCATTGCATGGTGGCGTCGGGATCGGCGGCGTCGAGCGAGGCGGCGGCGCGCTGCACCATGAGCCGGGCGGCGTCGAGCTCGGTCGCCATGTCGGCGACGGCGAACTGCAACGCCTGGAAATCGGCCAGCTTCCTGCCGAACTGCCTGCGCTCGACGATGTGCGCGCGGGCGGCGTCGAGGCAGGCGCGCGCGCCGCCGATCGAGCAGGCGGCGATGTTGATGCGCCCGCCGTCGAGGCCCTGCATCGCGATCTTGAACCCTTCGCCCTCGGCACCGACGCGGTTGGCGACCGGCACGCGGCAGTCCTGGAAGATCACCTGCGCCGTCGGCTGGCTGTTCCAGCCGAGCTTGCGCTCCTTCTTGCCGAAGCTGAGGCCCGGCGTGCCCTTCTCCACGGCGATGCAGGTGATGCCGGCCGGGCCGGCGGCGCCGGTGCGCGCCATGGTGACGTAGACATCGCTGGTGCCGCCGCCGGAAATGAAGGACTTGCTGCCGCTGAGCACGTAGTGCTCGCCGTCGCGTACCGCGCGCGTCGAGAGTGACGCCGCGTCCGAGCCGGCGCCGGGCTCGGTCAGGCAGTAGGAGGCGAAATGCTCCATCGTGGCGAGCTTCGGCAGCAGGCGCCGGCGCAGGGCCTCGTCGCCGAAGCGGTCGATCATCCAGCTCGCCATGTTGTGGATCGAGATATAAGCGGCGGTCGACGGGCACGCGGCGGCCAGCTCCTCGAAGATCAGCGCCGCGTCGAGCCGCCTCAGCCCCGCGCCGCCCACGTCCTCGCGCACGTAGATGCCGGCGAAACCGAGCGCGGCCGCCGCGCGCAGCGCATCGACCGGGAAGATCTGCTCATCGTCCCAGCGCGCGGCGTTGGGCAGCATGTGCTCCTGCGCGAAGGCCCGGGCCGTTTCCTGGAAGGCGCGCTGGTCCTCGTCGAGGCGGAAATCCATCGCCTTCTACTGCCCGGATTGCGGCTTGGCCATCGCCCGCAGCGCCGCCGCGGCCGTCAGATCGCCGGCGCCGCCGGCCACCTGCACGGTCGGGAAGGCGAACTTGATGCCGTTGGCGTCGAACGCCTTCTTGATCAAGGCAAAGGCCTTGCGGCGGATCACGAACTGCTCGCCCGGCTTGGTCATCATCTTCATGCGCAGCTGGACGGCGTAGTCGCCGAACTGCTCGACGCCCTGCATCTTCAGCGTCTCGATGATGTTGGGCGCAAGCTCGGGGTCGGCCGCCAGGTCCTTGCCGACCTGCTTGATCAGCTTCTTGGCCTTGTCGAGGTCGGTGTCGTAGGTGACGCCGACCTGCATCTTGTCGATCACCCAGTCGCGGCTCATGTTCTGCACCGCGCCGAGCGTGCCGAACGGCACGGTGTAGAGCGGCCCGCGGTGATGGCGCAGCTTGACCGAGCGCAGGCTGAACGATTCGACCGTGCCCTTGAAATTTCCGCTCTGGATGTATTCGCCCACGCGGAAGGCGTCGTCGGTCAGGTAGAACACCCCGCTGATGACGTCGCGCACCAGCGTCTGCGCGCCGAAGCCGACCGCGACGCCCACCACGCCGGCGCCGGCGATCAGCGGCCCGATCTCCACGCCCATCGACGACAGCGCCATCAGCACCGCCATGGCCGCCAGCACGATGAAGATGACGTTGCGCAGGATCGGCAGCAGCGTGCGCAGCCGCGCCTTGCGGTGCGCCTCGTCGGTGTCCGGCCGGCCCAGGTCCTGCGCCTCGATCAGCTTGCGGTCGATCAGCGTCTTCAGCACGTGCCAGGCGAAATCGGCGACCAGCGCGATCATGACCGCGGTCAGCACGCCGCGCAGCAGGCGCGTGAAGACGGTGTCGCTCTGGGTCAGCTCGCCAAGGTCGATATGCCAGCCTTTTGCCAGCAGCAGCGCCGCGGCGATGATCAGGCCGGCGCGCAGGCCGCGTTCCAGCGCGACCGCGTAGACGCTGGGCGGCCCGGTCTCGGCAGTCTCCGTGCCGGGCGGGCGCAGGATATGGTTGACCCCGCGCTGCGTCGTGCGGATCGCCATGGGCAGCCCGACGGCGAGCACGGCAAACCACAAGGCATAGACCGACCCGGCCACCCACATCAGCCACAGGGCGAGGAAATAGAGCGAGCCGAGCATGGTCGCGGCATTGCGACGGGGCGCGCCGGCTTCGGCCGGGCGGCGCCACAGCATTTCCAGCGCGATCGCCAGGAGGCCGAGGCCGAGCGCATAGGCCACGAGACGACGCGACGGCGGCGGGAGGCCGAGGATCCCGAGGATCTCAACCGTCACCCAGCCCAGGCCGAACCAAGCGACCAGCAGGGTCAGGCGGTGGAACCAGAAGACGGCCGCGTCGGTGCTCATCGGCACGATGCGGAAGCGCTCGGCCCCCGGCGCCAGGAAGAAGCGCCCGACCACCATGACCAGGCGCACGGCCAGGAACGCCAGCAGGTAGCCGAGCAGGATCTCGCGCACCAGCGGCGGCCAGGGAAAGACGAGGAACGCCCCGACGCTGCCGATGGCGAAGCTGACGATCATGCCGAGGCCGTAGGCGAGCCGGATCATCACGGCGCGCAGCCGCTCGGCCACCGAATCGAGCGACAGGTCGATGATGCGGCGGCGCGTGCCGGTGGTGAGCCACAGGTACAGGCCCTGGACGCCGAAGCCGAGCGCGACGAAGCCGATCAGCAGGAACAGGATCTCGACCAGGCCGCGCCCCTCGAACTCGAGCAGCAGGATCGTCCCGGCCTCCTCCAGCTCGGCGGGAAGGCTCGGCACGGCGGCGGCAAGGTCGGTCAGATGCTGGCGAACGATGCCGACGCGCTCGGCGAAGAAGCCGGCGGGGGTCAGCTCCGGCTCGGCCGGCGGAGCCGCCTTGGTCCCTGCGGACGGGCCATGCTGCTTCTCCAGCCAGTCGCGCACCGCCGGATCGGCCAGCAGATTGAGCAGTGCGCGCACCTGGGGTGGCGTGTCGGCCTGTGCCGGGGCCGGCGGCGACTGGGCCAGCGCGGACCATGCAGAAAGCAGCAACGCGAGCAGCGTCGCCATCGCAAGGGGCAGCCGCGAGCGTGCAATGCCGGCCGTGCTGCCGCCGAGCCCCGAGTTCATGCGTCCCCCTTGGTCGCCCGCCGCCTTGTGCACGACGCAGCGCCGACTGAGCATACCGCGGCATGTAGAACACCCCATGTCGGTCCGCGTCAACGCGGCCGCGTGAGCGGCCGCCGGGCGGTATCGCACGCACCCCACGGATGCGCATAGCCGGACGGAAACCGATGGAGGGCGGGTGCGGCCCTTTCAGACGTCGGAAGCAAAACCGAACGGCTGTCCGGAAGTTTAAGCGTCAATCTCAAGAATCCGACCAGCATTGTCAAAAGAAATATTGTATAAAACTCGCGTAAAACATGTCTATAAAAATCGCCGTATTCTGCCGTCGGCTTCATAGTTGACAATATTACAACGGACCTCTCGCGTATTAACCATTTATTAACAATTCTGCGAAATATTACTGCAGCGCGAGCCAGCACGGTGGGCCTACCGCCGGCCCGATCGCGTTTTGGGGGGGACGGGTGTCGTGCTGAACGGGTTGCCACGACGGCCGCTGAGTCGCCGCCGGCTCTTGGTGTCCGTGATCGCGCTGGCCGCGACGGGCGCGAGCGCCGCCGCGGGCCAAGGCTGGTACATCTATCGCGCCGAGTATCACGAGGTCCGTTCGCTGCTCTCCGGCCTGTCGAAGGCCCTGGCCGACCGGCCGGACCATCGCGGTCCGCCCATCGCCGCCCTGTCGGCCGCGGCGGTCGAGCCGGTCGGTCCGCGGCGCGACGCCCGGGCGCCCTCGCCACAAGCGGCGCCCGCGCCGGCATCGGCCGCCGACGGCGCCGAGGTCGCGTTCTGGGAGAGCGTGCGCGCGGCGCGCAATCCCGACGATCTGCGCGCCTACCTGCATGTCTATCCGCGCGGGCGTTTCGCCGAGCTGGCGCGATTGTGGCTGGACCGGAGCGGCCGCGAAACGCCCAGGTCCGAGGCGGGCGTCGACTACGGCCGGTATTTCGCCTTGGTGATCGGCAACAACGACTATCGCCACCTGCACCCGCTGAATACGGCGGTCAGCGACGCGCGCGCGATCGCCCGCCTGCTTGCGGAGCAGTACGGGTTCGAGGTGACGCGCCTGGAGAACGCCTCGCGCTACCAGATCATGACCGCGCTGGCCGAGCTGCGCGCGGCGCTCGGCCCGGGGGACAACCTGCTGATCTACTACGCCGGCCATGGCGTGCTCGACCGGAAGGCCGGGCAAGGCTACTGGCAGCCCGTCGACGCGGAAGAGCACAGCCCGGCGAACTGGATCGCCAACAGCGATCTGACCACCGCGCTGCGCGCCATATCGGCCAAGCACGTGCTGATCGTCGCCGATTCCTGCTACTCGGGCACGCTGATGCGGTCGGGAATCGCGCTGGGGCCGCCGCGGCTCGCCGGCGGCGACGAGCGCCAGGAGTGGCTGCGGCGCACGGCGCGCAAGCGCGCCCGCACCGCGCTGACCTCGGGCGGCGCGGAACCGGTCGAGGATGGCGCCGGCGAGCACTCCGTCTTCTCCACGACGCTGCTCGGCGCGCTGGGCGAGAACGACGACGTGATCGACGCGCATTCGCTGGCGATCAAGATCAAGCAGCGCGTCGCCGCCGACGCCGAGCAGACGCCCGAATACGGCGACATCCGCCAGGCCGGACACGAAGGGGGCGACTTCCTGTTCGTCCGCCGGCGCCGATGAGAGCGCGCGCGGTCAGCGCGGCGGGATCGAGTAGCTCACCGTGACATGGGCGACGGGCACGTCGCGGCCCTCGCTGTAGAGCGTCACCTCGCCGAAGGCGAGCCGCTTGCCCAGCTTCACGATCCGCCCGTCGGCGACGATGTCGCGCGGCTCGGGCCGGCTGAGGAAATTGATGTTGAGGTTGACCGTCACCGCCTGGTCCACGCGGCCCATCAGGCTCAGGACCACGGCGTACATCGTGTAATCGGCCAGCGCCATCATCGACGGCCCGGCGATGGTGCCGCCCGGGCGCAGATGCTGCTGGTCGTAGGGCAGCCGCGCGCTGACCCGCCCCGCCGCCATGGATTCCACGCGCATGCCGAGCGTGCCGACCAGCGGCAGCTCGGCCTCGGTCAGCCGGCGGAATTCCTCGATGCTGATGCGGCTCTCGCCGTTCGCGACCATGACGCCCCTTGATGATGGCCCTGCCTCGGCCGCTGTCATACCTTGTTTCGGCCGGGTTGCAATGCCATCTGCCCATGGTAACAATCCGCGTCAGCCTGGCACCTCCCGGAACCTGAGAGGATGAGCCTTCCCGCCCAAGCCGAACGCGACGACGCGCGCATCCTGCTGCGCAGCGACGATGGCGGCGTGGCCACGCTGACGTTGAACCGGCCGGCGCAGCGCAACGCGCTGTCGGCCGCGCTGATGAGCGCGCTGCAGGCGGCACTCGACGCGATCGCCGCCGAGCGCGCCGTGCGCGTGGTCGTCATCCAGGCCGCCGGCCCGGTCTTCTGCGCCGGCCACGACCTGCGCGAGTTTCGCAGCACGCCGGAGCGCGCGTTCTACGAAGCGCGCTTCCGCCAGTGCAGCGCCCTGATGCTGTCGATCACGCGCCTGCCGCAGCCGGTCATCGCCAAGGTGCAGGGAACGGCCACGGCCGCGGGCTGCCAGCTGGTCGCCGCCTGCGATCTCGCGGTCGCCTCGCGCGCCGCGCGCTTCGCCACGCCGGGCGTCAATATCGGCCTGTTCTGCTCGACGCCGATGGTGGCGCTCAGCCGCGCGGTCGGGCGCAAGGCGTCGATGGAGATGCTGCTGACGGGCGAGCCGGTCGACGCCGACACCGCCAAGGCGCTCGGGCTCGTCAACCGCGTGGTCGATCCCGGGCGTCTCGACGCCGAGACCGCGGCGCTCGCGCGCCGCATCGCGTCGAAATCGCCGCTGACGCTCAAGATCGGCAAGGAGGCCTTCTATCGCCAGCTCGAGATGGGGCTGAAGGACGCCTACGACTACGCCAGCCGCGTCATGACCGAGAACATGCTGGCGGCCGACGCCGCCGACGGCATCGACGCCTTCCTCGACAAGAAGCCCGAGCCGGACTGGCAGGGACGATGAATCACGACCGCTACGACGACGCCTACATCCGGCAGATCCTCGGCAAGGTGCGCGTGATCGCCATGGTCGGCGCCAGCCCGAACTGGAACCGGCCGAGCTTTTTCGCGATGAAGTACCTGCAGGGCAAGGGCTTCCGCGTCATCCCGGTCAACCCCACCGCGGTCGGCCAGGAGATCCTGGGCGAGAAGGTCTACGCGAGCCTCAAGGACATTCCCGACAAGGTCGACATGGTCGACGTGTTCCGCGCCTCCGACCAGGCCGGCCCGGTCGCCGACGACGCCATCGCCATCGGCGCCAAGGTCCTGTGGATGCAACTCGGCGTGCGCAACGACGAGGCCGCCCGGCGCGCCGAGGCCGCCGGCATCGAGGTGGTGATGAACCGCTGCCCCAAGATCGAGTTCGCGCGCCTCAATGCCGAGCTTGGCTGGCACGGCATCAATTCCGGCGTGATCAGCAGCAAGCGACGGCGGATCTAGCCCGCTCTCGCCACCGAACCGTTCCCTCCGCCGGCCGCCGCCGGTACCATGGCCCCCATGCCGGTCCGGGGACATGCCATGTCGATACGCAACAAGCTCCTGCTCGCCGTGCTGGTGATCTTCGCGGTCACCGGGGTCAACGCATACTACGTATGGCAGAGCTTCCAGGTCGCCGGCGGGCTGGTGATCGAAAGCTACGAGCGGCCGATGATGGCGATGAACTTCGCCCGCTCGGCCCAGCTCGGATTCGCCGCCATGGACCGCCATTACCGCGAGGCCGTGACCGCGACCGGCGCCAAGGCCGACCCGTCGATGATGGGGGCGATCGACGGACAGGCCAACCTGCTGCGCGATGACCTGAGCAACGCCGAGCAGCGCATCGGGGCCGAGAGCCAGGCCGAGGTCGCGGCGATCCGCAGCGAGGTCGAGTCCTGGCTGAAGCTGATCCACGAAGGCAGCGCCGGCGCGTCGCGCCGGGCGGAAGGCGAGTGGCGCGACGTCAACGCCCGTTTCAACCGACTGGTCGACGCGATCTGGCTCGAGGGCTTCACCTACCAGGCGCGCGCGACCCAGGCGATCGAGGCCTCGAGCCAGGCCAACCTGATCGCCGCCTGCGTCATGCTGGCGATCACGGTCGGCACGCTCGGCATCGTCGGCTTCAGCATCCTCAGGCCCATCCGCGGCGCCGCCAAGCTGGCCAAGCGCATCGCCGCCGGCGAGCTGAACGCGCCGATCCCGCCCGCCGGGCGCGACGAGACCGGCGCGCTGCTGCGCGCCATGAAGCGCATGCAGGACCGCATCCGCGAGATGGTGGACGAGGCGCGCGCGGCCAGGGACGCCGCCGAGGACGCCAACCGCGTCAAGAGCCAGTTCCTGGCGAACATGAGCCACGAGCTGCGCACGCCGCTCAACGCCATCATCGGCTACGCCGAGATCCTGCAGGAGGAGGCGGCCGACCGCGGCCTCGACGACCTGCAGCCCGACCTGAAGAAGATCGAAACCGCGGGCAAGCACCTGCTCGGCCTGATCAACGACATCCTCGACCTGTCGAAGATCGAGGCCGGCAAGATGACGCTGTTCCTCGAGGACGTCGACCTGCCGGCGCTCGTCAACGAGGTCGCCGCCATGGTGCGGCCGATGATCGACCAGAAGGGCAATCGGCTGGTGATCGACTGCCCGGCCGGAATCGGGCGCATCCACAGCGACCTGACCAAGGTGAAGCAGAACCTGCTCAATCTCCTGAGCAACGCCGCCAAGTTCACCGAGAAGGGCACCGTGACGGTGAAGGTCTCGCCGACCGTGCACCACGGCCAGAAGGCCGTGGCGCTCGCGGTCGGCGATACCGGCATCGGCATG
>CAZLBB010000104.1:0-20378 GCA_964557415.1 uncultured Rhodospirillaceae bacterium
GTCGCCGCGGCCGGGCGCAGGGCGGCCGACAGCAGCGCGGCGCGCGGCGCGCGCAGCGGCCCGGCGCCGTCGGGCCAGTCCGGCACGTCGGCCGCTTCGACTTCGAGCAGCGCCAGCAGGCGGGCCATGGCATGCTGCGGATGCGCGGGGTCGTCGCGGATCGCAGGACCATCGGCGGCAAGCGCGGCGCGGTCGAGCCCGGGCAGGATCACGCCGCCCAGGGGCAGGCTGGCCACGACCCGCATCAGGTCGGCCGTCGCCTTGATGCTGCCGGTCGAGCCGGCGATCAGCACACGGCCTTGCGGCGGCGCCACGCGCCAGCGTTCGGCCAGGCGGCCCATCAGCAGGTCGCGGCGGCGCGCCGGGTCGAGGCGGCCTTCCTCCTCCAGGACGCGCGGCCAGTGCTCGGTGACGATCTTGAGGAATCTCAGCGTCACCTTCCAGTGTTCTGCGAACTCCTCCGGCACCAGCTCGGCCAGACGCTCGAAGCCGCAACGCTCGGTATGCGCCTGGTCGACGAGGCGCGCGAGCGCGCGCGCCAGCAGCAGCCCCTGGTCGGCGCCGACCGCCTGGTCGGGCCTGGCCATGATCAGCCGCGCCAGCAGCGCCAGCCGGCGCGGCACGGCGATCGCCGGTGGCAGCTCGGCGTCGTCGGCGTCGGACGCGAGCTCCTCGCCGAGGAGATCGGGGTCGTCCGGCTCGACGTCGCCGATGGCATTGAGGCGCGGCAGCAGCGTCGGCGCGCCGTCGCGGTAGCGCAGGAAAGCCTCGGTCACCGCGCGCACCGCGCGCCGGTTCGGCAGCAGCAGGGTGACGTCGCTCAGGGCCAGCGGATCAGGGCAGTCGCACATCACGCCCGCGACCAGCGCGTCGACGAAGGCCGTGCCCGGCGGCACGGTGAACACGGCCGGCCGCGCCGATGCGGACCCTCCCTGGTCCAACGGGGCGTCCGGCACGTCTATCCGGCGCGCGCGGGCCGCTGCACGCGCGGCAGCGCGCGCTGGGCGACGGCCAGTCCGGCGGGGGTGCCGATGTGGTACCAGAGCCCGTCATGCACGAGCCCGTGCAGGCGCCCGGCCGCCTCGGCCCTGTCGTAGAGCCGGTTGAGGGAGAAACGCTCGACCTTCGTGTCGGCGAACAGGCGCGGGTGCAGGATCTGCACGCCGGTGAAGACGAACGGCGCGATCTGGCCCTCCTTGCGCCGGCGCAGCCGGCCGTGCGGCGTGAGGAAGAAATCGCCCGGGCCATCGTAGTCGTCGCTGCGCGCGGACGGATTGACCAGCAGCAGCGCGTCCATGGTCGCGTCGTCCCAGAACGCCGCCAGGCGCGAGAGCGCGCGGCGCGGCCCGTCGAGCCAGGCGACGTCGCTGTTGACGACGTAGAACGGCTCGGTGCCGAAGCGGTCGAGCGCAAGGCGCACGCCGCCGCCGGTCTCCAGCAGCTCGTCCTCGCGCGAGATCACGATGGCAGGCCGCCGACGCGTGCCGAGATGGCGCACGATCTGCTCGCCCAGGTAGTGAACGTTGACGACGGCCGTCTCGATGCCGGCGTCCTCCAGCCGGTCGAGCGCGCGGTCGAGCAGCGTGCGCCCGGCCACCTCGATCAGCGGCTTCGGCAGCTTCTCGGTGATCGGCCGCATACGCAAGCCGAGCCCCGCCGCCAGCACCATGGCGCGCTTCGGCCCGGTGGGATTGGGGCCCTTCATGCGGCGAGGCTCCGCGGCACCGCGCGCAGATTGGCCGGCACGCAACGATCGAGCCAGGTGCGCATGGAAGCCAGCGCCGGATGGCGGAGGTCGCCCTCCAGCAGCCGCCATACGCGCGGGATATGCGCGAGATAGGCGCGCTTGCCGTCGCGCACGCACAGCCGCGTGAAGATGCCGACGATCTTGGCGTTGCGCTGTGCGCCCATGACGGCGTAGCTGGCGGCGAATTCGTCGCGGTCGACCGCGGGGGTGGCGTCGAGATAGCGCCGGTACATCGCGTCGACCAGCGCGGGTGCGATGTCGCGCCGCGCATCCTCGAGCAGCGACACGAGATCGTAGCTCGTCGGCCCGACCACCGCGTCCTGGAAGTCGAGCACGCCGCAGGCCGCGACGCCGGCGCGGCCGGGCAGCAGCATCAGGTTGTCGATGTGGTAGTCGCGCAGCACCAGCGTCGCGGGCACGGCGCGGGCGACCGGGAACAGGCCGCGCCACAGCGCGAAGTACTCGGCGCGCACGGAAGCCGGCGTGGCGCTGCCGGTCGCCGCCGGCAGGAACCAGTCCGTCAGCAGCGACGCCTCGTTCAGCAGGCGCTCGTCGTCATAGGCCGGCAGCCCGGCTCCGTCGTCGCGCCGGAAGCGCCGATGCAGCTCGGCGAGCAGGTCGACCGCCAGCCGGTACAACGCGGCCTCGTCGTGGCCGCGCGCCAGGAGGCGGGTATAGGTGTCGTCGCCGAAATCCTCGATCACCAGCAGGCCTTGCGCCGGGTCCTCGGCCAGGATCCCGGGCGCGCTGAGGCCGAGCCGGCGCAGCAGCCGGGCGACCGTGACGTAGGGCCGCACATCCTCGCGCCCGGGCGGCGCGTCCATCAGCATCGCGCCGCGTCCGTCCAGACGCAGGCGGTGATAGCGGCGAAACGAGGCGTCGCCCGGCAGCGCGTGGCGCTCGGCTCCGTGCCAGCCGGCGGCCGCGAGGAAGCCGTCGATGGCGCGCGCGCGCTCAGGCGACATGCGCCACCCGCTCGGCCCAGGAACCGTGGCCGGTCAGCACGGCGCGCCGCGCCTCGGGCCGGTCGGGATGCTCGTAGGCAAACGCGATATCGAGGCGGTCCGCGGGCAGCCGCCGGCCGAGGCGGTCGGGCCACTCGATCAGCGTCACGGCCTCGGCGAAGGCCTCGTCGATGCCGAGTTCGAAGGCGTCCTCCGGCCGGCTCAGCCGGTAGAGGTCGAAATGCCAGACGGCGAGGGGACCCAGCGCATAGGTCTGCACCAGCGTGAAGGTCGGGCTCGGCACCTCGGCCGGCGGTGCCGCGCGCTCGCGGACGGCGAGCGCGGCGATAAAGGCGCGGGCGAACGCCGTCTTGCCCACGCCCAGGGGACCGTTCAGCGTGATTACGTCGCGGCAGCGGACGATCGAGGCGAGCGCCGCGGCCAGGCGCACCGTCGCGGCCTCGTCGGCAAGCGTGATCTCGAGATCGGGAGCGTCCAATACGGCGACCGGGGCTGTCATGCTCGGCCGGTTCTAGCCCGCGCGGCCGGGCCGGCGCAACGACGCGGAATAGACCCTACCGCTCAAAGGGTTGCGCGCAGACCGGCCGCTCCACATGCTACCGCATCGGGTCCAACAATCGCGTTGCCGAGTCGCCATGTCCGAGCCCGCCGCCGCGCCGCCTGCCGCCGCCCCGCTCGCGACCGATGTCGCCGTGATCGGCGCCGGGCCCGTCGGCCTGTTCGCCGTGTTCGAATGCGGCATGCTGAACATGCGCTGCCACGTCGTCGACGCGCTCGACACCGCGGGCGGGCAATGTACGGCGCTCTATCCGGAGAAGCCGATCTACGACATCCCCGGCTACCCGAGGATCGGCGCGGCCGAGCTGGTCGGGAAGCTCATGGAGCAGGCGCGGCCGTTCCACCCCGTCTTCCACCTCGGCCAGCAGGTGACGGCGCTCGCGGCCACCGCCGACGGCGGGTTCCGCCTGGCCACCACCGCGGGCACGGCGATCGCGGCGCGCACGGTGCTGATCGCCGCCGGCGTCGGCGCCTTCGGGCCCAACCGGCCGCCGCTCGCGGGCATCGAGGCCTACGAGGGTGGCGCGGTGCGCTACCTCGTGACGCGGCGCGAGGATTTCCGCGGCAAGCGCGTCGTCATCGCCGGCGGCGGCGATTCGGCCGTGGACTGGGCGCTGTCGCTGGCGGACATCGCGCGCAGCGTCACGGTCGTGCACCGCCGCGACAAGTTCCGCTGCGCCCCGGACAGCGCTACGCGCCTCAAGCGGCTGGCCGAGGCCGGCCGCATCGCGCTCGCCATTCCCTACCAGCTCGACGCGCTCGAAGGCGACGGCAGGACCTTGAGCGCCGTGATGCTGAAATCGCTCGACGGCGGGACGAAGCGGGTCGAGGCCGACTTCCTGCTGCCGTTCTTCGGCCTCGCCATGACCCTGGGCCCGATCGCGGGCTGGGGGCTGAACCTCGAGCGCAACCACATCGTGGTCGACCCGTCGACCGGCGAGACCTCAACGCCCGGCATCTACGCCGCGGGCGACATCGCGCACTACAAGGGCAAGCTCAAGCTGATCCTAAGCGGCTTCGCCGAGGCGGCCCAGGCCGCGCACGCGATGCACGCCCGCGTCCACCCGGGCGAGGCGCTGCATTTCGAGTATTCGACGACCAAGGGCGTGCCGGCGGCCTAGCGCAGGGCGTCTCGGTCGGGGCGTCATTTCCCGGCGGCGGCCCGCCGAAAGGTTTGTGCCTTACCTCACAGACGAAAGCGACGCACCGGGCAGAATGCGGGCCGCTTCAGTCGGCGGCCGCATCGCGCTGCTGTCGGGCTGAACCATGAAGGTAAAGAGGATTGTGCCATGACGACCATGAATCTCGCCCGCGGCAGCACCATCGCGGCCATGCCCGCCGGCCAGGCGTTTGCCCGTTTCTGGACCTGGCTGCGGGCGCGGAACGCCGCGCGGCGCAGCCTGCAGCACGCGCGCACGCTGGACGACCGCCTGCTCGAGGATGTCGGCCTGACCCGGGCCGACCTGCGTCGCGAGGGCTATTTCGACTTCTTCGGCCGGTGAGTCTGCAAGCCCTTCTCCCGCCTGTGGCGAGGGGGCGTCGCTCAAAGCCGCTCCGGCACGGGCTCGCGGGCCGGGGCGCCGGGGATCGCTCCCGTAATCGCCAGGAAGAGCTGCTCGACCACGCGCGGGTCGAGGTCGCGCGCGATCAGCACGAGACGCGTGCGGCGGTCGTCCGACGGCCAGGACTCGAGCAGCACGGGCGGGTGGAAGACGTGCTGCACGCCGTGGATCACGACCGGCCGCGCCTCGCCGGCGACGTTGATGATGCCCTTGAGCCGCAGCACGTCGGCGCCGTGGCGCATCAGAAGCGTGTCGACCCAGCTCGCCAGCGCGTCCCATTCCACCGGCTTGTCGTGGTTCAGGCAGAAGGCGCGAATGCGGTCGTCGTGGCGGTTCGGGTCGGGCCGGTTCGGATCGGCGCGGGCGTGATCGTGGCCGTGATCATGGCCATGACCGTGATGATGGTCGTGGCCGTAATCGTGCGGGCCCGCGCCGTGCTGCTCGTAGGCCTCGGCGTGCAGCCAGCGCCGCACGTCCGGCGTCTTGGTGGCGGGGTTGTAGAGGCCGGCGTCGAAGATCCGGGACGGCTCGATGCGTCCTTGCGCCACGACGAAGATCGGCGCGCCGGGATTGAGCGCGTGCAGGCGCGCCTTGAGGGCTTCGACCTGCCCGGGCGCGGCGATGTCCTCCTTGGTGATCAGCAGCCGGTCGGCCATGGCCGCCTGCTTGACCGATTCCGGATGCTCGTCGAGCTGCCGCGCCCCGTTGACCGCGTCGACCGTGGTGACGACCCCGTCCAGGCGGAAGCGCGCGGCGACCAGTGGATCGTTCATCAGCGTGTGCAGCACGGGCGCGGGATCGGCGAGGCCCGTGGTCTCGATCACCACGCGGTCGAACTCGGGCACCTCGCCGCGAACGCGTCGCAGGTAGAGGTCGCGCAGCGCGTTGACCAGGTCGCCGCGCACGGTGCAGCAAAGGCAGCCGCTGTTCAGCACCATCATGTCCTCGCTGGCGGCGCGCACCAGCATGTGGTCGAGCCCGATCTCGCCGAACTCGTTGATGACGACAGCGGTGCGCGCCATGCCGGGATGGCCGAGCAGCTCGCGCAGCAGCGTGGTCTTGCCGCTGCCGAGGAACCCGGTCAGGACGGAGATCGGCAGGCGCTCGGCGGCGGGGTTTTCGCTCATCGGGCCATTTTTTCCCTGGCGCTCGGTTCCTTGGTCGCCGGAATGGCGCTATTCTCTAGACCAATCGTTCCATGCTGTCATGACGCGAAACATCGGAGGCTCCGTTGCGGACCTTCAAGACCTACGACAAGGGCGATCCCCTGCCCGACGACTACAGGAAGGCCCTGCTCAACCTGATGGCCTTCCAGGCGGATTCCGAATACGCCGGTGGCCAGCGCGTGGCCGAGAACATGCAGTACGCGCCGCGGCCGGAAGAGGCCTACCGCCTGTCGAAGAAGGTGATGGAGGAGTTCGGCCACGCCTACTATGTCTGGAGCCTGATGGCCGAGCTCGGCGTCGACGTCGACGTGCGCCTGCGCGAGCTGATCGAGCATCCGGACAATCCCGACCCGAAGAAGGTCAACGTCATCAACGGATTCCGGCGCGAGAACTGGGCGCCGATGTTCATGGACTGGAAGGACGTGGCCCTGTTCTCAACCGTCGTGACGCCGGCCGCCGTCGCCTTCCTCGGCCAGTACCGCGAGTGCTCGTACCTGCCCTGGGCGCGGGTCAACGTGCGCATCCACAAGGAGGAGCACGGGCACCTCGCCTTCGGCGTCTGGGCGTCGAAGCGCTGCATCGAGTTCGGCGGCGACGCCGCGCGCGAGGACATGCAGGGCCGCGTGCCCAAGTTCATGCGCATGGGCCTGGGCTTCTACGGACGACCGAGCGCGGGCGAGCAGAAATCCTCGATGTTCGACATCTACTACGAATACGGCATCAAGGTGCGCAAGCCCGAGGAGCTGCAGGCGGAGTACCTGGAGCTGGTCGAGGCGCGGCTCAAGGAGGTGGGCCTCGAGATGCCCGGGGACGTCCAGCCTGACTACGACATGCGCGTCGGCTATGCGATGGACCCCGTTGCCGCAGAGTAGGCAGCCCGCGGAGGCGGTCCGATTTCCCGACCCGCTGGTCGAGGAACGCCACGCCGCCCTCGGGCGCTACGGCTATCGCCTGGACGCGGCGGGCCGTGAGCGCGACTGGGCGGCGATGTGGCAGCTGCTGGTCGGCGACTTCACGACCAGGGCGCGGCCGCGGGTCGGAATCTACGACCGCCTGTCGCCGCGCCAGCAGGAGGCCGCGCGCATCTACATGCGCCGCCGCCTGATCGCCGACGAGCTGCTCGACGCGTGCAAGCGCGCGCACGAGGAGGTGCACCGCTCCGGGATCGATCCGGAGCAGGTCGAGCGCTATGCCCTGGCGCGCGACGCCTACGAGGACGCAGTGATGGATTTCGGCCGGGCGCGCGAGCAGCTGGAAGCGCTGCTGCCGCGGGGCGGCGAATAGCGCCATGGCCGCCGGCCGCGCCCGCAACCCCGTCCGCATCGCCCGCATGGACCACATCGTGCTGCGCGTGCGCGACGCGGCGCGCATGGTGCGCTTCTATCGCGACGTCCTCGGCATCGCGGTCGAGCGCCGCCGGCCGAAGCTGGGGCTGATCCACCTGCGCGCCGGCGAGCAGATGATCGACCTCGTCACGTTGGACGGACCGCTGGGCCGCATGGGCGGCGCCGGGCCGCGGCGCAAGGGCGGCCGCAACCTGGACCATTTCGCGCTGCGCCTGGCCCGGTTCGACGAGGCCGCGCTCCGCCGGCACCTCGCGCGCTTCGCCATCGAGATGGGCGCGCCGCGGCCGCGCTTCGGCGCCGAGGGCGAGGGCCCGTCGGTCTATATCAGCGACCCCGAGGGCAACGTCATCGAGCTGAAAGGGCCGGCACGGAAGCCGCGCCGGAGGCGGCGTTAACCCCGCGATCTTCCATGCATTCTTCTGTTCCCCGCTTCGGCGGCCGTGATATGGTCCCGCGCCCCGGTCCGGCGTCGCGCATCCCGGCGATAGGCCCGGCGGCGTAGCGAGACGCGAGCCGCGGCGTTCAGGTGGACATCAATCATATCATCGCCGAATACGGCGCCTGGTTCTATCCGCTCACCTTCGCCTGGACGTTTCTCGAAGGCGAGACCTTCGTCGTTTTCGCCGGCGCCGCCGCGCAGCAGGAGCTGCTGAATTTCCAGCTCCTCGTCCTGGCGGCCTGGGCCGGCAGCTTCACCGGCGACCAGCTCTACTTCCTCATCGGTCGCAAATGGGGCCAGAAACTGCTGAACCGGTTTCCGCGCTATCGCCCGCCGGTGGACATCGCGCTGGGATTCCTGCGCAAGTACAATGTCTGGTTCATCCTGTCCTTCCGCTTCATCTACGGCATCCGCAACGTCAGCTCCTTCGCAATGGGCATGAGCGGGCTGAGCTGGACGCGCTTCCTGGTGCTCAATTTCATCGCGGCGGGCGTCTGGGCGCTCACCTTCGCCGGCGCCGGCTTCCTGCTCGGCGCGGCCTTCTCCGCGATCCTCGGCAAGCTGGCCGAGGGGTTCGCGCTGATCATGCTCGCGATCTTCCTGGTCGTGATCTCGGGCGTAGTCATGATGCACAAGCGCTTGCAGAAGCGCGAGGCCGAGCTTCTGGCGAAGAAGCTGGCCGAAGAGCGCGAGAAAGCGGACACGGGCGCGTAGCCCCTGCCGCTTGCGGCACCGTCGCAATGCGGAGAAATCGGGACAGGCGGAGAGCCGCCCGGACACGCCGCCGCGGTCCGGCCGCTTACACGCCGGTTCGCGATCTGGTATGTAGGCGCAAATCGTGCAGGGCACAGCAAACGGGAGGAACGACATGACCATTGCACTCACGCGGCGGACGCTCATCGCCGCAACCGCCGCGGTCGCGGCGCTCTCGGCGGCGGCGGCCGGCGCGCTCGCCCAGCAGCCGATCCTGCTGCGCCTGTCCGCGCCGGCGACGCCGACCGACCAGCGCGCCGTGGCGCTGACGGAGGTCTTCGCTCCGGCGGTGAAGGGCTTCGCCACGTTCCAGCCGCACTGGAACGCGACGCTGTTCAAGCAGGGCACCGAGCTCGAGGCGATCGCGCGCGGCAACCTGGAGATGTCGATCACCTCGGCACAGGAGCTGGCGACACTCATTCCCGCCTGGTCGATCTTCACCGCCGGCTACCTGCTGCGCGATGCCGAGCACCAGAAAAAGGTGTTCGCCAGCGACGTCATGGACGAGCTCAAGAAGCAGACCGAGGCCAAGCTGGGCGTCAAGCTGCTGTCGGTGATGTACCTGGGCCGCCGGCAGCTGAACCTGCGCACGGACAAGGAGGTGCGCAAGCCCGAGGACCTCGCCGGCGTCAAGCTGCGCATGCCCGGCACGGAGGCGTGGCTGTTCCTCGGCCAGGCGCTCGGCGCCAACCCGCTGCCCGTCGCCTTCACCGAGGTCTACACCGCGCTGCAGACCGGCGCCATCGACGGCCAGGACAACCCGCTGCCGACCAACAAGGACTCCAAGTTCTACGAGGTCACCAAGCAGATCGTGCTGACCAGCCACCTGGTCGACCAGAATTACCTCGCCTTCAGCAAGAAGGTCTGGGACAAGCTCACGCCCGATCAGCAGAAGACCGTGCAGAAGGCGGCGGACGACGCGGCCGAGCTCGGCCGCCAGCGCCAGCTCAAGCTCGAGGCGGAGCTCGAGGCGTTCTTCAAGGAGAAAGGCCTCAAGGTCTACACGCCCGACGTCGAGGCGTTCCGCACGCGCGTGCAGAAGATGTACCTCGAGTCCAAGTTCGCCAAGGACTGGCCGCAGGGCATGGTCGAGCGCATCAACGCGATCAAGTAGCCTCGGGCGGCCGCGGGGACGCCGTGCGACAGGCGCAATCTCGCGGAGCTCGCGATGCGAGGCACGCCCAGAGCCTGTGAGCTTAACCAACTCTTTGGTCCCCCCTCCCTCCTGAGCTTTGGTCGAAGGGGCGGGAGGGGGGACTAGAGAATTGCCGTTCGCGCGGAGAGTCCAATTCGTTCCAAGGCTTTCACCTGGCTGCGGGCGCGGGCGGACAATGTCGCGGTGGCGCTGCTCGCCGCCATGTTCCTCTCGTTCGTGCTGCAGATCTTCACGCGCTACGTGATCAACCACCCGCTCGGCTGGACGCTCGAGGCCTGCCTGACCGCCTGGCTGTGGCTGGTGTTCTGGGGCGCAGGCTTCGTGCTCGCCGACCGCGACCACGTGCGCTTCGACGTCCTCTACATGGCAGGCGGAAAAACGCTGCGCCGCGGCTTCGCGCTCGTCTCGGCCCTTGCGATCCTGGCGGGCTTCCTCGCTTCCCTGCCCGACAGCATCGACTACATCACCTTCTACAGCATCAAGTCGAGCGCGACGCTCGGCATCCGCCTCGACATCGTCTTCAGCGTCTACGCCCTCTTCGCCGCCGCCATCATCGTCCGCTACGCGCTGCGCGCCGTGAACCTGCTGCGCGGGCGCATGCCCGAGGTGCTCGAGGAAGAGCCGCGCGCATGAGCGGCTCCTTCGCCGCCGCCCTGATCGTCCTGTTCGGCCTTGCCGCCATCGGCACGCCGATCGCGCTCGGGATGATCGTCGCCGCGGTCGCCTACCTGGCGGTCAAGGGCCAGAACCTGGGCCTCGCCGCCGAGCAGATCATCCAGGGCCTCTACGACAGCTTCGTCATCCTCGCCGTGCCGCTGTTCATCGCGGCGGCGAACATCATGAACGCGGGCACGATCAGCGAGCGGCTGCTGGGATTCTGCACCGCGCTGGTCGGGCGGTTCCGCGGCGGACTGGGCCACGTCAACGTCGTCGCCAGCATCATCTTCTCGGGCATGTCGGGATCCGCCGTCGCCGACGCCGCCGGCATCGGCAAGATCATCATCGGCATGATGACGCGCGACGGCCGCTATTCGCCGGGCTATGCCGCCGCGATCACGGCCGCCTCGGCGGTGATCGGGCCGATCATCCCGCCCTCGATCCCGATGGTGCTCTATGCCCTCGTGTCCGATACCTCGATCGGCTATCTCTTCCTCGGCGGCGTCTTCCCCGGCCTGCTCATCGGCGCCGTGCTGATGGCGCTCAACCACCACCTCGCCCGCCGCCGCGGCTTCGCCACCGAGGCGCCGGTGCCGGTGGCCGAGCTGCCGCGGATCACGGCCCGCGCCGCGCCGGCGCTGCTGATGCCGGTGATCCTGCTCTACGGCATATACGGCGGCGTCGCCACGCCGACCGAGGCAGCCGCCATCGCCGCCGCCTATGCGCTCGTCCTCTCGGCCGCATTCTACCGCGCGCTCACCTGGCGCAGCCTCTACGTGACGCTGTCCGAGAGCGCGCGCGCCTCGGCCTCGGTCGGCCTCCTGATCGGCGGCGCCCTCATCTTCAACTATATCGTCGCCAGCGAGAACATCCCCGGCGCCGTGTCGGCGGCGATCCAGGGCATCGACATCTCGCCGCTCGCCTTCCTGATCGCGGTCAACGTGCTGCTGCTGATCCTCGGATGCCTGCTCGACGCCAGCACCATCATCCTGGTCATCCTGCCGCTGTTCGTGCCGACCTGCCGGGCGCTCGGCGTCGACCTCGTGCATTTCGGCGTCGTCGCCGTCGTCAACACGATGATCGGCCTGGTCACGCCGCCCTACGGCATCCTGCTGTTCGTCATCAGCGCGGTCACGGGCATCCCGCTGCGCGCGATGATCCGCGAGATCTGGAGCTTCATCGCCGTGCTGGTCGCGGCGCTGCTGCTGATGATCCTCTTTCCCGAGATCGTGCTGTGGCTGCCGCGGCAGCTCGGCTACACGGGAAGATAGGCGCCCTATCCTCGCGGCCTGAGGTCGATCACACGCTTGGCCTTGCCGATCGAGCGCTCGACCTTGCCGACATCGGCGACCTTGACCGTGGCATTGATGCCGATGAAGGCCTTGATGTCGTGCGCCAGCCGCTCGCCCGCCTGGCGGCGCGCGTCGGCGTCGCCCGCCAGGTCCGGGCGCGGCTCGACCACGACGTCCAGCGCGTCCAGCCGTTCTTCGCGCCGCACCTCGAGCACGTAGTGCGGCGCCAGGCGCCGATCCTTGAGGATCAGCTCCTCGATCTGGCTGGGGAAGACGTTGACGCCGCGGATGATCAGCATGTCGTCGCTGCGGCCGGTGATGCGGCCGAAGCGGCGCATGCTGCGCGCGGTGCCGGGCAAGAGGCGCGTCAGGTCGCGCGTGCGGTAGCGGATCGCCGGCAGCGCCTCCTTGGTCAGCGTCGTGAACACCAGCTCGCCGAACTGCCCGTCGGGCAGCGACGCGCCGGTCGCCGGATCGATCACCTCGGGATAGAAATGGTCCTCCCAGATCACCGGCCCGTCCTTGGTCTCGACCGTCTCGTTGGCGACGCCCGGGCCCAGCACCTCGCTGAGGCCATAGATGTCGATCGCGTCCATGCCCGCGCGCGCCTCGATCTCCTGGCGCATGCCCTGGGTCCAGGGCTCGGCGCCGTGGATGCCGATCCGCAGCGAGCAGTCGCGCGGGTTCATGCCCTGGCGTTCCATCTCGTCGATGATCGCCAGCATGTAGCTGGGCGTCACCATGATGATGTCGGGCCGGAAGTCGCGGATCAGCTGCACCTGGCGCTCGGTCATGCCGCCGGACACCGGGATCACCGTGCAGCCCAGCTTCTCGGCGCCGTAATGCGCGCCGAGGCCGCCGGTGAACAGCCCGTAGCCGTAGGCGACATGGATGATGTCGCCCGGCCGGCCGCCCGAGGCATGGATCGAGCGCGCCACGAGATGCGCCCAGGTGTCGACGTCGCGCTGCGTATAGCCGACCACGGTCGGCTTTCCGGTCGTGCCCGAGGACGCGTGGAGGCGCACGACCTTCTCGCGCGGCACGGCGAACATGCCGAAGGGATAGGTCTGGCGCAGGTCGTCCTTGGTCGTGAACGGAAACCGCGCGAGGTCCGCAAGCGACTTCAGGTCGTCGGGATGGACGTTCGCCTTCTGGCATTTCTGCCGGTAATGCGCGACGTTGTCGTAGGCGTGGCGCACCGACCATTTCAGCCGTTCGAGCTGCAGCGCCGCGATCTCGTCCCGGCTCGCCGTCTCGATCCGGTCGAAGGGCTTGTTGCTCATGGCGCCCCTGTTTCCTCCCTGCACGAAAGGAAAAGATTCACCACAGAGGCACAGAGGCACAGAGGAAAAGAAGATGGAGAACGGATCTGGAGCGGCCTTCGGCCGCCTTAAATTACATCTCCTTTCCGCCTCTGTGTCTCTGTGTCTCTGTGGTGAATCTTCTCTTCAGACGACCTCCTCGTCCGCCACGACCTTGCTCTCCAGCCGGCGCGAGTGGCCGCGGAACAGCGCGACGCCGCGGCCGTTCTGGTCGGTGACGGCGATGTCGTAGACCCCGGTGCGGCCCTCCAGCGCCTTCTCCTCGGCGACCGCGGTCAGCACGTCGCCGCGCCTCGCCGGCGCGGTGAAGACGATGTGGCAGCTCGCGGCGACCGCGCTGCGGTTGTAGGAGTTGCAGGCATAGGCGAAGGCGGTGTCGGCCAGCGTGAAGGTCATGCCGCCGTGGCAGATGTCGTGGCCGTTCACCATGTCGGGCCGGACGGTCATGCGCATGCGCGCGCGGCCGGGCGCGATCTCCTCCAGCGTGATGCCGAGCGCCTTGGCCGCGTGGTCGCGCTCGTACATGCCGCGCCCGACCGCCTCGGCGATGCGCTGGGCACGGCCCCTCTGGACCGCATCGCGCGCGGTGTCGTCGGGCATGCTCAGCTCCCGGTGAACCTGGGCGGACGCTTGCCCATGAACGCGGCGACGCCTTCGCGATAGTCCCGCGTCCGCCCGGCCTGGCGCTGCAGCTCGGCCTCGAGCGAGAGCTGCGCCTCGAGCGAATTGTCGTGCGAAACCTGGATCGCCTTCTTGATCAGGGCGAGGCCGCGCGTCGGCTGGGTGGCGAAGTGCCGCGCCAGGGCTGTCGTCTCGTCCATCAGCCTGGCGTCGTCGACCACCTTCCAGATCAGGCCCCATTCGGCCGCCTGCTCGGCCGAGAGCTTGTCCCCGAGCAGCGCCAAGCCCATGGCGCGTGCCGTGCCGGCCAGGCGCGGCAGGAAATACGTGCCGCCGCAATCCGGCAGCAGGCCGATCTTGCAGAAGGCCTGGATGAACGAAGCGGAGCGCGCCGCCAGCACGATGTCGCAGGCGAGCGCCAGGTTGGCGCCGGCGCCGGCGGCCACGCCGTTGACCGCGGCGACCACCGGCATCTCCAGCGCCCGCAATGCCATGACCAGCGGGTTGTAGTAGGTCGACAGCGTATGGGCGAGGTCGATCGGCGCGCTGTCCTCGCCCATCACGCGGTCGCTCAGGTCCTGCCCGGCGCAGAAGCCGCGGCCGGCGCCGGTCAGCACCAGGCAGCGCGCGCTGCGCCCGTCGCGCACGCGCCCGACCGCGTCGCGCAGCTCTTCGTGCATGTGCGCGGTAAAGCTGTTCAACTTGTCCGGCCGGTTCAGCGTGATCGTGGCGACGGCGCCGTTTTCGGCGAACTGGATCGTCGTATAGCTCATCTTCAGAACCCCGGTGCAGCCAGGCCGATCGCGGCCAAGCGCTTGGCGACGTCGCCGCGCCAGCGATGCAGCATTTCCGCGTTCGGCCGGCGGCGCAGCCCATATCGGCGGTACAAATCGAAGCGATCGGAGTCGAGCCGGCCGAATGTCGCCTGCACGCGCGGAAACCAGTAGGCGACGGCAAGCTGGGCCGCCAGGGTCGAGCCCTCTCGCTCGACCAGCAGCTTCAGCCCCTTCTCGCCGTGGCGCGCATGGCTTGCCTCGCGCGGCACGATCTCCTGCATCGCCTTCGACAGCGGCTCGTAGGAGCAGCCGACCATCTCACCGAGCTGCACCGCGGTCGCGGTGCCCATCAGGAAGTTCAGGGTGACCGCATCGATCCAGCCCTCGAGCGGGTAGTGGAACACGTTGAGCCGCTTGTCGCTGCCGACGCGGCGATTGCCGAGGTCGAGCGTGCGGTCGAGCCGCGCCTCCCAGGCATGCGAACGCACATAGAGGTCGGCGTCCACGCCGAAGCGCACCATCAGGCCGAGCACGCGCTCGGCATGGCCGAACTTCTCGCCGACCATGCGCGCGGCGTGGGCACGCTCGCGCACGCCCGGCGCGTGGTTGATGAAGGGCGTGAAGCCGGCCGCGCCGGCGAGCTCGGAATCGACGAACACCGCCATCAACCGCATCACCTCGGTGCGGTAGCCCGCCGGCAGCGGGTCGTCGGCGCCGAGCTTGCGGCCGGCGCTGATCTCAGCGATCAGCTGATCGTCGGTCATTTCTGGCTCCCCCGAACGCTTGAGGAAAATAGACATATTGCCCAGATGTTTGGTATCGGAAAATCCATGGAAGAGCCGGCCGGCGGGCCTTCGCCACAGCACGGCGTGCGAGCGCGCGCGATCGGCCGCGCATGACCGACATCCTGATCCTGGTCGGCACCGAGTCCGGCAACGCCCAGATGGTCGCCGACCTGCTGAAGGACGAGCTCGGCCGCCAGGGCCACCGGGTCGAGGTGATGAGCCGGGGCACCGCCGCCGAGGCCGGGTTCGCGCGCCGCGACGTGGTGCTGGTCTGCTGCGCGACGCACGGCGACGGCGAGCTGCCGGACAACATCATCCCGATGCACGACAGCCTCAAGGCGGAGCGCCCGAACCTCCGGCATATCCGCTACGGCGTGATCGCGCTGGGCGACCAGACCTATCACGACACGTTCTGCTTCGCCGGCAAGGCGATGGACGCGCTGTTCGCCGGGCTCGGCGCGCGGAAGCTGGGCGAGCGGCTGGAAATCGACGCCTGCACGCAGCCCCTGCCGGACGAGGAGGCGTTGGAGTGGTTGAAGGAGTGGGCGGCGCTGTTGTGATGCAAAGAACGGTGTAAGCTCGCCGCCGGAAACGGAGGAATCGGGAAAGCCCATGAGCCCAGCCGAGGAGATGTTCCAGCGTCACCGCGCGACGCTCGAGGCCGCCGTCGCCGCGCTCGCCAGCCGCGACTACTGGACCCCGTATCCGGAGACGCCGAGCGGCAGGACCTACGGCGAGACCGCGAACGCCGACGGCCGCACCGCGTTCGAAGCGCGGCGCGGCAAGCCCTTCGCGCTCGACCAGGCGGGCATCGTCGGCACGGTCGGCGCCGAAGTCAGCCCCTATGGCGGCACGCTCGGCATCAAGTACCCGAAAGCCGACCTCGACAAGCTTCTGGCGGCCGCGAAGGCCGCGATGCCGGGCTGGGTCGCGGCCGGACCGGGCGCGCGCGTCGGCGTGTGCCTGGAGATCCTCGCGCGGCTCAACAAGCGCAGCTTCGAGATCGCCTACGCGATCATGCACACCACGGGGCAAGGATTCGCCATGGCGTTCCAGGCCGGCGGCCCGCACGCGCAGGACCGCGGCCTCGAGGCGGCCGCCTATGCCTATGCCGAGATGAGCCGCACGCCGGCCAAGGCGCGCTGGACCAAGCCGCAGGGCAAGGCGCCGGCGCTCGCCATGGACAAGGCGTTCCACATCGTGCCGCGCGGCGTGGGTCTCGTGATCGGCTGCGCCACCTTCCCGACCTGGAACGGCTATCCTGCCATCTTCGCCGACCTCGCCACCGGCAACGCTGTCATGGTGAAGCCGCATCCGAACGCGGTGCTGCCGCTGGCGATCTCGATCCAGACCGCGCAAGGCGTGCTGAAGGAAGCAGGCTTCGATCCGAACCTGATCACGCTCGCCGCCGACACGCCGCAGCAGCCGATCGCCAAGGACCTGGCGCTCCGGCCGGAGATCGCGATCGTCGATTTCACCGGCGGCGCCGAGTTCGGCAGCTGGATCGAGGCCAACGCGCGCCAGGCGCAGGTGTTCACCGAGAAGTCGGGCGTGAACTCGGTGATCCTGCATTCGACCGACGATTTCGCGGGGATGTGCCGCAACCTCGCCTTCTCGCTCAGCCTCTATTCCGGCCAGATGTGCACGACGCCGCAGAACCTGCTGCTGCCGAAGGACGGGATCGACACGAACGAGGGCCGCAAGTCGCTGGCCGAGGTCGAGCAGGGCATCGCCAAGGCGATCCAGGGGCTCTTGGGCGAGCCCGAGCGCGCCGGCGAAATCCTCGGCGCGATCCAGAACCCCGCGACCCTCAAGCGCATCGACGAGGCGGCGACGCTCGGCCGCGTCGTGCTGGCGTCGGGCGCGCCCGAGCATCCGCGCTTTCCAGAGGCGCGGCTGCGCACGCCGCTGCTCGTCGAAGTCGACGCCGCGAGCGAGCAGGCCTACATGCGCGAGATGTTCGGGCCGATCGCCTTCTTCGTCGCCGCGCGCGACGTGGACGACGCGATCCGGCGCGCGGCGCGCTCGGCTTCCGCCAAGGGCGCCATCGCCTGGTCGGCCTATTCGACCGACCCGGCCGTACTCGCGCGTGTCGAGGCGGCGGCACTCGAGGCGGGCGTGGCGCTGTCGTGCAACCTGACCGGTGGCGTGTTCGCCAACCAGGCGGCGGCCTTCAGCGACTACCACGTCACGGGGCGCAACCCGGCGGGCAACGCCGCGCTGACCGATGCCGCCTTCGTCGCCCGGCGGTTCCACGTCGTGCAGGTGCGCCGGCCCGCGCCGGCGCCCGCTGCGGCGGCCTGAAGGGCGCGCGGCCCGGTGCCGGACCAGAAAAGCGCCGCGGCGCCCGGCTACCGGCTCGAGGAGCAGGCCGGTCATCTGCTCCGCCGCGTGCACCAACGCGCCACCGCCATCTTCCTCAGCAAGATCGGCGAGCCGCAGCTGACGCCGACGCAGTGGGCGGCGCTGGTGAAGCTGCGCGACACGGGCGGCGCCTCGCAGAACCATCTCGGCCGGCTGACGGCGATGGATCCGGCCACGATCCAGGGCGTCATCCGGCGGCTGGTCGACCGCGACCTGATCGAGCGCGCGGGCGACCCGCAGGACCGCCGCCGCCAGGTGCTGCGCCTGACGCCCGCCGGCGCCGCGCTGGTCGACCGGTTGAGCGCCAGCGCCCTCGAGGTCAGCCGCGCGATCCTGGAACCGCTGACCCCAGGCGACCGCGCCGAGTTCCTGCGCCTGGTCAAGGCGCTGATGTAGGAGGGTTGGTCGGCAGGTCGACCGCGGGGGCCATGGACGCGTTCCGTCGCCATATGCCGAGCGTCGTCGGCGGCGGCGCCGCCGCGCTGATGCTGGCGGTCGGGCCGGTCGCGCAGCCGCCGGAATACCACGCGTTCGCCGCTGCCCGCGCCTGGCTCGGCCTGCCCAACGCCGCCGATGTGCTGTCGAATCTCGGCTTCGCGCTGGTGGGGCTATGGGGCCTCGTGTCGCTGCTGCCGGCGCGGCGCCATCCGGCGATCGCCGCGGGATGGCCGGGCTACTGCCTGTTCCTGGCCGCCCTGGTCCTTACGGCGCTGGGATCGGGCTACTACCATCTCGCGCCCGACAACGACCGGCTGGTGTGGGACCGGCTGCCGATCGCGCTGGCCTGTGCCGGCATCCTGGCGGCGGTGCGCGTCGAGACGCGGCCCGCCTGCAGCATGCGCGGCTGGCTGGCGCTGCTGGCGCTCGCCGCCCTGTTCGGCGTCTTCTGGTGGTGGTGGACCGATCGGCGGGGCGAAGGCGATCTCCGGCCCTACCTGCTGCTGCAGGCGGCACCGCTGGTCCTCGTGCCGCTTTGGCAATGGATCGAATCCGCGCCGCGCGCGGATCGTCGCGCCTTCGGGTGGGCGATCGTGCTGTACGTCGCCGCCAAGATCGCGGAGTTCGCCGACCACGCGGTGATGGATGCGCTGGCCATCGTCAGCGGCCATACGCTCAAGCACCTGCTGGCGACCGCCGCTGCGGCCGTGGTGACGCTGCGCCTGGCGCGCCGCGTGCGCGAGCGGGATGCCGCGCAGAAAGGCGGCGCGGCGCCGGCGGGGGAGCCTGGCGCCGCGCCCGACCGTATGAAGCTGGCCGGTTAATTGACCGAGCGTTCGTACGGCGTCTCCGTCAGCGCCGGCAGCTGCGTATCGTAGCCGCGCTTCGCCCAGGCCTGGGCCTTGCACGTCTCGCGCTGCGCGCTGTCGTCGATGCGGTTGCACTGACGCAGCTCGAGCTGGAGCATCGACGCCGTGCCGCTGTTGGTCTCCTGGCCGATCGGCCCGGCCTGGGCCACGCCGATCGTCGCGGTCAGCAGCGCAAGCGAAAGGGCATAGCGAAGCATCTCGTTCTCCTGATCCGGTTGGTAGCGATGTTCGGGGTCGGCGACGCTCAGGCAGGAGCGGCGACGCGCGCGAGTATTGCCCTCGCGCCGCATCACGTGCCGTCACACGCGCGTGAATCGCACGCGATTCACGCGCGTGTGACGGCACGTGAGCGATTGACATCCGCGCCATGCCGCGCGCGCAATGCCGCGATGGCGACGCGGGCATTCGAATCGGGAACGGATCAAGGCGAAACCATGGCGGTGCTGCCGGACGTGCTGGCGCCGGGGCTCGATGTCGTGTTCTGCGGTTCCGCCGTCGGGCCGGAGTCGTTCCGGCAGCAGGCCTACTACGCGCATCCGCGCAACCGGTTCTGGCCAACCTTGTTCGCGGTCGGGTTGACGCCGCTGCAACTCGCGCCGCGCCACTACCGCCGCGTGCTCGAGTACGGCATCGGCCTCACCGATCTCGCCAAGCATCGCCATGGCGTCGACTCGGCGCTCGCGGCTGCCGACTACGACGTGCCGGCGCTCGAGGAGAAAATCCTGCGCTTGCGTCCGCGCGCGCTCGCCTTCGTCGGCAAGAAGCCGGGCGTTGCGTTCTTCCGCCGGCGCTTCGCGCGCGCCGCCGTCGCGTTCGGATTGCAGGCGGAGCGCATCGACGGGACCGCCCTGTTCGTGCTGCCGTCGCCCTCGCCGGCCAATCCCGGGCACTGGGACATGTCGCCATGGCAGGCGCTGGCGGCGTTCGTGCGGGCGCGCGCTTGACACCGCGGCGCCCCGGCGAGATCATATGTGTACGAATGATCGGGGCCAACCGCACGGGGAGCCCGGTAAAGCGTGGCCTATCTGCGTCCGACCGACCTGGATGACGCGCTCCGCGCCTTGGCGGCGCGGCCCCTGGTCGTGCTGGCCGGCGGCACCGACCATTACCCCGCGCGGGTCGGGCCGTGGAGCAAGGCGCCGGCCGACGAGGACATCATCGACATCTCGGCGCTGGCGCCGCTGCGCGGCATCGCCGTCACCGACCAGGGCTGGCGCATCGGTGCGCTGACCACCTGGACCGAGGTGATCGAGGCCGGGCTGCCGCCGCTGTTCGACGGGCTCAAGCTGGCGGCGCGCGAGGTCGGCGGCGCGCAGATCCAGAACCGCGGCACGGTGGGCGGCAATCTGTGCAACGCCTCGCCTGCCGCCGACGGCATTCCGCCGCTCCTGAGCCTGGACGCCGAGGTCGAGCTGCGCGCCGCCGGCGGCGTGCGGTGCGTGAAGCTCGCCGACTACGTCCTCGGCAATCGCCGCACCGCGCGACGCACGGACGAGCTGCTGACCGCCGTTCACGTGCCGCGGCCGCGCCACGCGGCGCGCGGCGACTTCCTCAAGCTCGGC
>CAZLBB010000105.1:0-20304 GCA_964557415.1 uncultured Rhodospirillaceae bacterium
GGGGTGATCGCTGCCTGGCGTGCCGGTACCTGGATCGACCGCTCGATCATGGGCTTCGCGGTGCTCGGCTTCTCGGTGCCCGTATTCGCGCTCGGCTATTTCCTCATCTGGGTCTTCGCCGTCCGGCTCGAGATTCTGCCGGTGCAGGGCTATCAGCCGCTCAGCGCCGGGATCGGCAAGTTCCTCGAGAGCATTCTGCTGCCGTCGCTGGCGCTCGGCATCGTCTACGTCGCGCTGATCGCGCGCATGACGCGCGCCAGCATGATCGAGGTCCTGAGCCAGGACTACGTGCGCACCGCGCACGCCAAGGGCCTGTCGCAACTGCCGATCCTGCTGATCCATGCGCTCAAGCCTGCTTCGGTGCCGATCGTCACCACGATCGGCATCGGCGTCGCCCTGCTGCTGGGCGGCGTGGTGGTGACGGAGAGCGTGTTCAACATCCCCGGGCTCGGGCGGCTGACGGTCGACGCGATCCTGCACCGCGACTACCCGGTGATACAGGGCGTGATCCTGGTCTTCGCCGTCATCTACCTCGCCATCAACCTGGCCGTGGACCTGATCTACACGGTCCTCGATCCGCGCATCCGGTACTGACGCCGTGACGGTCGCCGCACTTCCGGAAACCACGGCACGGCGCCGCCGCTCGCCGCTGACAGAGGCGATCCGCCGCCATCCGACCGTCACGGCGGGCCTGGCGATCATGGCGGTGCTGGTGGCGATGGCCGTGCTGGCGCCCTATCTCTGGACCGTCGATCCGATGAAACTCGACCCGCGCTTCCGCCTGAAGCCGCCGTCGGAGCGCAACTGGTTCGGCACCGACCATCTCGGCCGCGACCTCTACAGCCGCGTGATCTACGGCAGCCGCGTGTCGCTGCAGGTCGGCCTCGCCGTGGCCGTGGTCGCCACCCTGATCGGCACGGTGATCGGGCTTGTCGCCGGGTTCCTGCGCTGGGTCGACGCCGTTGTGATGCGCGTCATGGACGGACTGATGGCGGTGCCGGGCGTGCTGCTGGCGATCGCGCTGATGGCGCTGACGCGCGCCAGCCTCGAAACCGTCGTGATCGCGATCGTCATCCCCGAGGTGCCGCGCGTGGTGCGCCTGGTGCGCTCGGTGGTCCTGACCCTGCGCGAGCAGGCTTTCGTCGAGGCCGCCGAGGCGATCGGCACGCGCTTCCACCGCGTGCTGGCGAAGCACATCCTGCCCAACGCCGTGGCGCCGTTGATCGTCCAGGCGACCTACATCTGCGCGTCGGCCATGATCCTCGAGGCGATCCTGAGCTTCCTCGGGGCCGGCACGCCGCCGACCATCCCGAGCTGGGGCAACATCATGGCCGAGGGTCGGCAGTATGTGCGCGTCGCCTTCTGGCTGCTGGGCTTCCCCGGCCTTTTCCTGACGCTGACCGTGCTGGCGGTGAACCTGCTCGGCGACGGTCTGCGCGACATGCTCGACCCGCGCATGCGGCGGCGGCTCTAGATGCCCAACAGGCTCCTCAGCGTCGAGAATCTGCAGACGCATTTCATCAACCGCGACGGCGTGGTGAAGGCGGTCGACGGCGTGTCGTGGGACCTCGACCGCGGCGAGACGCTGGGCCTGGTGGGCGAGAGCGGCTGCGGCAAGTCGATCACGGCACTGTCGATCCTGCGCCTGGTGCCGTCGCCGCCGGGCAAGATCGTCGGCGGCTCAATCCGATTCGACGGACGCGAGCTGCTGTCGCTGCCGGAATCCGCAATGCGCGACCTGCGCGGCAACGACATCTCGATGATCTTCCAGGAGCCGATGACCAGCCTCAACCCGGTGCTGACCATCGGCTGGCAGATGGCCGAGACGCTGAAGCTGCACCAGGGCATGAACCGGAAGGCAGCGCTCGACCGCGCGGCCGAGATGCTCGACCTCGTGCGCATCCCCGAGCCGCGCCGGCGGCTCGAGCAGTATCCGCACGAGCTGTCGGGCGGCATGCGCCAGCGCGTGATGATCGCCATGGCGCTGGCCTGCAACCCCAAGGTGCTGCTGGCGGACGAACCGACCACGGCGCTGGACGTGACGATCCAGGCGCAGATCCTGGCCCTGATGCAGGAGCTGAAGGAGCGGCTCGGCACCGCCATCGTGCTGATCACCCACGACCTCGGCGTGATCGCCGAGATGGCGCAGCGCGTGGTGATCATGTACGCCGGTCGCAAGGTCGAGGAGGCGCCGGTCGACGGGCTGTTCGAGCGCCCGCGCCATCCCTACACGGTCGGCCTGCTCGGCTCGGTGCCGCGCCTGACGCGCGGCCGGAGCGCGGGCGCGCGCGCCCGCCTGGCCGAGATCCCCGGCATGGTGCCGTCGCTGATCGATATGCCCAAGGGCTGCGCCTTTGCGCCGCGCTGCACGCTGGCGACCGACCGCTGCCGCGCCGAGTACCCGCCGTTCGAGCAGAAGGCGCCGGGCCACTTCGCCGCGTGCTGGGAATCCGATCGTGCCGAGGCTCTGCGCACCACCGCGCTCGAAGCCCGGGTCGGCGCGTCATGACCGCGAGCACGACCCAGGTGGAGTCGCCGCTGCTCGAGGTCCGCGGCCTGGTGAAGCATTTCGTGATCGGCGGCGGCTTCCTCGGCAAGCCCAAGGCAACGGTGCGCGCCGTCGACGGCATCGACTTCAGCCTGAACGCGGGCGAGACGCTGGGCCTGGTCGGCGAGAGCGGCTGCGGCAAGTCGACCGCGGGCAAGACCATCCTGCGCCTGCTGGCGCCGACCTCCGGCACGATCCAGCTGCGCGGCGCCGACATCTCGGGCCTCGGCAAGGCCGAGATGCGCCCCTACCGGCGCGACATGCAAGTGATCTTTCAGGACCCGTATTCCTCGCTCAACCCGCGCATGACCGCCGGCGAGATCGTCGGCGAGCCGATGCTGAACTACGGGCTCGCGACCGCGACCGAGCGGCGCGGGAAGGTGGCCGCGCTGTTCCAGCGCGTCGGCCTGCGCGCCGACTCGATGGTGAAGTACCCGCACGAGTTCTCCGGCGGCCAGCGCCAGCGCCTGGGCATCGCGCGCGCGCTTGCGCTCCAGCCCAGCCTGATCGTCTGCGACGAGCCGGTCTCCGCGCTCGACGTCTCGGTGCAGGCGCAGATCATCAATCTCCTGATCGACCTGCAGCAGTCCTTCGGCTTGTCCTACCTCTTCATCGCGCACGACCTCGCGGTCGTGCAGCACATCAGCCAGCGCGTCGCCGTGATGTATCTCGGCAAGATCGTCGAGCTCGCGCCGACCGGCGAGCTCTTCGCCAACCCGCAGCACCCGTATACCGAGGCGCTGCTCGCCGCCGTGCCCGCGGCGAACCCGAAGGAGCGCAAGACCCGCGCGCTCTTGACCGGCGACGTGCCGAGCCCGATCCGCCCGCCGCCCGGCTGTCGCTTCCACACCCGCTGCCCCTACGCCGAGGCCCGCTGCAAGGTCGAGGAGCCTGCGCTGAAGCAGACGGCACCGGGGCACAGCGTGGCGTGCCATTTGCGGTAATGCGGACTCATCCCTCGACAAGCTCAGGATGTGGACTCTTCTTTCGGTGCAACCTCGTCCTGAGCCGGTGGAAGGACGCCTGCTTGGTACTACAACCCGATCACCATCGGCTGCGTCAGCTGGCGCACCGCCTTGACGATCGCCATGGCGACGATCTTGCCGGTCTTCGGGTTGTCGGCGGTCGGCAGCACGTCCTCGACGAAATCGAAGCGGCCGAAGGCGCCGCGCGCGTGGATCTCGACCACGTGCGTGCGGATGCCGGGGTCGGCGATCACGGTGAGGCGCGTGCGGTCGAAGCCGATGCCGGCCAGCGCGGTGGCCGCCGAGATGTTGACGTTCTGCGGGTAGCGCCTGGCGCCCTCGCGCACCGGGCCGTCGTAGAGCACGGCGGGCGCGGTCAGCTTCGCCAGGTCGAACCGGCCTTCCGCCTCGGTACCGAGCCAGGCCTCGGGCTGCTTGCGCACGACGATCGCGACCTCATCAAGTCCGCCGACGGCGGCGCCGGCCAGGATGTCGAGCGCGCCGATGCCGGCCGAGGGCAGGATCAGACGCTTGCCCGAGCGGCGCGCCGCCTCGATCAGGCGCTCGCGCAAGGCGTCGTCGGTCAACGCGCCGACCGAAGTCACCAGCAGGTCGGCGCCGTTGCGCAGCACATGCTCGCCGTGGTCGCGCACGGCTTGGTGGCCGGCACCTTCGATGACGGCGTCGAAGCGGCGCCCGAAGAAACGGTCGGGATCCGTCATGACCACGGGATCGGCATCCGGGCGCGGTCGGCGCACCAGAATCGCTTCGATCGCGACGCCGGGCAGGATGCCGCCGGCGATGGCGTTCGCGACCTCGCGGCCGATCGCGCCGAGGCCGATCAGCCCGAGACGGAACACGTCGTCACGGAAATTTCCCCATGCGTTCCTGCATCACGCGTCCGAAGACGCGCCGCACCATCGGCTCGAACTCCGTGAGCGGCAGACGCTCGGCCTTGGGGTCGAAGCAGCTCTGGTCGTAGAGGTCGCAGAACCGCATCGTGCGCTCGAAGAAGGGATGACCGCGGAACTTCTCGCAGGCCTTGGTGTCGAACTTCGAGTGCGTGCGGAAGCTGAGCTGGAACACCTGGTGGTTGGCGACCATCCAGTGGTTCGCGGGGTTGAGGAACGGCTTCAGCAGCGTGCCGGCGATGCGGTCGTGGCGCATCGGGTCGAGGTCCTGCGCCAGGTCGTGCAGGAGGACGGCGACGATGTATTCCTCGTCCTCGCCGTTCCTGAGCGCCTTGGTCGCGGCCGAGAGCGAGTGCTGGTAGTTGTTGACCTGCCAGCCGCTGCTCGGTTCGTCCTTCTGGCTCTCCAGCAGCTTCAGCGCGGCGACCCCGGCGTCGGCGATGTACTTGCGCCGGCCGGTCTCGACCGCGAAGTCCCAGTCCTCGGCCGTGGTGTCGGTGAAGCTGGTGGCACGCACCGTCCTCATCATGTCCTCTCCCTCTTGGTCCCCTTGCCCTTGCCCAGGCGCGAGACGCCGGGCATCGGGAAGGGGCAGGCCGATTCATACGCCCGCGCGACGCGGAACGCCAAATCCTCGCGATAGCGCGCGGTGACCACCTGCAGCGCCGCCGGCAAGCCGCCGCGCGTCAGGCCGCAGGGCACCGTCGCCGCCGGCTGCATGGTGAAGTTGAACGGGAAGCAGAACGGGCTCCAGTCGAACCAACTCTTCATGCTGCGCCCCTTGGGGAACTCGATGCCGGCGTCGAAGGCGACCAGCGAATTCTGCGGCGTGATCAGCGCGTCGTATTTCTGGTGGAACAGATTCATGTGCCGGCCGAGATTGTGCCGCGCGTCCCAGGCCAGCAGCAGATCCCTGGCCGTCACCCGCTTGCCGTCCTCGGCCATGCGCAGGAAGCCCGGGTCGGCCTCCTTGAAGGCCTTTGGGCCCAGCCGATCCAGGTTTACCGCCATCGCGCCGGCGTAATGCGCGTAGAACGGCTCGAACGGGTCGGCGAAGCCGGGATTCTTCTCCTCGACGATGGCGCCGAGATCGGCCAGCACCTTCACCGCGTTGTCGACCAGCCCGAGCAGCTCGCGGTCGACCTTGGCGTAGCCGAGGTCGCGGCTGTAGGCGATGCGCAGGCCTCTGACGCCGTCCTCGAGGCCGACCCGCCAGTCGCGCCCGTCATAGGGCGGCGCCAGCCAGTCGCGCGGGTCGGGCTCGGTCATCACGTTGTACATCAGCGCGCCATCGGCGACCGTGCGCGTGATCGGCCCGACATGCGAGCACATCGGCAGCGTGGCGTAGGGATGCGACGGCACGCGGCCGAACGTGCCCTTGAAGCCGAACACGCCGCAGAAGGCAGCCGGCATGCGGATGGAGCCCGCGCCGTCGGAGCCGAGGTTGAGCGCGCCGAACCCCGAAGCGGCAGCGATGGCCGCGCCGCCGCTCGACCCGCCGCAGGTTTTGGCCACGTTCCACGGGTTGCGGCTGATGCCGGTCAGCTTGCAGTCGGTCACGCCCTTCCAGCCGAACTCCGGCATGGTGGTCTTGCCGAGCAGCACTGCGCCATGCTCGCGCAGGCGCGCGACCGGCGGGGAGTCCTCGGTCCAGGGGCCCTTGGCGGAGGCCAGCGTCGAGCCGCGCAGCGTCGACCAGCCCTTGGTCAACCACTGGTCCTTGATCGTGGTCGGCACGCCGTCGACCAGGCCCTTGGGCGTGCCCCGCATCCAGCGCCGCTCGGATTCGCGCGCGGCCTTCAGCGCCTGGTCGGGCGCGAACAGGCGGAAGGCCACGACGTGGCGGTCGTAGCGCCGGACGCGGTCGACCGTCGCCTTGGTCACCTCGACCGGCGACAGCTTGCGGCGGCGGAAGAGGCGCAGCATCTCGGTCGCGGTCATCATCGCGAGATCGTCGGACATGGCGGTTCCCCAGATCAAAGAGAAAGGGCGGCGCCGGAGGCGCCGCCCTGCAGCGGTCTCAAGTCGCGGTCACTTCGTCTTTTCGATGTTCCAGGCCACCAGAAGCAGCGCGTCCGGCACGCCCTTCAGGTTGTTGCGATAAGCGACCGGCGCGGTGAACTGCCCCGTGTTGATGTAGGGGAAGGTCTCGAAGTAGCGCTTCTGCATCGCCTCGGCGGCCGCCTTCTGCTCGGCCAGCGTGCCCGCCTTGACGTAGTCGGCGCGCAGCTTCTCCATCTGCTCGTCGCACGGCCAGCCGAACCAGTTCTTCTTGTCGCAGGTCGTCACCAGCGGCGCGTTGGTGATCGGGTTCGACATCGGGATGCCGGTCCACCACGTGGTGAAGATGTTCCAGCCCGGCGAGCCCTGGCCCGGCGGCTCCTGCTTGGTGCGACGGGTGATGACGGTGCCCCAGTCCATCGCCTGCAGGTCCACGTTGATGCCGGCCTCGCGCAGCTTCTGCGCGATCACCACCGCGATGGTGCCGATCAGCTGCTGGTCCGTCGCCTGCATGACGACGATCTTCTCGCCCTTGTAGCCGGCTTCCTTGAACAGCTGCTTGGCCTTCTCGACGTTGGTCTTGCGATGGTTCTCGCTGTGCTTCGATGTCTCCAGCGGCGAGCCGCACATGAAGATGGCGTAGCATTCCTTCTCGTACTCGGGATTGCCTACCATCGCCGCCAGGAACTCCTTCTGGTCGACCAGGAGCTGCAAGGCCTCGCGCGCCTTAACGTTGTTGAACGGCGGGTGCAGGTGGTTCGGCCGGATATGGCCCATCTTGCCGAGCGGGTCGAGGACGCGCACGGTGATGTTCTTGTCCTTCTTCATCGCCGGCAGCAGGTCGTAGGGCGGCTGCTCGATGGCGTCGACCTCGCCGGCCAGCAGCGCCTGCGCGGCCGTGTTGGTGTCGGGAATGTAGATCCACTCGACGCGGTCGAGCTTCGCGATCTTGCCGCCGGCGAAGCCGTCGGACGTCTCGCTGCGCGGCACGTAGTTCGGGTTCTTCTTGTAGACGACCTTGCTGCCGGGAACCCATTCCTCCTTGACGAACAGGAACGGCCCCGACCCGACGGACTCGGTGACCGCCTGGAACGGGTCGGTCATCGCGTCCTTCTCGCGCATGATGAAGACCGGCAGCGACGGATCGGCCAGCATCTCGCGCACCGGGCCGAACTTCTCCTTGAAGGTCAGCTCGACCGTCTTGTCGTCCTTCGCCACCAGCGATTGGGCGCGCTGCATCATGGCGAAGCCGCCGCGCGCGGTGTGCTTGCTCCAGCGGTTGATCGAGGCCACCACGTCCTTGGCCGTCACCGGCGTGCCGTCATGCCACTTCAGGCCCGCGCGCAGCGTGAAGGTCCATTTCATGCCGTCGGGCGAGGTGGTGTAGCTCTCCACCATCTGCGGCTTGGGCTCGAGCTTGCTGTTCAGCGCGAACAGCGTGTCATAGACCATGAGCCCGTGGTTCTGCGTGATCGCCGCCGTGGTCGAGATCGGGTCGAATATCTTCAGGTCGGCCTGCGGCACGAGCTTCATCGTGCTCTGGGCCATGGCCGGAACCGGTCCGGCCAAGAGCCAGGCGGCAGTGGTGGCCATGGCCATGCGGCCAAGCCATCGCTGTGCAGTTGGCGCCACGTTTCGTCTCCTTGCGAGTGGTGATCCCCCGATCCGGGGCCGCACGGGTTGGCCCCGGGGACGCGGATCGTCTGCGATCTTGCTCTCTCCCGGCAGCGTCTGCAACTCGCGGAACCGCCATCGGATCAGGCAGTGGCCGCCCGATCGTTGGTCAGGACGGCGGCGCGGTCCTGCAACCGTTCGCCCGCCTAGCAAGAGCGCGCCTTCATGTCGTCGACGGCCGCGAGAATGCGCGCGGGCGTCATCGGCGCGTCCAGCTTCGGCGCGAGGCGGTGGCCGGCCAAGCTGGCGACGGCGTCGCGCGCGGCGAGCCACACGGCGATCGCCAGCATCAGCGGCGGCTCGCCGATCGCTTTGGACCGGAACACGGTGTCCTCGCGGTTGGGCGCGTCGGGCAGCAGGCGCACGTTGAACACCGGCGGCACGTCGCGGCTGCCCGGGATCTTGTAGGTCGACGGCCCGTGCGTCTTCAGCCCGCCATCGCGATCCCACCACAGCTCCTCCATGGTGAGCCAGCCCAGCCCCTGGACGAAGGCGCCCTCGGTCTGGCCGAGGTCGATCGCGGGGTTGATCGAGCGGCCGCAGTCCTGCACCAGTTCGGCGCGCAAGACCCGCATCTCGCCGGTCAGCGTGTCGATGGCGACCTCGCAGGCAGCGGCGCCGTAGACGAAATAGTAGAACGGCCTTCCCTTGCCGGCCTGGCCGTCCCAGTGGATCTTCGGCGTGCGGTAGAAGCCGGTGGACGACAGCGACACGCGCCGGCGCCAGCACAGCTCCGCCAGCTCGGCGAAGGCAAGGCTCTTGTTTCCGGCGAAGACGCGGTTGTCGGCGAACACGATGGCGGCGACGGGCACGCCGAAATGCGCGGCGGCGACATCGGTCATGCGCCCCTTGATCCGTCCGGCGGCGTCGAGCGCCGCCATGCCGTTCATGTCGGTGCCCGACGAGGCCGCGGTCGCCGAGGTGTTCGGCACCTTGCCGGTATTGGTGGCCGAGACGCGCACCTTGTCGAGGTCGATCTGGAACGCCTCGGCCACGACCTGGGCGATCTTCACGAACAGGCCCTGGCCCATCTCGGTGCCGCCGTGGTTCAGGTGCACCGAGCCGTCGGTGTAGACGTGCAACAGCGCGCCGGCCTGGTTCAGCGAGGTCAGGTTGAACGAGATGCCGAACTTCACCGGCATGGTCGCCAGGCCCTTCTTCACGACCGGGCTCGACCGGTTGAAGGCGTCGACCTCCCGGCGCCATCGCGCAAGGTTGACGGCGCGATCCAGCTCGGCCATGACGTGCTCGATGATGTTGTCCTCGACCGTCATGCCGTAGGGCGTCGTGTCGTTGTGACCGACGCGGTAGAAGTTGCGTTGCCGCACCGTCTCGAGCGGCAGGCGCAAATGCCGGGCGACGGCCTCGATCACGGCCTCGATCCCGAACATGCCCTGCGGCCCGCCGAAGCCGCGGAAGGCGGTGTTCGACACAATGTTGGTCTTGCATGCCAGGCCGCGCAGCCGCACATGCGGCAGGAAGTAGCAGTTGTCGGCATGGCAGAGCGCGCGCGCGATCACGGCCGGCGACAGATCGGCGACGTTGCCGGCGTTGGCGGCGTAAAGCATGTCCACCGCCTGGATGCGGCCATCGGCGTCGAAGCCGACCTCGTAGCGGATCAGGAACGGATGGCGCTTGCCGGTCGCCCGCATGTCGTCGTCGCGGGCCAGGCGCAGTTTAACCGGACGGCGCGTCTTCCAGGCCAGCAGCGCGGCAATGCCGGCGACAATCGTCGCCTGGCTCTCCTTGCCGCCGAAGGCGCCGCCCATGCGGCGCACCTCGACCGTCACGGCATTGAACGGCAGCCCGAGCAGATGCGCGACGCCGTGCTGCACCTCGGTCGGATGCTGGGTCGAGCTGAACACCTGCATGTCGCGCTCCTCGCCGGGAACGGCGAGCGCGATCTGGCCCTCGAGGTAGAAATGGTCCTGGCCGCCGCAGCGCACCTCGCCGGCGAGGCGCAAGGGCGCGCCATCGAGCGCCTGGCGCACGTCGCCGCGCTCGATCCTCTGCTCGGGTGAAACGAGGAGGCCACGCTCCAGCGCCTCTTCGATCGTCAGCACCGGCGGCAGCACCTCATAGGCGATCTCGACCAGCCCGGCGGCTGCGCGCGCCCGGTCCAGCGTGTCGGCGGCGATCGCGGCGACCGGATGGCCGACATATTCGACGGCGCCCTCCGCTAGCGCTGGCTCGCCCTTCAGGATCGGCGCGATGTCGTTCCGGCCGGGAATGTCGCTGGCGGCGATCGCCGCCCGCACGCCGGGCGCAGAGAGCGCGCGGGCGAAATCGATCTGGCCGATACGCGCATGCGCGTGCGGGCTCAAGACCAGCGCGGCTTCCAGCGAGCCCGGCACCGTCGGCAGATCGTCCAGGTAGGCGGCGCGTCCGGTGACATGGCTGACGGCGCTCTCGTGCCGCACCGCGCTGTCCACGCCGCCCTTTATACGCGGGACGGGACTTGGCGTGAGCGGGACGCGGCTCATCGCGCGTTCTCGCGGGTTGCATTCGAGCATCGCGCTCCGCCGACTTGACCGTCGTCAAGTATTGCCGCCTGCCAGTCGATATCAGCACCGGCGAACTGCGGCGCGACGGTGCAGCCCTGGGTTGTAGCGCCGGCACAGGAATTCCTAAATAATTTGCCCGATAGTGTCCCGTTCTTTGGTGAGGTGCAGCGCGAACCATGTCGGACACCGGTGCCATCGGAGCGCCGAATCGCAGCCGCAGAGCCACCTGGACGCGCGGCTGGATCATCGGCTCGGCCGTCGGCATCGCCGGCGTGGGCGTCGCGCTGATCGCGTTCGACTCGTGGCGGGCATACCGGCGCGACTTCGCCGAGGCGGAGCGCGCCAGCCGCAACCTGGTGATCGTGCTGCAGGCCCACACCGCGCGCACGATCCAGGCGGTCGAGCAGGCATTGGCCGCGATCGCCGAGCGGCCGGAGACGCTGGCCGTGTTGCACGAGGGCGAGGGATCGAGCTACGCGCGGTCGATCGTCGAGCGCGTGGCGGCGCTGCCGCAGTTGCGCTGGCTCAACGTCGTCGATGCGGACGGACGCGTGGTCGTCGCCACCACGGCCCCCGCCGCCTCCGTCGGCTCGGCGGCCGGCCGCGCCTATTTCGAGATGGCGAAGGCCCCCGAGGCCGTCGGACGGACGAACTTCGGCGCGCTGGAGCGGGGGCGCACGTCGGATCGCTGGTTCATCGGCATGAGCCGGCGCATTTCCACGCCCGACGGTTCGTTCGCCGGCGTCGTCGCCGCCGCGGTCGAACCGGGCTACTTCGCCGAACTCTATCGCCATATCGAATTGGGCCAGCGCGGCAACGTCACCCTGTTCGGCACGGACGGCACCATCGTCGCCCGCTGGCCCGAGCACGACGCCTATGTCGGACGCTCCGTCGCCACCGGCGTTCTGTTCAGGGAGCATCTGCCCGCCGCGCCCGCGGGCACGGTGCGTCTGAAGACGGTCCTTCAAGGGCGCCAGATCCTGCTGTCCTATCGCACGATTGACGACGGGCCCTTCGTCATCAACGTGGCCTACGACCTGGACGAGGTGCTGGCGAGCTGGCGCAAGTCGCTCGCCGTATACGTTGCGCTGGCGCTGGGATTCGTGGCGCTTACCGCGGCGGCCGCGTTCCTGATCGATCGCAACATCCAGCGCGCAGGCACGATCGCCGCCGTGCGCCGGATGGCCGAGGACGCGATGCGCGCGAAGGCGCAGGTCGATGCCGAGGCAAAGGCCATGTCGACGTTCTTCTCGGCCATGAGCCACGAGCTGCGCACACCGCTGAACGGCATCATCGGCTACTGCCAGATGCTCCAGCTTGGTTTTGGCGGCGGTCCGGGCTCCAGGCGCCACGACGAGTATCTGCGCAACATCGAACTGAGCGGCCAGCATCTGCTGGAGACGGTCAACGACATCCTCGACCTCGCCAAGATCGCGGAAGGCCGCACCGAGCTGCGCGACGAAGTGGTGCGCATCGGCGAGCTGCTGTCGGAATGCGCCGCGATCGCCCGAGGGATGGGGGCGGGCAAGGTGCGCGACCTGGTCGTGCGGGGTGACGCGCTGGGGGCGGACATGCGCGTCGATCCGCTTCGCCTCAAGCAGATCGTCCTGAACCTTGCCTCGAACGCGATCAAGGTCAGTCCCGAGGACCAGATGGTGACGCTGCGCGCGGACTTCGCGCCGGACGGCGGCATCGTGATCGCCGTCGACGATCGCGGGCCGGGAATGACGGAGACCGAGGTCCAGGCGGCCATCCAGCCTTGGTCGCGCCCCGACGTGGCGGTGCAGCGTTCCTTCGCGCGCACTGGCCTCGGCCTGTCGCTGTCGAAGGCGCTGGCGGAACTGCACGGCGGCCGGCTCGAGATCGTCAGCGCGAAGCAGCGCGGCACGACCGTACGCGTCTGGCTGCCGCGCGTTCGCCATGTGGCCCCCGCCCTGACGGCCTGACCGGCGCACCGTCACAGCGCCTCCAGCCGCACGGGCACGGGGCCGACGCCGGTTTCGGCCTGTAGCCGTCGCACGAGGTTGGCGGCGGCGCGCAGGCGATAGGCGGCCGTCGCGCGGACATCGTCGATCGGCTGGAAATCGCGCGCGATGACCCGGTCGACATCGATCAGCGACTCCGGTCGCCACATGCGCCCGGTCAACGCCGCCTCCAGCGCCGTCGCGCGCTTCGGCGTCGCCGCCATGCCGCCGTAGGCGGCGCGGAAACCCGCCAGGCGGCCGCGGTCGAGCTCGAGCCGGAACGCGGCGATCACGGCCGAGATGTCCTGGTCGAAGCGCTTCGACAGCTTGTAGGCGACGAAGCGCTGGCCCTGGCTGAGGCGTGGAATCTCGATCGCATCGATGAACTCGCCCGGACGCAGGTCGGCCTTGCGATAGCCCGTGATGAAGGATTCGACCCTGAGTCGGCGCGCGTCCTTGGCCGAACGCAGCACGACCGAGGCGTCGAGCGCGATCAGGCAGGGCAGGGTGTCGCCGATCGGCGAGGCGGTGGCGAGATTGCCGGCCAGCGTGCCCAGGTTGCGGATCTGGCGCGAACCGATGCGCCGCACCAGCGCAGCGAAGGACGGGAACGCCTCTTGCAGATGGGGCAGGGCCTCGCTGTATGTGACCGCCCCGCCAAACGTCAGCGCGTCCGGCCCGGCCTCGATGCGCGTCAGCCCGGCCACGCAAGCGGTCGCGATCACGACCGGCAGCGGCCGCCGTTCCTTGCTCGCCAGCAGACCGAGATCGGTGCCGCCGCCGAGCAGGATGGCGCCGGTATGGAGCTGCAACAGCCCGGCCAGGGTCTCGGTGTCGCGCGGCAGGAAGAAGCGTTGGCCGTCCCGCGCATATTCGGGGTCGCAGTCGACTTGCAACAGCGCGGCGGCGTCGGCGAGCGCACGCCCGGTCACGGAATCGGCCGCACCGCCGGCAATGCGCCTGCAGGCCTCGACGATCGGGCGGTAGCCGGTGCAGCGGCAGAGATTGCCGGCGAGCGCGTCGTGGATCGTCGCGTCGTCGGCGACCTCGCCGCCCTGGCGGAATGCGAACATGGCCATGACGAAGCCGGGCGTGCAGAAGCCGCATTGCGTGCCGTCGGCATCGACCAGCGCCTGCTGCACCGGGTGCAGCAGGCCGTCGGGCGCTGCGAGGCCCTCGACGGTCAGCACCGCCGCGCCGTCAAGCTGCGGCAGCAGAATCAAGCAGGAATTGACCGCCTGGTAGCGCAGCGTGCCGCCGCGCGGCCGCGCGATCGCGATGGTGCAGGCGCCGCAGTCGCCCTCGGCGCAGCCCTCCTTGGTCCCGGTCAGGCGCCGCACGCCGCGCAGATAATCCAACACGGTCGTCGTCGGGGATGCGTGCTCCTCGACGACGCGCTGCCCGTTCAGGAGGAACCGCAGCGCCGCCATGGCGACACTCAGGTGCCCGCGCTCATCGACGAGCGGAAGGCCCATCGCGTCATGCGGCGCTCGATCGCGGCGAACACCGCATACATGGCGATACCCTCGGCCGCGAGGCCGAGCAGGCCGGCGAACACGAGCGGCATCTGGAAGTTCGAGCCTGCCTGGACCATGAGGAAGCCGAGGCCCGCGTTGGCCGCGATCGTCTCGGACACGACCGAACCGACGAAGGCGAGCGTGATCGCCACCTTCAGCGAACCGAACAGATAGGGCTGCGCGCGCGGGATGCCGACCTTCAGCATGATGTCCATCTTACGCGCTCCCAGCGCCCTGAGCACGTCCTCCAGCTCCGGCTCCATCGTCGCCAGCCCGGTCGCCACGTTCACGACGATCGGAAAGAACGAGATCAGGAACGCGGTCAGGATCGCCGGGATCTCGCCGATGCCGAACCACACCACCAGGATCGGCACCACCGCGACCTTGGGGATCGAGTTGAACCCGACCATGACCGGGTAGATGCCGCGATAGATCGTGCGCGACCAGCCCACCACCAGGCCCAAGGCCACGCCGAAGGCGACCGCGAGCGCGAACCCCGCCATGGTCGTCCACAGCGTTACACCCGAATGCCGCAGCAGCGGCCGCCAGAATTGGCCGATGGCCAGGAACACCTGCGACGGCGCCGGCAGGATGAATGGGTCGATCTTGCCGACGCGGCAGATCAGCTCCCACAGGACGAACAAGCCGATCGTGAAGAGCCAGGGCGACAGGCGTTCGAGCGTCGAGGTCATGCCTGCCTCACTTCCGCGATCTTGCCGCGCAGCTCGTGCACGATGTCGACGAAGGCGGGTTCGAAGCACACCGAGAGGTCGCGTGGTCGGGCGAGCGCGACCCGGCGTGTCGCGACGATGCGGCCGGGCCGGGCGCTCATCACGTGGATCGTGTCGGCCAGGAAGGCGGCCTCGCGCAGGTCGTGCGTCACCAGGACCACGGTGAAGCCGATCTTCTGCCACAGGTCGCGCAGCACGCACCACAGCTCCTCGCGCGTGAAGGCGTCGAGCGCGGCGAAGGGCTCGTCCAGCATCAGCAGCGCCGGCTCGTGGATCAACGCGCGGCACAGCGACACGCGCTGCTGCATGCCGCCGGAGAGCTCCCAGGGAAACCGGTGGCCGAGTCCGGCGAGACCGACGGTGCCGAGCAGCGCCTCGGCCGCGGCGGCGTAGCGCTTGCGCTCGGCGCGGAAGCGGCCGCGATGCGGCTCGACGATCTCGAGCGGCAGCAGGACGTTGTCGAGCACGCTGCGCCAGGGCAGCAGGCTCGGGTTCTGGAACGCCATGCCGGCGAGCTTGACCGGCCCCGCGACCCTGGTGCCGGCCACGCCCACCGTGCCGGCCGTGGGCGCGACCAAGCCCGTGACGAGCTTCATCAAGGTCGACTTGCCGCAGCCGGACGGGCCGACGACGGCGGCGAACTCGCCCTTGGCGACCTTCAGGCTCGTGTTGCGGAGCGCCAGGACCTCGCCCCCGGCGCCGCGATAGGCCAGCGAGACCTTGTCGAGCTCGACGAACGCGTTCACTCCCCGGTCACAGCTTGCGTTCGCCCGCCGGCGGCAGGTGCTGAGCGTCGAATACGTCCTCGGGCTTCGGCTTGTTCTTGAACTCGTAGGTCACCGCGATCTGCTCGATCGACGCGGCCAGGCGCTTCATGTCGACGCCGCCGAAGCCGTTCTCCTTGACCCATTGCGTCACGACGTTGTCGCGCAAGCACATCCTGAGGCGCTCCAGCTCGATCTTCTCGTCGCCGGTTTCGTTGCGCTTCATGACCGACTTTATGGCCGCGCCGGGATCCTTGACCGTGTCCTGCATGCCCTTGATCGTGGCGCGCACGAAGCCGGCCACGACCTTCGGGTTGGCCTTGGCGAAGTCGGGGTTGACCATCACCGCGTTGCCATACAGGACCAGCCCGTGGTTCGACATCAGCATGACCCTGATGTCCTCGGCCCTCACGCCCTTCTGCAGCAGGTTGAAATAGGACGAGAACGAGAAGCCGGTGATGGCATGCACCTCACCCGATGCCAGCATCGGCTCGCGCACCGGGAAGCCGATGTTGTTGATGGTCACCTTGGACGCGTCGATGCCGTTCTCCTTGACGAAGGCCTTCCACTGCGCGAAGGCGCCGTCCGGCGCGGGCGCGCCCAGGATCTTGCCTTCCAGGTCCTTGGGCTTGGCGATGCCGGTCTTGGCCAGGGTGACGATCGAGAAGGGCGGCTGGTCGTAGACCATCAGCACCGCGGCCACTTTCTTGTCCGGATTCTGGTCCTGGAACTTGACCAGGGAGTTGATGTCGAAGAAGCCCATCGGATAGGTGCCCGCGGCGACCCGCGCGATGCCGGCGACCGAGCCGGGCCCGGTGTCGATCGTGACGTCCAGCCCCTCGGCCTTGTAGTAGCCCTTGTCGATGGCGACGAAGTAGGGCGCCGCCGGCCCCTCGAACTTCCAGTCCAGCGCGAACTTGAGCGGCGTCTGCGCCGCTGCCCCGCCGCCGGCCAGCAAAGCCGCGCCCAGTACGACCAACATCCCGATCCGCCGCATGGTCTTTCTCCCCTTGTCTCGGCGATAGCCCTGGTGACGATCCTAGGTTGACGGCAAGTGCCGTGCCAGCGCCCTAGGCGGCCGTTGATTCGGCTGCCGACTCAAATGTCGGGCGCGCGGATCAGCGCGCGCCTAGCTCCCCCGATAGGTCGTGTAGCTCCACGGCGTCACCAGCAGCGGCACGTGGTAGTGCCCCTCCGGCTCGGCCACCGCGAAGCGCAGCGGCACGACGTCGAGGAACGGCGGTTCCGTCAACGCGACGCCGCGCGCGGCGAAATAAGCTCCCATGTGGAAGCGCAGCTCGTAGCGCGCGATCGGCACGGGCCGGCCGCCGATCAGCGGCGGGTCGGTGCGGCCGTCGGCGTTGGTGGCGGCGCGCACGATCAGGCGCTCGCCGCCGGCGTCGAGTTCATGGAGCTCGATCGCCACGCCCTGGGCTGGGCGGCCGGCGTGATTGTCGAGCACGTGCGTGCTGAGTCGGCCGTGCACCTTGAGCCGGTCGGGCGCCGCGATGTGCTGGTCCAGGCGAAGCGCCGTGATGCGCTCGATCTCCGCGAGGGCGGCATCGATTTCAGCTGCGCTGTCGTGCGCCAGCCGGCGCTCGTAGGCCCGCAGGATCGATTCCTTGCCGTGCCGCCGCACGCAGATGACGAACGGGAAGCCGAACTTCGCGCGGTAGGCGTCGTTCAGCCGGTGGAAATTCGCGAACTCCGCGTCCGTCAGGCGGTCGAGCCCGGCGCTCGACTGCTCGGCGGTCGAGTCGGCGGTCATCTGGCCGGCCCGCGCCGCCTTGCCCGCAAGGTCGGGATGCGCCTTGATCAACGCAAGCCGCCGCTCCGCCGGTACCGCGCGCACAATCCCGTTCATGGCCGCGTGCAGCGCGGCCAATGTGGCAAACGGGCGCTGGCCGAACGCTGCTTCGGCGACCCAGGGCGAAAGCTCGAAGATTTCGCCGAGCGAGGCGACGAACGAGTCCCTGCCGCGGCGGTTGAGCTCGTCGAGCGCGATCATGCTATTTCCCCGGCGCGCCGGCGGCGATCCAGGCCGCGAGCATGGCGCGCTCTTCCCCGGTCATCTCCGTTACGTTGCCGGGCGGCATGGCGTCGGAGCGCACGGCGGCGAGCGCGATCAGCGTCGCATGGCCGCGGATGCGCTCCGGCGTGTCGAGCATCACGCCCTTGGGCGCCGTCGCGATGCCGGGCCAGGCGACGGCCTCGCCATGGCACATCGAGCAGCGCGAGACCACGATCTCCGCCACCTGGCCGAAGCCCGGCACTACAGGCGCCGCCGCGGCCCCGCTCTGGGTGCGCGGGCCGGCGCCCGAGAGCCACAAGACGAGCGTCATGCCGGCTGCGGCCACGGCCCAGGTCCACCACGGGCTGCCCTTGCCGGCGTGGCGGCTGTTGAAGAAGTGCCGGATCACCGGGCCAACCAGCAGCACGATGGCGACGATCAGCCAGTTCCAGCGCGTGGCGTAGAGCAGCGGGTAGTGGCCGCTCAGCATGAGGAAGACGACCGGCAGGGTCAGGTAGTTGTTGTGGACGGAGCGCTGCTTGGCCTGCCTGCCCAGGGCCGGGTCGGGCACGCGGCCGGCGACCAGCGCGGCCACGGTCCTCTTCTGGTTCGGGATGATGACGACGAACACGTTCGCCACCATGATCGTGCCGATGAGCGCGCCGATCTGCACGAAGGCGCCGCGCCCGCTGAACAGATTCGTGAAGCCCCAGGTCAGGACGACCAGGAAGGCGAAGCCCACCAGCGACAGCAGCGTTTCGTTCTCGCCCAGCGTCGAGCGGCAGAGCGCCTCGTAGGCGGCCCAGGCGACGGCCAGTCCTGCCACGCTCAGCAGCACCGCCGCCCACGGTGCGACATCCAGTACGGTCCGGTCGATCAGATAGAGCTCGGCGCCGAGATAATAGACGACGACCAGCAGCGCGAAGCCGCTGAGCCAGGTCGTGTAGGCCTCCCACTTGAACCAGGTCAGCTCGTCCGGCATGCGCGAAGGCGCCACCAGGTACTTGACCATCTGGTAGAAGCCGCCGCCATGCACCTGCCAAGCCTCGCCCTGCACGCCGGCTGCCTGATCTGGGCGCGACCGCAGGCTCAGGTCGAGGTGGATGAAGTACAAGGAGCTGCCGATCCATGCGATCCCGGCCACCACGTGCAGCCAGCGCAGCAGCGCGCCGACGCCCTCGAGTACGACGGGGTCCATCGGCGCGGGTTAGGCCGCCCGCGCGCCGACCAACGACAGGGCCTCGACCGAGGGCGCCTTCTCCAGGCTCATGATGGCGGCGAAGGCGCGGCTGCGGCCGGAAGGCGGCAGGGTCTGTGCGACGCAGTCGTCGAACTTCGTCTGCAGCTCGTCGGCGCTCAAGGGGCGTTCATGGCTGCCCTTGGCGTGCGCGACCTCGGCGCTCTCGAGCTTGCGCCCGTCCTTCAGCGTCACCTGGACCTGGTCGAACGGCGCGAAGGGGATCGCACCCGCCACCGTGTCGCACGTCTCGTAGGTCACGCGCGTCATCACCTGCTGCAGCTCGGGCCGCTGCACGAAGGCGTCGGTCAGCTCGCCCAGGCCGACGCGCCGCGCGATCAGGGCCGAGGCCATGGCGAACTCCATGCTGAACTTCGCCTCGAGCCCGGTCTGCGGCCGGTGGTTGCGCAGCATCAGCATCTGCGTCCGCCCGGTCTTGACGTGCACGTTCGCGATGTCGCCTGGCTTGACGTCGTTCGCCTGCACGACGTCGAGCGCCGCGTCGATCGACCGGTGCGTGGCGTAGCAGATCGGGTAGCGCTTCACGTTGAGGCCCTGCTTGACGATCTGCCACTCGCGCTTCGGGTCGAGCGGCCGCAGCGCCCCTTTGCGCTCCGCCGGGGCGAATGCGAACAGGAACCCGACCTGGTGCTCGAACACGTCGGGCGAGGCGGTGAAGCCGCCAGCAGCGAGCCGTGCGGCGACGACACCGGACTGGCAGGCGCGCCCGACCTGGAACGACTTGGTCATGGTGCCGAAATTGGCGACCAGCCCGGCCGCCATCGAGGCCGATGCCGCGATCGCCATCGCCGTGCGATCGGCATCCAGGCGGCGTAGCCGGCTGCAGGCCGCGGCGGCGGCGACGGCGCCGAGCACCGCGGTCGGATGCCAGCCCTTCTCGTGCAGGTGCCCGGGCAGGCGCGCCAAAAGCTCGGCCCAGACCTCGTAGCCGGCGACATAGGCCGCCAGCATGTCGGCGCCGCTCGACTGGCTCGCCTCGGCCTGCGCCAGGATCGCCGGCACCAGCGCCGCGCTCGGATGCCCGTCCAGCGCCACGTCGTCGTAGTCCAGCACGTGCGCCGCCACGCCGTTGACCAGCGCCGCGTCCTGCACCCCGCGCCGCACGCCCGACGGGATCAGGGACGCCCGCCCTTGCCCGGCCTCGCCGCCCAATTCGCGGTCGACCAGCCCGACCGCCGGCTCGCGCGATCCTGCGATCATGCAGGCGATGCAGTCGGCGAAGCCCATCTTGGCGATGCGGCGCCCTTCCTCGGGGATGGCCGCTAGCGTCATGCCGGCCGCCAGTTCGGCCAACTGTCGGGTCAGGGACGGTGTCGTCATGGCTGCTATCGCTCCGTGCGCGCTTATCCAGAGGCAATTCCAGCATTATTCTGCGACGACGGCAAAGGAAAGCGGGACGTGCTAGCGCGGATTTCTCATAGCGCAATCTATATCGATCGGATTGAGGGGTTTTGGG
>CAZLBB010000106.1:0-20206 GCA_964557415.1 uncultured Rhodospirillaceae bacterium
GCAACGGCGGCGGCAACGCCGGTGGCAATGCGGGCGGCAACGGCGGCGGCAACGCCGGTGGCAATGCGGGCGGCAACGGCGGCGGCAACGCTGGGGGCAATGCGGGCGGCAACGCTGGTGGCAACGCTGGGGGCAATGGCAACGGCAACGCTGGCGGCAATGGCAACGGCAACGCCGGTGGCAACGCTGGCGGCAACGGCAACGGCAACGCCGGTGGCAACAACAACGGTAACAACGGCAATAACGGCAACGGCAACGGTGGCGGCAACGGCGGCGGCAACGCCCGCTAGCCCGCCGTAAGTTCGGCAACTCACAATGGGATCAAGGCACGCCCGGGTCGACCCGGGCGTGTCGCCGTGATCGCGGACCGGTCCCGCTCGCGCGCGGCGTTTCCTAGTTCAGCCGCGCGCGCAGCTGCTGGCGCAGCACGTCGATCGGCACCAGCTTGCCGCCGGTCTCGACATGCCAGAATACCCAGCCGTTGCAGGCCGGCGCGCCTTGCACATGCGCGCCGATCCGGTGGATCGACCCGGTCGCGTCGGCGGCCACGAGCGAGCCGTCGGCGCGCACCTTGGCCGTGTGCCGACGGTTCGGCCCGTAGAGCCGGTCACCCGGCTTGACCAGCCCGTGCTCGATCAGCCAGCCGAACGGGATGCGCGGCTCCTCGCGCCGCGACACCGTGGCGGCGACCATGTCGCGCTCGCCGGCCGCGGCCGCGGCGATGCGCTCGCGCGCCCAGGCGGCGTAGCGCGGGTCGCGCTCGATGCCGATGAAGCGCCGTCCCAGCCGCTTGGCGACGACGCAGGTCGTGCCGGTGCCGGCGAAGGGATCGAGCACGACATGCCCCGGCTTGCTCGCCGCCAGGATCGCGCGATGCAGCAGCGCCTCGGGCTTCTGCGTCGGATGCACCTTGGCGCCGTCCGCCTCGCGCAGGCGCTCGGGTCCGCCGCAGATCGGGATCAGCCAGTCGCTGCGCATCTGCAGGTCTTCGTTCAGCGCCTTCATGGCCTGGTAGTTGAACGTGTAGCGCGCCTTCTCCTCGCGCGCGGCCCAGATCAGCGTCTCGTGCGCGTTGGTGAAGCGCTTGCCGCGGAAGTTCGGCATCGGGTTGGTCTTGCGCCAGACGATGTCGTTGAGGATCCAGAAGCCGAGATCCTGCAGCTTGGCGCCGACGCGGAAGATGTTGTGGTAGGAGCCGATCACCCACAGCGTCCCGTCCGGCCTCAGCACGCGGCGCGCCTCGGCGAGCCACCGCGCCGTGAACCGGTCGTAGGCGGCGAAATCCTCGAAGCGGTCCCAGTCCTCCGCGACGCCATCGACGCGGGAATGGTTCGGCCGCAGCAATTCGCCGGAAAGCTGAAGGTTGTAGGGCGGGTCGGCGAAGACCATGTCGACCGACCCCGCCGGCAGGCGCGCCATCAGCTCGGCGCAGTCGCCCACCAGCAGCCGGTCGAGCGGCGGCTCGTCGCCCTGGCCCTGTGCATCATCCTGGGGGGAAGCCTGGGGATGCCCCTGTGGATAGTCCATCGTCGGAGCTTGAGTCGCCACCGCATGGCAGTCAATGGAATCAGCATCTTAACTTAGGTTGTGAAAGTGATTCGTGCATATTGTGGCGCAGCCGCAACAGCCGCGCGGCGCCGGCGCGGAACATCCGCGGAACCCGCCGGCGTTCAGCGCCCGGTCGCGAGAGTCAACTGCAGGACGGGCCGGAACGAGGCGCGGTGATACGGCGTCGGCCCGTGGCGGCCGAGCGCCGCCAGGTGCTCGGGCGTGCCGTAGCCGGCATTGTGCTCCCAGCCGTAGTGCGGATGCTCCAGCGCCAGCTCGCGCATCAGGCGATCGCGCGTGACCTTGGCGACGATCGAGGCCGCGGCGATCGAGAGGGACAGCGCGTCGCCGCCCACCACCGTGCGCACCGGGCAGGCGCCGAGCGGCGGCGCGATGTTGCCGTCGACCAGCGCCAGGGCCGGCGCCCGGCCGAGCGTCCGCGCCAACTGCTCGACGGCGCGGGTCATGGCCATCAGTGTCGCGCGCAGGATGTTGAAGCGGTCGATCTCGGCGACCGAGGCCTGGCCCACGCCGACGATGGCGCGCGCGCGGATCTTTTCCGCCAGCGCCTCGCGCGTCGCGCGGTCGAGCTTCTTGGAATCGTCGATGCCGCGCGGGACGGGCCGCACGAGGTCGAGCACCACGGCCGCGGCGACCACCGGCCCGGCCAGCGGGCCGCGCCCGGCCTCGTCGACGCCGCAGACCGGCGCGACGCCGCTTTCGCGCTCCAGCTTCAGGCTCGGCATGGCGATGGCGGTCCCCTCGATGCCATCGTGGTCGACGGCGGCAGCCTAGCGTCGGCGCAGCCGGGCGTCACGGCGGATCGCGGGACGGCGGAACGGCGCGCCGCGGCGACCGCGATCCGGCGCATGGTCGCCGCGGCCAAGGCCGTTCGATTCGGCCGCCGCCGAAGCGATGGCGCGCGACAGGCGCTGGGCCGGCTGCGAGTCTGCCGCGTCTTGCGCGTCTTCAACGGGACCCCGGCCAATGCACGCAGCCCAGCGCGCCCGCGGCGGCGCCATCGCCATCGAGCTCGGCCTGCTCGGCGCGCTCGCCGTCCTGTGGGGCTCGTCCTACGGCTTCATCAAGCTGGGCGTGGCGACGATTCCGCCCGTGACGCTGATCGCCGCGCGCACGCTGATCGCCGCGCTGCTGCTGGCCGCCGTGCTGCGCCTGCGCGGCGTCTCCATGCCCGGCGCCGCCGCCCAATGGCGCAGCTTCGCCGTCCAGGCGCTGCTCAACAGCGTGGTGCCGTTCACCTTGATCGCCTGGGCACAGCAGAGCGTCGATTCCGGCCTGGCGACGATCCTGAACTCGACCTCGCCGGTCTTCGTCTTCCTGATGACCTGGCTGGTCACGCGCCACGAGACCATGACCCGGCGCCGCCTGCTCGGCGTGGTCGCCGGGCTCGCCGGCGTCGTGCTGATCGTCGGAAGCGAGGCGCTGGATGGCCTCGGCCGCGAGCTGCTGTCGCAGCTGGCGATCGTCGCCGCGACCGCCTGCTATGCCGCTGCCGCGCTGTTCGGGCGCCGCTTCGCCGGCACCGATCCGATGATCCCGGCGGCCGGGTCGCTGCTGAGCGGTGCCGTGATGCTGGTGCCGCTCAGCCTGGTCCTGGACCGTCCCTGGACTCTGGAGCCGTCGGCACGGTCGCTGTCGGCGCTCCTCGCCCTCTCGGTCTTCTCGACCGCGCTGGCGCTGGTGCTCTACTTCCGCGTCCTGCGCGCGCTGGGCGCGGCCGGCGCCACCGCGCAATCCTATCTGCGCGTGCCGGTCGGCGTCGCGATCGGCGTCGTCCTTCTCGGCGAGCGGCTCGCGCCGACGGCGGCCGTCGGGCTGGCCGCGGTCGTCGTCGGCGTCGCGGCCATGACCGTGCCGCCGCGCCCGCCGTCCGGCCGCCGGCGCGTCGTGATACGAGCGGACCGCTAGAGGCCCAGCGTCAGCTGGTCGCCCGCCTGCGGCGGCGGCTTGAAGCGCGTGACGTCGAGCGCGCGCTGGCGGCGGTCGAGGCCGAGCTTGCGGCAGGCGATCTTGAAGCGCGAGCGCACCAGCGCGGCGAACGGGCCGGTGCCGGTCATGCGCTTGCCGAACTCGGCGCTGTTGAGCTTGCCGTCGCGCACGTCGCGGATCAGGTCGAGCACGCGCCCGGCCTTGGCCGGCGCGTGCGCCTCGAGCCACTCCTCGAACAGGCCCTTGATCTCCAGCGGCAGGCGCAGCAGCACGTAGTCCGCCTGCCTGGCGCCGGCGGCGGCGACCGCCGCCAGGATGCGCTCGATCTCCGCGTCGTTGATCGCCGGGATGATCGGCGCCACCATCGCGCCGGTCGGGATGCCGGCCCGGCTGAGCGCGGCGATCGCGTTCAGGCGCCGCTGGGGCGTCGAGGCGCGCGGCTCCATCACACGCGCGAGGGCCGGGTCCAGCGTCGTGACCGAGATCGACACCGACGCCAGGCCCCGCTTGGCCATGTCGCCCAGGATGTCGATGTCGCGCGTGACCGTCGCCGACTTGGTCGTGATGCAGACCGGATGGTTGAAGGCCGAGAGCACCTCCAGGATCCGCCGCGTGATCTTGTACCGGCGCTCGACCGGCTGGTACGGGTCGGTGTTCGTGCCCATCGCCAGCACGTCGCAGCGATAGCCGGGCTTGCGCAGCTCGCGCTCGAGCAGGCGCGCGGCGTCGGGCTTCATCGTCAGCCTGGTCTCGAAGTCGAGGCCGGGCGACAGGCCGAGGAAGGCGTGCGTCGGCCGCGCGAAGCAGTAGATGCAGCCGTGCTCGCAGCCGCGATAGGGGTTGATCGAGCGGTCGAACGGGATGTCGGGCGACTCGTTGCGCGCGATGATCGTGCGCGTGGCGTCGATCGCGACCGTGGTGCGCGGCGACGGCGGCGGGTCGTCGTCGTCCGCGCCGGGAACCGGCGCCTGCTCCCAGCCGTCGGCGACGGCGACGCGCTCTTGCGCCTCGAACCGGCCGGTGCGGTTGCTGATCGCGCCGCGCCCCTTGCGCGCGAGATCGGGCTTCAGCGCGTCCGACAACGCCGCGTTGGCGGCGCGCTCTGGTAGCGGCTTGGGCATGCGCGAAGCCTAGCGCACGCGCAGGAACAAATCAAGAACTCTGGTCCAGCCGCAGCGTGTCGGCGCCAAGCCACTCCGCGCGGATGCGCGCGATCGTCGCCGCGTCGAGGAAATCGGCGATGCGCGCGGTGACGTGCCGCATATAAGCCGAGTCCGGGTCGCCCGCCGCGCCGTGCCCGATGATCTCGACCCTGAAGCGGCAGGCCCAGGTCGTGGTGCGCAGCCAGGTCAGCCGGCGCATCGGCGTGAGCCACGGCCGCAGCCGTCGCGCCAGGCCGGGGTCGATGCGCGCGAGGTAGGTGCGATAGAAGCCGGCGACGTCGGCCGGCGCCAGGGCGATGCCGCAGTCGATGTCCCAGGTGGTCGAGGTGTAGAGCGTGGCGTGCGCCAGGTCGATGGCGGGCGAGCCGTACAGCATCTTCTCGACGTCCACCAGGATCGCGCGGCCGGCGGCGTCGATGAGGTAGTTGCCCGGGTGCGTGTCGCTGGCGACCAGCGCGACCGGCTGCTCGCGTCCCGCGCTCGCCTCGGCATACGCCCTGGCCCAGGCCAGCTCCTCCTCGATCGCCGCGCGCGCCGCGCCGGCGACGCCGGCGGGATCGAGCGACAGCGCCTGCTGCTCGATCACCGCGAGCGTGCCGCCGGCGGCATCGGCATGGTCCGCGAGCGGCGCGCGCCGCTCCGGCGGCGGCACCGGCAGCCCGTGGATGCGCGCGAGGCATTCGGCGATGAGCGGCAGCTCCGCGGGCATGCGCGGCGCGCGGCCGGCGATCTCCTGGATCACCAGCGCGCCCGACGGCAGGGCGGGCGACGGCGCGATCGCCGCCACCAGGCGCGGCACGTGCCCGCTCGGGCCCGCGCGGCGGAAGCTCGCCTCCTGGTAGGGAATGTAGCGGCCGGGCGGAATGGCGAGCTGCCCCGGCCGCGGCAGCCGCGCGATGAGGCCCCGCCCGGCCAGGCGCACATGGTCGTGGGCGATGCCCTTGGTCGGCAGGGGCTCGAGATCGGCCACGCGCAGGCTCGCCAATCCGGGCACCGCGGCGAGCGCGCGCGCCAGCGCCGCGAGGTCGACCATGGCGTCAGGCCCCGGCGGCCGTTGATCCGGCCGCCGATTCAAATGTCTGGCGCGCGGATCAACGCGCGCCTGCGGCGGCCGACCAGGTGGCCGAGGCGGCGCGCAGGAAGTTCTCGCCGAGGATGCCGCGCACCGTGTCCTCGTCGTAGCCGCGCGCCAGCAGCGCCTCGGTGATCTCGGGCATCTGCTCGGGCGCGACGAAGTTGCTGCGGCCGCCATAGCCGTGGCCGGGCGGCCACCACCGGTCGGGATCGAAGCCGGGCGGGCGCGCGTCGCCGCCGCGCTCGAATACGAAGTCGAGGCCGATGCCGACATGCTGCGGCCCGACCCGCTCGGCCACGTAGTCGATGTGGCGCACGACGGTCTCGGTGCGGTTGTCGTCGTCGCCCAGGAAGATGCCGATGCCGTTGATGCCGACGACGCCGCCGGTGCGCGCGCAGGCGTCGATCTGGTCGTCGCGGATGTTGCGCGCATGCGCCTTCAGCGCATGCGGATTGGCGTGCGAGAACACGACCGGGAGGGTCGAGCGCTCCATCACCTCCATGCTGGTGCGGTAGCCGGTGTGCGAGCAGTCCATCAGCAGGCCGAGGCGGTTGATCTCGGCCACGACCTGGCGGCCGAACGCCGACAGCCCGGTGTCGACGTCGTGGCAGCCGCCGCCGACCGCGTTGCTGCGGTTGTAGGCGAGGTGGATCTGGCGCACGCCGAGGTCGCGGTAGAGGCGCAGCATGGCGAGGTCGCCGCACAGCATGTCCGTGCCCTCGAGGTCGAAGCTGACCGCGAGCCTGCCCTCCTTCTTGGCGCGGCGCACGTCGTCGACCGTGCCGACCAGCGCGTACCTGTCGGCACGCGCCGCGATCCAGGCGCGGAACGTCGCCGTCACGCGCATGATCTGCTCGACCGGGTTGAAGTCCATGCCGATGTTGACCGAGACGTAGTCGATGCCCGAGGCGCGATGCCGCTCGAGCGCGCCGATGTCGGCGCCGGGCCGGAGCGGCAGGCAGCTATGCGCGTCCCACACCAGCGCCTGGCGGTGCAGGCGGGAGGCGGCGTCGGAGATCTTCCAGGGCGACGTCATCGCACGGCCGGCCGATGCGGCAGCTCGTCCTTCGACTGGCTCGGGATGAGGATTCCTTTTCGTCCTCGTCCTGAGCTTGTCGAAGGACGCGCCTCCGTCGCAGCCGAGGCGAGCACAGATGCCCCCGTCATCTCAGCTCGCCTTCGCCTTCACGTGCTCCAGCAGGCGCGGCATCAGCTCGACGAAGTTGCAGGGGCGGTGGCGGTTGTCGAGCTGCTGCACCAGGATCTCGTCCCAGGCGTCCTTGCAGGCGCCGGGCGAGCCCGGCAGCGCGAACAGGTAGGTGCCGCCGGCGACGCCGGCGGTGGCGCGGCTCTGGATGGTCGAGGTGCCGATCTTCTGGAAGCTGAGCCAGCGGAACAGCTCGCCGAAGCCGGGGATCTCCTTCTCGTAGACCTGGTGGAACGCCTCGGGCGTCACGTCGCGCCCGGTGACGCCGGTGCCGCCGGTGGCGATCACCGCGTCGACGCCCGGATCGGCGATCCACGCGCGCAGCCTGGCGACGATGTCGGATATCTCGTCGCGTACGATCGACTTGGCGGCCACGCGGTGCCCGGCCGCCTCGATGCGCTCGACCAGCGTCCTGCCCGAGCGGTCGTCGGCCTCGCCGCGCGTGTCGGACACGGTGAGCACGGCGATGTTGACGGGCAGGAACGGACGGTTCGGATCGATCCGCGACACGGCATTGGACATGGGGCAGGCCTCCGCGCTACTCGGCCGGGAACGGCCGCGCCGGCGGGGCCTCAGTCCGTGACGATCGTCGTCGCCTCGGCCACGCCGGCGCTGTTCTGCGGATCGTAGCTCGGCCATTCGCCGCTCGCCAGCGCGTCGAGCGAGGGCGAGGGCTGGCCGAAGCGGATGCGGTAGATCCACATGTTCGTCAGCACCCGCTCGATGAAGATGCGCGTCTCGCGCACGGGGATGCTCTCGATGAACAGCAGCGCGTCGTCGCCGTTGTTCATCCGGCGCTCCCACTTGCGCAGGTTGCCGGGCCCGCCGTTGTAGGCCGCGACCATCTTGAACAGGCTCGCCCCGATCGTCTCCTCGCGGAACAGCAGGTCGACATAGGCCTGGCCGAGCAGCAGGTTGGTCTTCGGGTCGAACAGCCGGTCGTGCGAGGCGAGCGGCGTGTTGATCGCGCGCGCCACGAACCGGCCGGTCGCCGGCATCAGCTGCATCAGCCCGCGCGCGCCGGCGCGGCTCCTGGCGCGCACGCGGAAGCCCGATTCCTGGCGCACCAGCGCGTGCAGCAGCGCGCTGTCGATCGTGTACTCGCCGACATTGGCCGGCCACGGCATCACCGGATAGAGCGCGGAGTCGACCGCGATGCCCTCGAGCTTCAAGAGCCGGCTCGCGACGTCGAGCGCGACGGCCGGGGTGCTCATGCGGTCGGCCAGCGCCACCAGCGCCACGCCGTTGGTCTGGACCAGCTCCGACGCCGCGCGCAGCTCGTGGTCGGCGCGGTCGTGCTGTCGCGCCTCGACCAGCGCCAGCGCGCGCTGCACGCGCGGCGACTGCACCAGCGCCTGCAGCTCGGCGGTCGCAAGGCGCGGGCGCTGGAAATTGAGGCCGTAGTCGAGCCCGAGGGCGTGCCGCGCCAGCAGGCCGTAGAAGGTGCGCGGGTGCTGCGCCGCCTGCTGCATCATGTCGAGGTAGCGGCGCGGCTGCTGGCCGGCATGGTGGGCGCGCGCGGCCCAGAAATACCCGGCCGACTTCATCCAGGCGTCGGTCGGCGCGCCGCCGACCGCCTCGAACAACCGCGCCGCGTCGGCGTAGCGTTCCCTGCGCCAGGCGGCCAGCCCGGCGGTCCAGGCGCGCATCGCCTGGCCGGGCTTCAGCGGCGCCGCGGCCGGCAGCGGCGGCGTGCTGTCGTCCTCGGGCGCCGCCTCGGCCGTGGCGTCCGCCGGCTGGTCGGCCTCGGCGGACTCGGCGTCGTCCAGCGCCGGCGCCGGTGTCTCGGCGAACTCGGCCGGCGCCTCGTCGTCGGACAGCTCGGGCGCGGCGTCGAGCACGGCGCCGCGCGGCTGCTCGGTCGGCTGCGGCGGCGGGCCGGCGCCCGGCGGCATGCGCTTCCTGGCCAGCTTGTAGATGCGCGCCGCCTGCGGGTGGTCGCCGTAGCGGTAGAGCCAGGCCTCGAACTCGTGGTAGCGCGTGCGATAGTTGGGGGCGAGGTAGCGCTGGGCCAGCACATGGCCGAGCAGGCGCTTGTCCTCCAGGTGCCGGATGGCGCGGTCGGCCTCGGGCCAGCGGCCGTTCTCCTGCAGGCGGAAGATCTCGGCGTAGGCGGCGGCGTCGCGGGGCGACAGGATGCGGGGCAGGGCGGGCTCGCGCTCGGGCGCGGCCGCGGTCGGCCCCGGGACGGGCGCGCCGCCGGTCAGCGTGTCGGCCATGGCCGCAACGCCGCCCAAGCACACGAATGCCAGCGTCGCGGCTATGCGTCGCGCGCGGATAAAATGCATCTAAAATCCCAGCCAGATGACCCCCGGCCACGGGTGACTAGTTCAATTCGCCCGTTCGGGCAAGTCACCGATGCCGGGTTGCTGTGGATGAAGCACAGATAATTAGAACCGTTCTACGTAAATTCCGGTAAGCGTTTGAGCTATAAGCGTGACATTAATGCAACAGCAACAGGCGCTGTTTGACTGCCAAAAGATCACGCCAAGTCTCGCGCTTGTAGGCGGGGGTACGCAACAAGAACGCCGGGTGGAAGATCGCCATGGTCGGAATCGGCTGCTTCAGGCCGGGGGCGGTGAACTCGAACCAGCGCCCGCGCAGCTTCATGATGCCCTCGGTGCGGCCCAGCAGGGTCTTGGTGGCGGCGCCGCCGACCAGCAGCAGCAGCCGGGGCGCGACCAGCTCGACATGGCGCATGACGAAGGGCTGGCAGGCGGCGACCTCGGCGTCGGTCGGCTTGCGGTTGCCGGGCGGGCGCCAATAGACCTGGTTGGTGATATAGAAGGTGGAGCGGTCGAGCCCGATCGCGGCCAGCATGCGGTCGAGCAGCTGGCCGCTGACCCCGACGAAGGGCTTGCCGGCGCGGTCCTCGTCCGCCCCCGGCGCCTCGCCCACCAGCATGACCTTGGCCTCCGGGTTGCCGTCGCCGAACACCAGGTTGGTGGCGGTGTGCTTCAGGACGCAGCCGTCGAAGGCGCGCAGCGCGCTCTCCAGCTCCGCCAGGTCGCGCGCCGCCTGGGCCAGGCGGTGCGCGTCCTGCGCCGCGCCGGTCATGAGCGGCACGACGCTCGCCTCCCGCGCGCGACCGGGCGTTCCGCCCCCACCGCCTCCCTCCCCCATGGAGGGGGAGGAGGCCGAAGGAGCCGGTCGGGCGGGCGGCTTGGTCTCCGCCGCGGGCCGCGGCGCCAGGCGGTCGAGCGCGACCTCGCCGACCGCCTCGTCGACGCCCATGTCGAGATACCAGCGCAGCGCGGCGAGCGGGTTGGGCACGGTGGGCATGACGGATTGCTTCAGGCGGCGTGGCGCAAGGCGCGCTGCACCGCTTCGGGCTCGCGGTCGATGATGGTCAGCAGGACTCGGGCCGACCGGTCGGGCTGCCGGCGGCCCTGCTCCCAGGCCTGCACGGCGGTGATGTCGAGGCCGAATCGCTCCGCGAACTGGCGCTGGCTCAGTTTCAGCTTGGCCCGCACCCGGGCGACGTCGATGCGCGCGGGTACCTCGATGTCGTACGAGGAGAGGGCGATTTCGCCCTTGACGTGCGCCAGCATGTACCGGAAGCCCTCCACGATCTCGTCGCCCACGGTCTTCCCGGGGGGTCTATGGCGCTTTGTCGGCCGCTTCGATGAACTGCCGGATCTCCTTTCTCTGCTCATTCGTGAGGTCCTCCTGCTCATTCTTCACGTAGATCATGATCAAATAGATTTCGCCCGCGCGCGTGCGATAGAAGTAGATGATCCACGCGCCACCGCTCTTGCCGCTGCTGCCACGTCGGACCCGCGCCTTTCGTGCGCCGGCAGTCCCAGCATCCATCGGCCAGGCTGTCGGATCGGCGGCGATTTCCGCTTCCGCTCGGGCCCGCTGCTGCTCCGTGAGCAGCTTCCGAACCCGGCGGAGATACGGCGGAGTCGGAATGATACGCACCGGCGCAGCATACGACAATGTCGTATACGATCAAGGAGCCGTCGCCCTTGGGCAACGCCGATGCGCACCCTGTTGCCGCCGCGGGCTTCCTGCTTTAATCCGCGCCGTCTCGCAAGGGTGGGGAAAGACAGGCCATGGCGCGCGACGTGATGGAGTACGACGTGGTGATCGTCGGCGGCGGGCCCTCGGGCCTGGCGGCGGCGATCCGGCTGAAGCAGCGCGCGCAGGAAAGCGGCAGCGAGCTCGGCGTCTGCGTCATCGAGAAGGGCTCGGAGATCGGCGCGCACATCCTGTCGGGCGCGGTGTTCGAGCCGCGCGCGCTCGACGAGCTGATCCCGGACTGGAAGGACAAGGGCGCTCCGCTGGATACGCCCGCCGCCGAAGACAGGTTCCTGTTCCTCACCAGGACGCGCGCCTTCCGCCTGCCGACGCCGCCGCAGATGCACAACCACGGCAACTACATCATCAGCCTCGGCAACCTGTGCCGCTGGCTGGCGACCCAGGCCGAGGCGCTCGGCGTCGAGATCTATGCCGGCTTCGCCGCCGCCGAGGTGCTGTACGACGATAAGGGCCGGGTCGCCGGCGTCGCCACCGGCGACATGGGCATCGGCAAGGACGGCAGGCCGACCGCCAGCCACCAGCCCGGCGTCGAGCTGCGCGCCCGGCAGACCATCTTCGCCGAGGGCTGCCGCGGCTCGCTGACCAAGACGCTGTTCCGGCGCTTCGGGCTGCGCGACGGCGTCGACCCGCAGACCTTCGGCATCGGCCTCAAGGAGCTGTGGCAGGTCGATCCGGCGCAGCACAAGCCGGGCCTGATCACGCACACGACCGGCTGGCCGATGGACCTCAGGACCTATGGCGGCTCCTTCATCTACCACCTGGCGCCGCAGGACGGCGTGTGCCAGGTCGCGGTCGGCTTCGTCGTCGGGCTGGACTACGAGAACCCGTATCTCCATCCGTTCGAGGAGTTCCAGCGCTTCAAGACGCATCCCGCGATCCGCCCGACCTTCGAGGGCGGCAAGCGCGTCGCCTACGGCGCGCGCGCGCTGAACGAGGGCGGGTTCCAGTCGATCCCGAAGCTCACCTTCCCGGGCGGCATGCTGGTCGGCTGCACCGCCGGCTTCCTCAACGTGCCCAAGATCAAGGGCAGCCACACGGCGATGAAGTCCGGCATGGTCGCGGCCGAGGCGGTATTCGACGCGCTGAAGGAAGGGTCGGACGACGCGGAGGTGACGAGCTACCCCGAGCGCCTGCGGCAGTCCTGGCTGTGGGACGAGCTCCATCGCGTGCGCAACGTGCGCCCCGGATTCCGCTGGGGCTTCGCCGCCGGCATGGCCAATGCCGCCATCGACACCTACCTGTTCCGCGGCAAGGCGCCGTGGACCCTGCATCACCATCCGGACCACAAGGCGCTGAGGCCGGCGGCGGAGTGCCCGCGCATCGAGTACCCCAAGCCCGACGGCAAGGTCAGCTTCGATCGCCTGTCCTCGGTGTTCATCTCCAACACCAACCACGAGGAGAACCAGCCGCCGCACCTGAAGCTGCTCGACGCCGAGACGTGGTCGCGCGAGGTCAACGCCGTCTACGACTCGCCCGAGCAGCGCTACTGCCCGGCCGGCGTCTACGAGGTGGTGGAGGAACAGGGAAGCAAGCGCCTGCAGATCAACGCGCAGAACTGCGTGCACTGCAAGACCTGCGACATCAAGGACCCGGCGCAGAACATCAACTGGGTCGTGCCCGAGGGCGGCGGCGGGCCGAACTACCCGAACATGTAGGTCGGCCGCTCTCCAAGCCGCTGAACGCGCCGACGCCGGCGAGAGCGATTCAGCGGCTATCGGTCGGATGGGATACCGGTCCCGCGAGGGCAGGGGGCCGCGGTCGAAGAAGCAAGCGCCGATTGCCCGCCACCGGCCGATCACCGCGCTTTGCACCTCGACGCTTTCGCAACGCCCGGCCCCTGGGCTAAACTCCGGCCAAATCCCGCATCTGCCGGCCCGATCCGCTCGACCCCGGTCGCGGACGCGCCCGACCAAGGAGCCTCGATGGCCTGTCGCCCGCGCATGAACGCCCTGCCCTACGGCACCGCGCTGCTGCTGCTGTGGGCCTGGGCCTCGCCGTTGGTCTCGCCGGCGCTGGCCGAGGCGGCGAAAGCCGCCAAGGACGAGGCGCTGCCGGCGCCGGCCGAGACCTCGGTCGGCGCCTACCTGGCCGGGCGCCACGCGATGACGCTCAACGACCGCTCGGCGGCGGCGGACTACCTCCTGCGCGCGCTCAAGGACGATCCGGACAACGAGATCCTGCGCCGGCGCGTATTCTGGGTGCTGGTCGGCGCCGGCCGCGTGGCCGACGCCGTCAAGTACGCCGAGCCCATCGCCCAGGGCGAGGCCGCCGACGCGCCGATCGCCACGCTGCTGCTCGCGATCGAGCGCGTGCGCGCCAACGACTGGGCCGGCGCCGAGCAGCGCCTGGCCAAGGTCAACCGGGCCAACATCAACAAGTTCCTGATGCCGCTCGCGCTCGGCTGGGTGCAGGCGGGATCCGGCAAGACCGACGCCGCCATCGCCAGCCTGAAGGACGTGGCCGAGGGGACGAGCAACACGGTGCTGCGCGACCTGCATTCGGGCATGGTGGCGGAGCTGGCCAGGCGCTTCGACGAGGCCGAGCAGCTCTACGCCGCCACCGTCACGGCGCTGCAGCGCATGCCGCTGCGCATGGCCGAGACGATCGGCGGCTTCTACGAGCGGCGCGGCAAGCCGGACGAGGCGAAGAAGCTGTACGAGGGCTACGCGCAGGAGAACCCCGAGAGCTATATCGGGCAGATCCTGCTCGATCGGGTCAAGTCGGGCAGGAAGCCGGCGCCGGTGGTCGCCAACGCGCGCGAGGGCCTGGCCGAGGCCTTGTTCCACTTCGCCAGCGTCCTGCAGCAGGAGCGCAGCCCCGATTTCGCGCTCGCGCTCGCGCGCCTGTCGCTGCATCTGAGGCCCGACCTCGACGCCGCCAAGATGATGGTGGCGGGCGTGCTGGAGCAGCAGCAGCGCCACGCCGAGGCCAATGCCCTCTACCAGTCGGTGCCGACGGCGTCGTGGTTCAGCTGGTCGGCGCGCCTCAAGGTCGCCGCCAACCTGGAGGCGCTGGAGAAGTTCGACGAGGCCGAGAAGCTGCTGCGCGCCATGGGCGCCGAGCATGCCGACCGGGTCGATCCGCTGACGCAGCTCGGCAACCTGCTGCGCGCGCGCGAGAAGTTCGCCGATGCCGTTACCGCCTACGACCAGGCGATGGCCCGCGTCGGCAAGGTGGAGGAGCGCCACTGGTCGATGTTCTATACGCGCGGCATCGCGCTGGAACGCTCCAAGCAGTGGCCGCGCGCCGAGGCCGATTTCCTCAAGGCGCTCGAGCTGCAGCCGAACCAGCCCTACGTGCTCAACTACCTCGGCTACTCGTGGATCGACCAGGGCATCAACCTCGACCGCGGCATGGAGATGATCCGCAAGGCGGTCGAGCAGCGCCCGAACGACGGCTACATCGTCGACAGCCTGGGCTGGGCGCACTACCGCCTGGGCAACTACGAGCGCGCGGTCGAGCATCTCGAGCGCGCGGTCGAGCTCCGGCCGCAGGATCCGACCATCAACGACCACCTGGGCGACGCCTACTGGAAGGTCGGCCGGCTGCAGGAGGCGCGCTTCCAGTGGCAGCGCGCGCAGGGTCTCAAGCCCGACGCCGACCTGCTGGCGCAGATCGAGAAGAAGCTGAAGGAAGGCCTGACCGCCGCGGCGCCGGGCAAGAGCGGCGGCTGAGCGGCGGCGTCTCGTCGGCTCCTCCATGATCGCAATGCACTTTGGTCCCCCCTCCCCTTGCGGGGAGGGAGGACGAAGAGGGAGCGCGTCGTGACCGCCCGTCTGCCCGTGACGACGCGCAGCGGCTATCGCGCCGCGGCGCCGGCCAAGATCAACCTCTATCTGCACGTCGTCGGCCGGCGTGAAGACGGGTACCACCTGCTCGACAGCCTGGTCGCCTTCGCCGACGTGCACGACACGGTGACCGCGGTCGAGGGCGACGGGCTGAGCCTGAAGCTGGAAGGGCCGTTCGGCGCGGCGCTGACGGCCGAGCCGGACAACCTGGTCCTGCGCGCGGCACGCGCCCTGGCCGAGCTCGGCGGCGTGGAGCCGCGCGCGCGGCTGCGCCTGATCAAGCGCCTGCCGGTCGCCTCGGGCATCGGCGGCGGATCGGCCGACGCGGCGGCGGCGCTGCGCGTGCTTGCCGCCTTGTGGAAGCTCTCGCCCGCCGCCGGCGACCTCAACAAGCTCGCGCTCGCCCTGGGCGCCGACGTGCCGGTCTGCCTCGGCGGCCGCGCCGTCTACATGGGCGGGATCGGCGAGAAGCTGGCGCCGGCGCCCGCCCTGCCGCCGGCCGGCCTCGTGCTGGTCAACCCCGGCGTGCCGCTTTCGACGCCGCCGGTGTTCAAGGCGCGCACCGGGCCGTTCTCGGAGCCCGCGCGCTTCGCGCAGGCGCCGCGCGACGCGCGCGCGCTGGCCAGGCTGCTCGAGGAGCGCCGCAACGACCTGAGCGCGCCGGCAATCGCGCTCGTGCCGGCGATCGACCGCATCCTTGCCGCCCTGGCGCGGTGCGAAGGATGCCTGCTCGCGCGCATGTCCGGCAGCGGGGCCACCTGCTTCGGCCTGTTCGCCGATCGCGCGGCGGCCGCGCGCGCGGCCCGGGCGCTGGCCGGCGCCGAGCCCGGCTGGTGGGTGGCGGCGGGCGATCTCGTCGGCGACATATCCAAGGTTCCGGCGTCGATTTGAAGCTGCTCGCCCCGGCCTTCGCCGTCGGCTGCGCCCTTCCCGGCCTGGAAGCGGCCGGGTTCGATGCGGCAGCGCCATCCGGGCGCGGGCGCGTCTCCCTGCTGGTGATCTACGCGCTCGTTCCCGTCGTAATCAAGCAGCTTGCGATCGGCCCGATCCGGCATTTCCCGCTGACTGCCGAACGGCACGCCTCGATCCGCCGCCGATCGAACCGCCGACGACCCGGCCCGGGGCAGTCGAGCAGGAAAGCCCAGGGAGACAGGCGCATGCCGTGCTGACAGCCGCGGCCGTCCTGAGTGGATGCACGGAGATGGAACAGAGCGATTTGAAGGATGCGACGCTCCGGCTCGTGCCCGAGGAGTACTTCGCGGGCGACACCGAGGCGTGGGGCATCTTCGAGGACCGTTTCGGCACCCTGCGGCGGCAGTTCACCGTCGATATCAAGGGGAGCTGGGACGGCCGCGAGCTGATCCTGGACGAACGGTTCCGCTACAGCGACGGCGAAACCGACCGGCGCGTGTGGACGATCCGCAAGACCGGCGAGCACGGCTATGAAGGTCGCGCCGACGGCGTGGGCGGCACGGCCGTGGGAGCTGCCTCCGGCAACGCGCTGAACTGGCGCTACGATCTGGATCTCGAGATCGCCGGCCGCAAGATCACGGTGCAAGTCAACGACTGGATGTTCCTCCAGTCTTCGCGCGTGTTGCTCAACCGCGGGCGGTTCAGCAAGTTCGGGATCGAACTGGGAACCGTCACCTTGGCCTTCATGAAGCCGCACGCAGCGGCGGAGCGCCTCGTTCAGCCCCGCTATTCCAGCCAGACAGCCGGCGCGCCGGCGAATGATCGCGCGCCGCTCGCCGAGGCCGCGGAGCGCGGGATCATCCCGGGCTAGCGCGGCACGGGATCCGCAGGCGCGTTCGACGACGCGGGTCGGAGCGGCTTCGACCGGCCCGCGGCCCGTCTGCGGCGAGAACCCAGCGGCGCGCATGGCAGCATGGGCGAGCGCATTCGCGGTCGACCGGTCGCAGCGGCGCGATCGCCGCGGCGGCCATGGCGCGCCCTGATGATCCGGCCGGCAAGCTGCCGCGTAAGACACCCAACCAAGCGGGAACGGAGTCGAAGCATGATGGCGCTGTATCGCTCGATCATGGACTCGGACGCGAATCCGCTGCGGGCGTTGCCGCCGGCGCAGCGATTCCAGGCTATGGCGCTCCTTGGCTCCATGTGGGCGACGATATTCTGCGCCGCCGCCGGCGCGTGGCTGTGGTACGGGGAGATCATCGCCCTGCACCTGCTCGTCGCCGTCGGTTTCCTCGTCACCGGACTGACCTTCCGCCAGGCCGGGCGATCGGGCAGCTATAGGGACCACCCCAACCAGGACGGCACGGCGCGCTATGACGACGTGTGGGGCGCATGACGCGCCGGATGGCACGGGCTTGGCACGCCATCGACATATCTCCGATGCGCAGCAACGAGCCCGGTGGCCGATGTCGCTTCCTCGCCGGGCGGAACGCGTCTGTTGCGACGGCACCGAGGCCTGCCGGCGCGGGCCGGCCCTCGGGGAACATGCGGTGCCGCGGCGCCGGCCACTTCGCGGCATGACCTGATGAGCGATCCTACCCATCGCACCGACGCGGATGCGACCCGGCCGGTTTCGGACCTGATCCGCGCCCGTTTGCGGCGGGCGAATCATCGGTACTACGCGAACGACAACATCTCCGCGTTCATCGGGCCGGGAGAACTCGAAGCCCTGCAGGAGGAGGTCGCCGGCAAGTTCGCCGCGGTACTCGAGAGCCTGGTGATCGACACCCGGAACGACCACAACACGCAGGACACGGCGCGCCGTGTGGCGAAGATGTATCTGCTCGAGGTATTCCGCGGGCGGTTCGCGCCGATACCGGCGATCACCGAGTTCCCGAACGCCGCCAGCCTCAACGAACTGATGATCGTCGGGCCGGTGACCGTGCGCAGCGCCTGCAGCCATCACTTCTGTCCCATCATGGGGCGGCTGTGGATCGGGGTGATGCCGAACCAGCACTCGAACCTGATAGGCCTGTCCAAGTACTCGCGGCTTGCCGAATGGGTCATGTCGCGACCGCAGATCCAGGAGGAAGCGATCACGCAGCTTGCCGAGCTGCTCATGGACCTGGTCAAGCCCGACGGGCTGGCGGTCGTGATGGCGGCCGATCACTTCTGCATGCATTGGCGCGGCGTCAAGGATACGGCTTCCAAGATGGTCAACAGCGTGATGCGCGGATCCTTCCTCAAGGATCCCGCTCTGCGGCGCGAATTCCTCTCGCTGATCAACACGAACGATTGAGGTCGCGATGCTCGTTCGCTGCCTGTATGCCAGCCGCGCCGCAAAGCCGGTTTCCGCCGACGTGCTGGACGCGATCCTGGAACAGTCGCGCAGGAACAATCCCAGGGTCGGCGTGACCGGGCTGCTGTGCTTCGCCAATGACACTTTCGTGCAAGTGCTCGAAGGCGGGCGCGACGAGGTTTGCCGGCTGTTCAACGCGATCGTCCGGGACGATCGGCACGTCGACGTGCGCCTGCTCGCCTTCGAGGAGATATTCGAGCGACGGTTCGGCCAATGGACGATGGGGCGCGTCGACCTGGAGAGAGTCAATCGCGCGCTGCTCCTGAAGTACGGAGAGAGAGCCGAGCTGAACCCGTTCGAAAGCTCGAGCGGCGCGACCATGGCCCTGCTCGACGAGCTCCTGGCCACGGGTGCGATCGCCTGGCAGGGAAGCTGATCGCCGGCATTCGCGCGATCGCTGGACTTGCAGGCGAATGTGCTGATCCATCGCAGAAGCAGGTTCGTATTCCTTGGGCTTGCAACCACCAACCTGCTTTGTCAGAGGAGAACCAGGAATGATCCGTAGAGCACTCGCCGGTGCCGTTGTTGGCGCCGCCCTGCTGGTCGGTTCCGTCGGCGCACGGGCCGCCGACGTCGTCGACACGGCCGTGAAGGCCGGGCAGTTCAATACGCTGGCCGCGGCGTTGAATGCCGCGGGGCTCGTGGACACCTTGAAGGGCGCGGGCCCCTTCACCGTGTTCGCGCCGACCGACGAGGCCTTCAAGAAGCTGCCTGCCGGCACCGTCGAGAATCTTCTCAAGCCGGAGAACAAGGCGCAGCTGATCAGCGTGCTGACCTATCACGTGGTGCCGGGCAAGGTCATGAGCGCGGCGCTCGCCGGCAAGACCACCGACGCCAAGACGGTACAGGGCCAGTCGGTCAAGATCGACGCAACCACGGGCGGCGTCATGGTCAACGACGCCCGAGTGACGGCCGCCGACGTGGTCGCCAGCAACGGCGTCATCCATGTGATCGACACGGTGATCCTGCCGAACTGATCGGATCGCCGGCACATCGAGGGAGCGGCCGGACCCGTCCGACCGCTCCCTTTTTTTTCCGGGCACGACGCGAACGCTGCGGCGGGTCCGATGGCAGGCGACGCGCGTGCCGCACGTCCGGCGGCAGGCAAGGGGCCGATCGGCGGGCACAGGCGACTTTGGCCCCCTTTTCCTTCTCGCGGGAGGCGCCGCTCGTGGATTGCCTGGCGGCGAGGTTCTTGCTGAGGCGGCCGCCCGGGCACCGGTTGAGAGCAGGCACCATGCGTCCTGCCGGGTCGACACGCTCGGCGGCGGCGAGCACGGTGGCGTCCGATCGGGCGGGCCCGAAGCACGACGACCCGTTCGGCGCCGCGTCGCGCGCTTGTGCCGTCGCGCCGAGGCCCGGGCGTGCCGCGGGCGACCTGGCGGGCGATATATCCAAGGTCCAGCCCTTGGTGCGGCGCGAATCACCCTATAGTGACCGCCAGCAATTGTTGCGCTAGTTTGGGGCGAACAGCCGGTCGGGCGCCATTGCGTTGCATCCGTCGCGATCGGCAGCCACCCAAGGGCTGGTTGATGAGCCTTCCCGCACCGGAACAGATGCACCCGACGGTCCGCGCGCTGTACGAGCACTGGCGCGCGATCCGTCCGGCGCACGGCCTGCCCGGGCGGCAGCATTTCGACCCGACCGCCGTGCCGCGCCTGCTGGCCAATGTCTGGCTGGTCGACGTGGCGCGCGATCCGATGCGCTTCTTCTACCGCGTCATGGGCACGGCCCTGGTCGAGGCCGGCGCGCCGGTGCGCACCGGCCAGTGGCTGCACGAGGCCGTCGCCGACCTGGCCACGCGGGCGCGCATGGAGGCCTTCATGACCCAGGCGGTCGAGACCGGGGCGCCCAACTGGCGCCGCGGCGCGCCGACCATCTATCACCACCGCCACGTCTCGGAGCTGGAGGTGATCGTGCTGCCGCTCGCGCGCGACGGCAGGACGGTCGACGCGCTGCTCAACGCCACGGTCTTCTACTGGCGCACCCACGACCGGCCCCCGGCGGCGGAATTCGGGCCGCACGGTTGAGGAACCGGCCAGTTGAGAAGGGCCCGCGCCGGCGCTAAGGTGCCGCGCGCCAGGACGTCCAAAGCGATGTCCGCCGGTGGGGCGTAGCCAAGTGGTAAGGCAGCGGATTTTGATTCCGCCATTCCCAGGT
>CAZLBB010000107.1:0-20107 GCA_964557415.1 uncultured Rhodospirillaceae bacterium
CCATTCCCTGACGCGGGTGCTCGAGGAGAACAAGCGCGCCGAGGCCGATCTCAGGGCCAGGGGCACGCACCTGCGCGAGAGCGGCGAAGGGACGGCGCTGCCGGACGGCCGCAGGGACGGGCGCCGCGTCATCGGCGCGGCGCTGGACGAGGTCATCGCCCAATGGCTGGCGCTGTGCTGGCAGCTCATGCGGGTGACGTCGGTCTCGCACAGCAACACCGTGCTGGCGCCGGTCGTCGGCCTGCTGCTGTGCGCGCCGAAATATCTCGCCGGCACGATGACGCTGGGGGAAGTGGTCCAGGCGGCCGCGGCCTTCGTGCTGGTCCAGGGCGCGTTCAACTGGATCACCGACAGCTACAACCGCATCGCCGAGTGGACATCCTCGGCCAACCGCGTGGCGTCGCTGCTGCTGGCGCTGGACGAGGTCGACCACCAGCCGCCGCCGGCGGCGCCGGCTTGAACGAGGGAGATCGGCGCATGGTCGCGATCAAACGGGTCTACGAGCCGCGCGCGGCCTCGGACGGGCATCGCGTGCTGGTCGACCGGCTGTGGCCGCGCGGGATCGCGCGCGCCAAGGCCGGCATCGACGAATGGGCCAAGGCGGCCGCGCCCAGCACCGGGCTGCGCCAATGGTACGGCCACGAGCCCGAGCGCTGGCCCGAGTTCCGCCGCCGCTATCGCCTCGAGCTGGCCGCGCCCGAAGCCGCCGGGATCCTCGAGCGCCTGCGCGCGATCGCGCGCCGCGGCGCCGTGACGCTGCTCACCGCCACGCGCGCGGACGCCGGCACGCACGCGCATGTGCTGGCCGAGCTGCTGGCGCCCACGCCGCGATCCGCGCGGGCGAAGTCGCCGACGAAGCGCGCGGCGCCGGCCAAGCGCAAAACCGCCGTTCGCAAGCGTTGACGGGCGACCGTCCTGCGCAGGCCGTCAGTGCGCCAGCAGCACCGGCCGCTGGCGCGCACAGGGCCGCGGTGATAACGTCCAACAGTCGTGCTCGATCCGGTCCAGGGCCGGAGCCGGTTTCCGGGGGCACCGTCGCGCGGGCAGCAGAACCGCACATCCAGCCAGGTAGGACGGCGACCATCCGCCCGAGCAGGGATGAGGAGGTGCGCCCATGGCCGCGGCCCGTCTGCTTGCCGGAGCCCTGGCGCTTTGTGCCTGCGCCTGGATCGGCGGCGCCGACGCCGCCGACCCGCCCGCCGCCGTTCGCGTCGCCCAGGTGAAGTGGGACGATGTGCTGTGGAACACGATCAAGGGCGGCGACGATCCCGCGCTGTTCGAGCGCTACCTGAAGCGGTTTCCACAGGGCGCCCACGCCGACGAGGCGCGCCGCCGCATCGACGCGCTGAAATCGGCGCCGCCGGCGAAGACGCAGGTGGTGATGCCGGAAGCGCCGGCCGCGCCGAAGCCTCCGCCCGCGGCATCCGCCGCGGCCCCCGCCGCGCCGGCGTCTCCCGGGCGGCCCGCCGACGGCCGCTACGCCGAGCCGCGCATCGGCGGCGTGCGGCTGGACTGGTGCCTAAGCTGGGCGCGCGACTGCGGCCAGCCGGCGGCCGACGAGTTCTGCCTGCGCCAGGGCTATGCCGGCGCCGGGGCGTTCACCCGGGCGACGGGCGTGCCGCCGACGCGCATCATCTCGGACGACCAGATCTGCGACCTGCCCGATTGCAGCAGCTTCGCGGCGATCGCCTGCATCGGCACCGGCAGCAAGGCGCCGGCCTCGAAGGCGGGCGCGCAGGCGCCCGGCGAGTTCCGCGCGCCGCGCGTGAACCAGGCCCTGGTCGACCATTGCCTGCACTGGGGCCGCGACTGCGGCAAGCCTGCCGCCGACGCGTTCTGCCGCCTCGCGGGCTTCACCGCGGCGGCGGCGTTCGAGCGCGCCCGGCCCGGGCAGCGCAGCTACGTGCTGGGCGACAAGCTGTATTGCGAACAGCCCGGCTGCGTCGGGTTTGCCCGGATCAGCTGCCGCGGGAGGAACTGACAGGGGCGCCGGCGACGGTTCCGGCGGAGAAGAGATGGCATCACGATGCTTGGCCCTCGCGGGCCCTCTCGCTTTCGCGCTTGCGCTCGCCGTCGCCACGCAAGCCGGCGCGTCCGGCGCGCCGCGCCCGCTGCTGCTGGTCGCCAACGAGACCGTCCTGATCCTGGACCTGCCGGAGAAGGAGGTCTGCGAGCTGATCGTCGAGCGCGCGGGCGGCGGCGGCAGGCAGAGCTACGGCGGCGTCACGGTCGATCTCAAGGCGCTCTACCTGTCGAGCTGCCTCTATCTGAAGGAGGCGATGATCGAGGCCGCCCAGGCCGGCGCCACGGCGGTGAGCGAGACGGTCCAGGGCAGCCTGCCGTCCGCGCTGCAGGCTCTCTACCCGCAATTCCTCGCCTGGCTGGGCGACAAGATCCAGGCGCAGTTCGGCGCCGCGGACGACGCCGAGCCCGCCGCCGGCGACGAGGACACGCCCAACAAGAAGATCGGCCGCGCGATCAAGTGGCTGAACGACCCGAAGAACGACGCCGCCAGGGCGGTGAACGCGTACCTGAAGGAGCATTTCCCGTCGATCCACCGGGTGCTCACCGACGGCTCCTACGACATCGCCAACGGGCTGAAGGCCCTGTACGACGACGCCAGGGACAAGTACGACCGCTTCACCCGCGTCGCGGAGGAGGTGAAGGTCGGCGGCACGCCGATCGCGGACGCGCTGAAGAAATACGGCTTCTCCGGCGACTACGTGCGCCGCTTCCGCAACTACGAGCGCAGGCTCGAGACGTTCAAGGAGCGCTGGGGCATCACCAGCGAGATCACCGACGCGATCACGCTGCTCAAGGACGCGTTCCAGACCGACGACGGCGTCGTCAAGATCGGCAACCTGTTCCAGCTGATGGAGCTGGTGGGCGGCGTGGGCCAGCGCAGCAACATCCCGATCGTCTCGCTGTTCGGCCAGATCGTCGCCGAGTACGGCCGGGTCGGCACGGCGATGCTGGGCAAGGTCAAGGAGCTGGAGGAGCAGATCCGCGGGCGCGAGGACTACTGCATCGGCATCGGCACGCACGACACGCGCGACGCGCGCGCCGTCCAGTTCCGCGCGCAGTTCGCCGGCGACATGCTGCTCTGCCCGATGGCCGTGCCGGGCGAGCCCGACCCGAAGACGGGCAGGCGCAACTGGCAGGAAGACGTCTATGTCCGCTTCGACCCGAACGACAGCCGGATCTACTTCTTCCTCGCCGCCGCCGGCGACCGCAACCAGGGCCGCTACGTCGAGGGGATCGCCGCCGGCGGCGGCACCTCGGGCGTGTACGCCGCGCGCGAGCTGATCCAGGACGCCGGCGCGCTGGGCAGCCGCTACGCGGCCTATGCCGAAAAGGAGGACGACGTCGCCACGATCGCCTACGTCTTCAACGCGCCGTTCCAGGCCGAGAAGCACGGCAGCGGCATCGCGGGACTGCGCCGCGAGGCCGACGCGACGGTCGACTTCGTGCTCGAGCGGCTCAGCGCGCTGCGCGGCGGCCTGTCCGAATACGGCGACCCGAAATGCGACCGCGACAAGTTCGAGAAATTCGTCGCCGACCGCATCGCCCTGCAGACCTCGTTCTCGCTCGGCGGCGCCACCTACGCGCTGCTCGACGGCGACTCCGAGCTGACCCGCGTCCTCAAGATCCTCTACGCCATCAACTATGTCGAGGAGCACAGCCGCGGCGGCAGCGGCGTCGGCGCCTCGGGCGCCGGATCCGGCCGCGTGCACCGGACCTACGCCGACGCCCAGGCGCGCCTGGCCGAGCTGTCGCTGCTGCGCATCGACGGCGAGGTGCGCGACAAGGGCGACCGCGGCCGGCAATGCCCCGACTGCGCCGGCGCGTCGCTGTCGGTGTCGGTATCGGGCGGCGAGGAGTTTCCCGGCTGCGCCGTCACCCGGGCCGACGGCAGCGGCGCGTTCGTGGTGCATGCGCTGACGCGCACCGCGTCGCTGTCGGTGCGCCTGTCCGCCAGCGCCAGGGGCAAGACCAGCGAGGCGGAGACGGTCGACGACCGCGTCGTCTCCTACGGGCAGGTGCCGTTCGTGCAGTCGTTCCGGCTCACCCTGGCGATCCCGTTCGACGACGCGTTCGACCTGAGCGAGGCGCGCAAGACGCTGGAGCAGCTCGAGGCCGCCGCGGCCGAGGCCGAGGCGGCCGCGGCCGGGATACGCGAGGCCTGCGCGCAAGGCCGCGCCGCGGCGGGCGAAGCCAAGGCGATCGCGGACGCGATCCAGGCCGCCGCCGCCGCGATGCCGGGGCGGATCGCGTCCGCCAGGCAGCAGGTCGAGGACGCGCGCCGGCGCGCGCAGCAGGCGCAGCAGATCCAGCAGCAGGCGATGCTCGCGGCCGAGCTTGTCGTGCAGGCGCGCAACCAGGCCGAGGATGCCGCGCTCAAGGCGTGCGAGTCGGCGCAGGCCATCGTCGCGGAACCCGCCGGCGCCCAGGCGCAGACGCTGCTGCAGCGGGCGCAGCAATCGCTCGGCGCGAGCCGCAGCGCGGCCGGGAGCGCCGGCAGCACGCTGGGCAACCTGCGCGCCGCCGCCGGCCAGGTCGGCGCGCTGCTGGCCGGCTACACGCCGCCCGAGATCACCATCGCCGAGGAGATCGCCGCGCTGGCGCAGCGCCATGGCACCATCGCCGCCAAGCTCGCCGAGGCGCGCGAGCGCGCGACGCAGGCGCAGGCCGCCTGGAGCGACCGCGTGCTGGGCGCCTATGCCCGCGGCGGCGCATTGCTGGAGACCGGACGCAGGCAGCTCGACCCGGCCGGCGACCTGCCGGCGGCCAAGGAGCTATGGTCCAGAATGGAGGCCGCCTTCGGCCGCATCGCCGCCGCGCGCGGCGCGACGGCGTCCTGCGCCGGCGAGGTGACGGCCCTGATCGACGCGCAGGCGCAGGCCGCGGCCGAGGCCGCCGCGACGCTGGACGGCCTGAAGCAGAGCGCCGAGGGCCTGCCGCCGCCGGACCTCGGCGGCATCGTCGCCGTCCTCAGCGGCGCCGAGGCGGACGCAAACGCCACGGTCGAGGTCGCCTCGATCTATGCCGAAGCCGCCAACGATGCCGCGGCCAACGCCGAGATCTGCGTCGCCGCCGCGCGCTCGCAGATCGACCGGCAGGCGGGCGCCGAGGCGACCGCCCTGGCCGAGGCGCAGAGGGAATGCGCCGCGCGCATCGCCCACGCCACGGCCGTGTGGGACAAGGCCACGAAGAAGGCGCGCTGCGTGTGCGAGCGGGGCTACTTCTTCACCGCCGATGGCAGGCGCTGCATCAACGACGCCCAGTTCACCGCCGAGGCCAACCGCCAGTGCGCGGCGCAGCGGCCGAACAGCTCCGCCGTCAACGTCGACGCGCGCGCGCAAAGCTACGAATGCCGCTGCAACCAGGGCTACGTGCCCGCGCGCGGCGCCTGCGTCGACCAGGCCACGGCGCAGCAGCAGGCGGCGCAGTTCTGCCAGCAGCAGACGCCGGGCAGCGTCCCCGAGCGCTACGACCCCGAGACCGGGAGCGGCAGCTGCAAGTGCCCCGGCGGCACGATCTATCGCCAGGAGCTCAACCGCTGCCTGAACCCGGGCGAGATGCAGCAGCACGCCCAGCAGGTCTGCAATCAGAAATACCCGGGCAGCGTGGTCGCGACCCTGGACCAGTCGACCGGCGCGTCGACCTGCAACTGCCCGAGCGGCACGGTCTGGAACGAGGGCCGCACGGCCTGCGTCAACGTGGCGCTGATCGTCGCCGCCGCGAACCGGCGCTGCCAGGCGCAGTTCCCGAATACCCAGGCGAACTTCACCGACGGCACCAACTACACCTGCGTGTGCGTCGGGGGCTTCACCTGGAACGCCGGACAGAACGCCTGCCTGAACGACGCCCAGTTCGCCAACTGGGCGCGCCAGCAATGCGCGGCGCAATACCCGAACAGCGTGCTGAAGAACTACAACGTCGCCACGGGCCAGTATTTCTGCGGCTGCAACATCGGCTTCACCTGGACCGGCTCGGGCTGCGTGTTCGTGCTGAGCCAGCCGCCGGCGCACACGCCCCAGCCGACCGCGCCGGCCATCCCGCCGGGCTGCCACCGCAACCCGCGGACGGGCCAGATCCACTGCGGCAAGGGCTAGACCGCCCGCTGCCGGACGGCGGCGGTTTCGCCCGTTGTCCGGCTCGGCGCGGCGAGCGTCGCCCAGCCGTCTCCCTGGCCGGATTCGGGCAGGTCCCGCCGGGTCGCCCGATCGCGCAGGATATGGGCCTTCGCGATCATGTGCGCGCTGACCGGGGCGGTCAGGAACAGGAACAGCGTGATCAGAAGTTCGTGCACGGACGGCGTGCCGCGCCCGACCAGGAAATGGATCATCGAGGCGATCAGCAGGCAGCCGATGCCGAGCGTGGTCGACTTGGTCGGCCCGTGCAGCCGCCGCATCGTGTCCGGCAGCTTGGCCAGCCCGAAGGAACCCACCAGCAGGAAGAAGGCGCCGCCCAGGATGAGCGCGGCCGTGACCAGCTCCACCATCAGATGCATCCCACCCTCACTCGATCACGTTGCCGCGCAAGAGGTACTTGCAGAGCGCCACGGTGCCGAGGAACCCCACCATTGCGAACAGCAGCGCCACCTCGAAGTACATGCCCGTGTTGAACAGGATGCCGAAGATCACGACCAGGGCGATGGCGTTGATCGTCAGCGTGTCGAGCGCCAGGATGCGGTCGGCGATCCCCGGGCCCGCCAGCAGCCGGTAGAGATTCAGCAGCACCGCCACGGAGGCGGCGCCGAGGGCGAGCATGGCGGCGGTTTCGATCATTCGAAGATCCTCTTCAGGCGCCGTTCGTAGCGATGCTTGATCGCGGCGGCGGTCGCGCCGGGATCGGCGGTGTCGAGGCAGTGCACCAGCAGCGCCCGGCGGTCGGCGCTCACGTCCGCCGTCAGCGTGCCGGGCGTCATGGTGATGGTGCCGGCGAGCGCGGTGATCGCCTCGGGCGAGGTGAGGTCGAGCGGCACCGACACGAAGCGGGAGCGCAGGTCCGCTCCGCGGCGGAACAGCACCAGCCGGGCGACCTGGACGTTGCTGACCACGATGTCCCACAGCACGATCGCCATGTACTCCGCGATCGCGAGCGGCCGGCGCACCGGCGGGCGCTTCAGCCAGAAGACGCCCGTCAGCAGCGGCACGGCGATGCCGACCACGAGCCCGACCACGGCGCTCGCCGGCGAGATGTCGTTGACCAGGAACATCCAGACCAGCGCGATCGTCGCGGTCAGCAGCGGGTGCGGAACCAGCCGGCGCCTCATGACGCGCCGCTCCCGGTCGCCGGGGCCGAGCCGAGGACCGCGCGGATATAGAGATCGCGGTCGCCCGCCTGCGCGGCGACGGCGTCGAGCTCGGCCATGACCGGGCCGGCGAAGACGCTGAGCAGGACCGTCAAGGCGAGCAGGCCGGCGAGGCAGAGGAAGGGCACCGCGCCGGCGCCCTGCGCCGGCGCGCGCTCCGACGGCGGGCTCTTCCAGAACAGCACGCTGCCCGAGCGCGCGAAGGCCGCGAGCAGCACGAGGCTGGAGACGAGGATGGCGCCCCAGATGGCGGCCCCCTGCCCCGTTCCGCGGCTGGCTTCGAGGATGAGCAGCTTGCCGATGAAGCCCGACAGCGGCGGCATCCCCACCAGCGCGATGGCCGCGACCAGGAAAAGCCCCGCCAGCAGATGCTGCTGCCGCACCGGTCCCGGCTGCAACGCGTCGCCCAGGCGCCCGCGGCGCTCGGCCAGCAGGTCGACCAGCAGGAACAGCGCCGCGGCGATCACGGTGCTGTGCAGGAGGTAGTACAAGCCGCTGCCGAGCGCGTCGGACCGGAACAGGCCCAGCGGGATGAGCAGCGTGCCCATCGAGGCGACGACGGCGAAGCACACGAGGTCGAGTAGATTGCGGCTCGCCAGCGTGCCGATCGCGCCGACCGCGAGGGTCACGATCGCCGCCGGCACCAGAATGCTGCCGGCCAATGTCGAAAACCCGCCGTCCTCGCCGCCCAGGACCAGCCCGAACACCCGGATGATCGAATAGGCCCCGACCTTGGTCAGGATGGCGAACAGGGCCGCCGCGGGCGCCGGTGCGGCCGCGTAGGTGATCGGCAGCCACCAGTGCAGCGGCACCAGCGACGCCTTGAGGACGAAAACGCCGAGCAGCAGCGCGGCGCCCGCCGACAGCAGCGCGCGGTCGCCCGCTTCCACCTGCGGCGCCTTGACGGCAAGGTCGGCCATGTTGAGCGTGCCCGTCACGGCGTAGATCAGGCCGACCGCGAACAGGAACACCACCGACCCGATCAGGTTGACGGCGACGTACTGGAAGCCGGCCTTGAGTCGACGTGCGCCGCCGCCGTGCAGCATCAGGCCGTAGGACGCGATCAGCATCACCTCGAAGAAGACGAACAGGTTGAAGATGTCGCCGGTGAGGAACGCGCCGTTGATGCCGAGGAGCTGGAAGTGGAACAGCGCGTGGAAGTGCCGGCCGCGCGCGTCCCAGCCGTTGACGGCGTAGAGCAGCACGAACAAGGCGAGCACGGCGCTCAGCAGCAGCATGGTGGCCGACAGGCGGTCGACCACCAGCACGATCCCGAACGGCGCCGGCCAGTCGCCCAGCAGGTAGGGCAGCGGCGCGGCGGTGCGCGCGACCCAGAAGAGCCCGGCGGCGACGGCGAGGAGCAGCGCGGTCGCCGCGAGCGACAGGACGCGCTGCGCGGCCAGGTTGTGCCGCACCGCCAGGACCAGGATGGACGCCGTGAGCGCGGGAAGCACGGCGGGCGCGATCAGCCACTGGTTCATCGGCGCTCCTCCGCGAAGGACGGGTCGGCGGGCTCGTCGTCGTCCGGCGCCGACATGTCGACCCGGTCCGACCCGCTCTCGAGGAAGCCGCGCAGGGACAGCACGACGATCAGCGCCGTCATGCCGAACGAGATCACGATCGCGGTCAGTACGAGCGCCTGCGGCAGCGGGTCGACCGGCGCCGCGGACGCGCCGACGATCGGCGGCCGGTCCACGACCAGGCGTCCCGTCGCGAACAGGAAGACGTTGACCGCATAGGACAGGAGCGACAGGCCGATGACGACCGGGAAGGTGCGCCGGCGCATGAGCAGGTACACGCCAGCCGCCGTCAGGATGCCGATACCGCTTGCCACCAGCGCTTCCATGATCAGTCCCCCTCGGTCGGAACCAGGCTGCGCTGAGGCGCGGCCTTGGCGCTGCGCCGCGGCCGGGGTTCGCGGCGCTGCCGCGGCGGCTGGGGGCCTTCCGCCCGTTGCTCGACGCGGGAAATCGTCGCGAGCGACAGGAGCACCGTGCCGACCACGGTGAGGAACACGCCAAGATCGAAGGCCGCAGCCGACGCGAGCTCCACCTCGCCGATCAGGGGAAGGTGCGCGTGGCCGAAGGTGCTGGTGAGGAAGGGACGCCCGAACAGCCATGCGCCCGCGCCGGTCAGGCCGGCGACCAGCACGCCGCCGCCGATCATCACGTGCGCGTCGAAGCGCGCGCGCGCGGCCGCCCAGGCATGGCCGCTCGCCATGTACTGCATGATAAGCGCGATCGCGACGACCAGCCCGGCGATGAAGCCGCCGCCGGGCATGTTGTGGCCGCGGAAGAAGATGTACGCGCCCGCCGTGATCGCGAGCGGCAGCAGGATCCGCGTCGTGACCACCAGCAGCAGCGGATGCGCGTCGCGGCTCTCCTCGCCCGGCCGCATGGCGGCGAGCCGGCGCGCCGAGGCGCCACGCAGGGCCGAATCGAGCAGGGCGTAGATCGCGAGCGCCGCGATGCCCAGGACGATGATCTCGCCGAACGTGTCGAAGCCGCGGAAATCGACCAGAATGACGTTGACCACGTTGGTTCCGCCGCCGGCGGGCTTGGACTGGGCGACGTGGTAGGTCGAGATCGCGGCGACGTCGCGCGTCATCAGCGCATAGGCGAGCGCCCCGGCGCCCAGGCCGACCGCGATCGCGACCGCCGCGTCGAAGCCGCGCCAGCCGGCGCGCGTCTCGGCCGGCGTCTCCTTCGGCAGCAGGTTGAGGGCGAGCAGCATCAGGATCGTGGTGACGACCTCGACCGAGACCTGCGTCAGCGCCAGGTCGGGCGCCGAGAACTGCAGGAAGGTCAGCGACACGATCAGCCCGACCACGCTGGTGAGGATGACGGCCTGCAGCCGGTCGCGGTGGCGCAGCACCAGCGCGGCCGCGACGACCGCGAGAACCAGCCAGGCGGCGACGGCGGGGAATGTCGCCGGCAGCGTGGCCCGGCCACCCGGGGCATGCGGCGCCAGGAGGAACCATGCGCCCGCCGCCGCGACGATCGCGATCACGGCCACGCTGGCGTGATGATGGAGCACCTGCGTGTGGGTGGCGGCGATGGCGCGCTCCGCCGCGCGCACCAGCCCGTCGAAGGCCGCGTCGAACAGGCGCTTCGCCTCGGGACGCGGCAGCGCGGCGCGCACCCGCTCGATCCGGCCGTGCTGCCAGAAGAGGGAAAAGCCGACGGCGGTCGCCGTCAGGCTCATCGCCAGCGCCGGCGTGAAGCCGTGCCACAGGGCGAGATGCAGTTCGGTCAGCGCCCCGCCCGTCGTCGCGCGCGCGGCGGCCGCGACGAAGCCCTCGGCGAGGCCCGGCCAGACGCCGATCGCGATCGCGGCCGCCACCAGCACCGCGACCGGCGCCCACATGCCGACCGGCGGGTCGTGCGGATGGTTGGGCAATTCGTGCCGCGGTCGGAAAACGAACGCCGCGAACGCCAGCCGCGCGGAATAGGCGACGGACAGCGCCGCGCCGGCCGTCGCCACCAGCGGGAACAGCCAGGGAAGGCCGAGATACGTGGTCTCGGCGGCCGCGTCCAGCATGAGTTCCTTCGACAGGAAGCCGCTGAGCGGCGGGAAGCCCGCCATGGCGGCACAGGCGATCAGCGCCAGCGTGCCGGTCACCGGCATCAGCCACAGAAGTCCGCCCAGCCGGCGCAGATCGCGCGTGCCGGTCTCGTGGTCGACGATGCCCGCGCTCATGAACAGCGCCGCCTTGAACGCCGCGTGGTTGAGGATATGCAGCACGCCGGCGGCAGCGGCCGTCGGCGTGCCGATCCCCAGCAGCATCGTGACGAGGCCGAGATGGCTGACCGTCGAGAAGGCGAGCAGCGCCTTGAGGTCGTCCTTGAAGCAGGCGATCCAGGCCGCGATCGCCATGGTCGCGAGGCCGGCGAGCGAAACGACGAGGAACCACGCGTCGGTGCCGGCGAGCGCCGGCCACAGCCGCGCGAGCAGGAAGATGCCTGCCTTCACCATCGTGGCGGAATGCAGATAGGCCGACACGGGCGTGGGCGCCGCCATGGCGTGCGGCAGCCAGAAATGGAAGGGGAACTGCGCCGACTTGGTGAACGCGCCGATGAGGATCAGGGCCAGCGCCGGCAGATAGAGCGGCGAGGCCTTGATCGCGTCGCCCTGAAGCAGGATGTCGCCGAGCTCGTAGGAGCCGGCGATCCCGCCCAGGAGCAGCATGCCGGCGATCAGCGCGAAGCCGCCGCCGCCGGTGACGACCAGCGCCATGCGCGCGCCCTGGCGCGACTGCGGCAGGTGGTTCCAGTAGCCGATCAGCAGGAATGAGCTGAGGCTGGTCAGCTCCCAGAACACCAGCAGCAGGAGGACGTTGTCGCTGAGGACGATGCCGAGCATCGACCCCTGGAACAGGAGGAGATAGGCGTAGAACCTGCCGATCGGATCGGCGGGTCCGAGATAGAACCGCGCATAGGCGATGATCAGCACCCCGATCGCGAGGATCAGGAAGGCGAAGAAGAAGGCGAGCCCGTCGAGGGCGAAGGAGATGGACAATCCGAGCTGCGGCAGCCAAGCGGCGCTCCAGCGGTGGGCGGAGCCGGCGAACACGGAAGGCGCGGCGGCCAGGAGGAGGACGAGCGACAGCGACGTCGCCAGCCCGGCCGCAAGCGCGCAGATGCCCCTGCCCGCCCGCGCCGCGACAGGCATGAGCGGCGCCGCCAGGAACGGGATCAGGACGATCAGCGCGAGGGACATGCGGGCTGCCTCGGTATCGGATGCGCTCCCGGGTCGGTGCCGCGCGCCGCGGCAGGGCGGTCGAACCCTTCCACGGGCCCGCGCCGGCGTTGTCCGTTGCGGTGGCTGCGCGGCATGTCCGGGACCTAGCCGGACTTGAAGAACGAAAGGGCGACGATGGCGAGGAGGATGATCGCTGCCGACAGCGGCCAATTGCGCTCCAGGCGCCGGGCGAACGCGAGAAACGCGCGCGCGTCCCTGCCGCCCGCGCCGGCTTCGTCGGCTTGCGGGCGTGCCTCCGGCTTCGTGGAAAATGCCGAAGCGGAAATGCGGCTGTCCCGAGCGCCCGTATCCATGCCGCGGTGCCCATCGATGCTCCGCATGGCTGGAACCTTGACGTCGGAGCGGGGGATGACAAGCTGTGGGGGCTATCTCGCAAACGATACCGAACGGTTGATACCTCCGTAGTTGCCACAGGATGAAAGCCCTGGCGGGGAGGCCGATAAATAACCACCCCAGCGAAATCGGAGAGGCTCTTGCCGCGGAACGCGCTTCTGACGGGGCTTTGCTACGTCGCCGCCTATGTCGGGCTCGACTATGTCAGCTTCATCGAAGCCTACCAGGGGCATGCGATCACGCCGTGGAGCCCGGGACAGGGACTGGCGCTCGCCGTCGTGCTGCTCGGCGGCCTGCGGCACGCGCCGGCCGTGCTGCTTGCCCCGGTGGCCGCCGGCTTCATCGTCCGCAGCGGCTCCGTGCCCGCCATGGTGCACGTGTTCGAAGGTCTGCTGATCGGAGGAAGCTATCTGGCGGCGGGGCTGTATGCGCGCGCGCACGGACGGCTCGACCTGCGTCTCTCTTCGGTCAGGGACGTGTTGATCCTGATGCTGACGGCGGTCGCCGCCGCGGCCATGGCGGCCGGCAGCTATGTCGGCACGCTGGGCTGGGCGGGATTCCTCGCGGCCTGGCAGGTCGCCGAAGGCTTCCTGCGCTTCCTGGTGGGCGACCTGATCGGCTGCCTCGTCGTCACCCCGCTCGTCCTGCTGATCTTCAGCCGCCCGCGCTGGCCGCTGCCGAACTGGGAGACCGCGCTGCAGATCGCAGCGACCGTCCTTGCCCTGGTGGCGATCTTTGCCCTGCCGCATGCCAGCGCGTATCAGCTGTTCTATCTGCTGTTCGTGCCGCTGCTCTGGTCGACGCTGCGGGCCGGTCTCGCCGGCGCCAGCCTCGCGCTCGCGGTCATCCAGGTCGGCCTCGTCATCGCCATCCGCCTCAGCCATGGCCCGGGCGTCGAGCTGATGTCGTTCCAGACGCTGATGATCTCGCTGGCGGCAACAGGTCTCGTCTTCGGCAGCCTGGTGGGCGAACGGCAGGCCACGCTGACGCGGCTCGCGCATCAGCAGCTGGCGCTCAGCCGCGCGCTCCGGCTGCGCTCGATGGGCGAGGTCGCCACCACCATCGCGCACGAGGTCAACCAGCCGATCACCTCGATCAAGACGTTCGCCGGCATCGCGCGCGACGCTGTCGCGAGCGGCCAGTACGAGAGTGCGATGACCGCGATGGGCCGCATCCGTTCCGAATGCGACCGCGCGAGCGCGATCATCAGCTCCACCCGCAGCCTGCTGCGCCGGCAGGCCGCCCGGCCGCAGCCCATGCGGACGGAGCAGATCCTGGGCGATCTGAAGGAGCTTCTGCTGGACCGGCTCGAAGTCGGCGCCATCAAGCTGCGCACGCGCGTGGCAACCGGGGCGGAGACCGTCGTCGGGGACCCGGTGCAGCTGCGGCAGGCGCTCTACAACATCCTCGACAACAGCATCGACGCGATCGCCGGCGCCGGGACGGGCGGCACCATCACGGTCGACGTCCACGCCGAGGACCCGGGTTCCATCGAGTTCGCCATTCGCGACACCGGACCGGGATTCCCGCGCGACGTGATCGACCGTGCGCCCGTTCCGCTGGTGACCACAAAGCCGGACGGCACCGGCATCGGCCTTTCGGTCGCGCGCTCCGTCGCCGAAGCGCATGGCGGCGGCCTATCGATCGAGCACGGGCAGCCCGGCTCGGTCGTGAAGCTTCGCCTCAAGAACGAGAGCGTCCCGGCATGAACACGGTCGCCCTCATCGACGACGATCCGGGCGTCCTCGAGGCGGTCGGCATGCTGCTCGAATCCAAGGGCATCGCGGTGTCGCGCTACCCGAGCGCCGCCACCTTCCTCGCCGCCCCGCCGGCGCCGGGGTGCGTGCTCAGCGACCTGCGCATGCCCGGGCTCAACGGCATGGAGCTGCTGCAGACGCTGCGCGCGAGCGGCGACCCGCGTCCCGTCATCCTGCTGACCGCGCACGGCGACGTCGAGCTTGCCGTGCAGGCCCTCAAGCTGGGCGCGCTCGACTTCATCGAGAAGCCGTTCGACGAGGACCGCCTGGTGCAGGCGATCCGCACCGCGCTCGAGAAGGGCGCGGAAGCGGCCGCGAAGGCGGAGGAGCTGCGCGAGCTGAAGCGGCGCTACGACACGCTGACGGAGCGCCAGAAGCAGGTCCTGTGGCTGATCGTCGCAGGCCGCTCGAACAAGGAGGTGGCGGCCGAGCTCCGCATCAGCGTGCGCACGGTGGAAACCTACCGCACCTGGGTCGTCGAGCGCATGCGCGCCGAGAGCTTCGCGGACCTGGTGCGCATGAGCATCGCGTTGCGCGAGCAGGGCGAAGCGCCGGCGTAGCGAAGCCGGCCGCGCCGTCGTGCGCCGCTGTCGCGGCCGCTGGCGGCGGCAAGGCCGCGGAAGACGGGCGCGCGGCCGCGATCAAAGGGCCCAACGCGCGGCACGCGCCGCGGCGGCGGCGCCTCCGCTTCGCGTTCCACCCTCCGCCTCCGGTCGGTGCAGCAATCCGGGGCGGATGGCGGCGGCGGGCGCGGCGCAGCGCTCCGCGTCCCTTTCCGTTCCCCGCTTCGCCAGGTTTGCACGGACGACGCCGATCAAACGATCCAGCGTCGCACGAGAGACGCCGTCGCTTGCCATCAGGGCGAGGACGATGGGATCGGCGACCATGTCCGAAAGAGAGGGTTCGCAACCGCCGTGGAGACGGCACCCCGGCATGCCCGATGCCGTCATGGCTGCCACTGGCTGCGCCGGTTCCTGGTGCCCCACAGTGCCGCCATCTCGAGCTGGAATTCGTGCAATTGCCTGAGGTGCATCCACTCGTGATGGGCCGTCAGGACCTCCGCGCTGTCGCGGCCGTAAAGCGACATCGCGGCGCAATATTCGTCCCACGCCCGCGCGCAGTTCGCCTGCGATGCGCCGAGATCGGCGATGTAGTCCGCGGAACCGGGCACGCCTGCGTCCATCGTCGCGCCCTCGCCGGCGACGTGCCGCTGCGGGTCCAGTTCCAGCAGGCGCCGGACGACTTGCTCATGCCCTTCGAGCGTGCGCCGGAGATCGCTCCGAAGCTCATCGTCGGCGATGATGGGCAGGGCTTCGCGAACCTTGCGGACGACCCATGCCTGACCGCGGCTCAGCAGCTCCAGCCGGGATCCCGCTCCTTCCAAGGCGAGGAACTCCCCGAAGAAGTCCCCGGTTCGCGGAATCGGTGTCCCGCCCAGCCTTCGGACATGCCGGGAAAGCATTGCGGCGAAGCGAGCCCCGTCTCCGGCAATGTCATGCAATGCGGCGGCGGTCGGCGCGACGGTGGCGCCCATAGCGATCCGCGCCGCAGCACGGGCGACTGCGCGCGCGCCCTCCAACAGCTCGTTGAGCAATGCGATCGTCTGCCGCATGCTCATGCGGCGGCGATCGCCGCCGCTCGCCTCGCGGACCGGCGACGCATGCCGGCCGTCGTCCGCAGGGATTCCAGTTACGTTCAGCGAGTACGGATCGCTCGCCGGAAACGTAGCCTCGAGGGCCGCATCCAGCTTCTTCTCCATCAGCGCGTCTTCGCGCGCCGGCCGGAGCCTTGTCCGATTGCGCGTCATGGGCCTGCCCTCCCGGCGCGGCGGCCGGACGCCCTCTTCCGCCGGGACCGCCTGCCGGTCCGCTCGAGGTAGTCCTTCAGCGCGACGGCGTTGTTGCGATGCGTGTCCCTGGCGGCGAACACGAGGGTCAGGGTCCCTTCGCCGCGCAACGAAGCGATGCGCTCGACCGACTCGGGCCGTGCGTCGAGCTCCTTGAAGTAGCGGCTCCTGAAAGAGTTCCATCGCGCCGGGTCATGGCCGAACCACGTGCGCAGCGCGGAACTCGGCGCCAACTCCTTGAACCAGCCGTCGAGCCGGAGCTTCCTCTTGGTGACGCCCCGCGGCCAGATCCGGTCGATGAGGACGCGGCGGCCATCGGACGCCGACGGCGCGTCATAGGCCCGTTTCAGCTTCACTCTCGGCGTCACGGCGTTCGTCGACATGGGTTCCTCCAGACGGGCTGCATCGCCCTTGACATCGACGGGTTCGCGGCGGTCGTGCGGCGTCAGCGCCCCGTGGCTTCGTCGCCTCTCACCTGCCGGCGGCTTCCGATCGGCGTGCCGCGGCCGTGCCGCGCCACATGGGCCGGTTGGACTCGCCCGTGGACGTGGACATCGCGACCGGAATGCTTCTTGAGGATGGCGACGGCGCGCTTCTCTCCTTCGGTGTCCCAGGCTCGGACCCAAAGCAGCAGCCCGCCGCGATCGATCTGCTGTTGCAGGTAGCTTGCGTGATGGTCGCCTACCCGTTTGGCGAGGATCGAGCCCACAAGCCCGCCGACGCCGCCGGCGACCGTCGCCGCGGCGATGGCCATCGCCAGTGCACCGCCGGACGCGACGACGGCGCCCGCCGCCGCTGTCGCCCCGACATAGACCAGCGCGCCGATGATCGCGCCTTTCGCGTCCCCGACCGCCTCGGTCGACACGTAGGCCGTACGCGGAACCGTCGGGTCGTCCTCGAGCGGACCGACACGCTTGAAGCGGTGGCCCAGGTGTCGCTCGACCGCGCTCGCGCTGGCCAGCAGGCTCAACTGCGCGCGGTCGAAGCCGGCGCTCAGCAGGTCGTCGATCGCCCCCTGAAGATCGTCGCCGCGGCTGAAGATCCCGACAGCTTCGCGGATCGCGTGCGCAACGGATGCGTTTTTCATCCTGGGGTCCTCCGGGTCTATCCAACCATAGAGATGGGGAACACCATCGCATTTGACAAACGAGTAATATTGGCGGATTAAATCTATAAATCCGATATTAAATCGATGCCGTGCGCGAGCGGTGGCCGTCGCGACGGCGGACAACGCGACCAGCGCGGACAGGTCGGACGCAGCGGCGCACGCGGTCGCCGCCGCGGTCGGCGCGAGCTGCAACGACCGTGTCGAAGACGTCGCTGTTGACGCGACTTCCACATTCCGCGACGCGCCGATCGGCTCTGCGCTCCGTGACCGGGCGCGCAGCGATGGCATCGGCGATCGTCGTCAGTCGGTCGGAACGGGCGCCATTCGCAACACCTCCGCCCCTTGCCTTGCACAGCTCCTCACGGTCTGCGGCTGATGCAGCACCGAGGTGACCGTGATGGTCTTGATGCGGCCATCGGGCGCCGCATAAGGCATCGTCTGCCCGACGGAGAGGCCGAACAGGGCCGCGCCCACGGGCGTGAGGATCGAGATCGCATCCGTGTACAGGCCTCTCGTGCCTGGCATGGCCAGCGTCGCCACGGTTTCCTCGTTGTGAAGGCTGCTGCGAAACGCCGCGCGCGTCCCGATCGTGACGAGCGTGGGTTCGACGGCATCGTCCGGGACGACGGTCGCGCGATCCATCTCCCCGATCAGGAACTCGACGGCCTTCCAGGAGCGAATCGGGGCATGGTCCCGGAGCAGTTCCTCGATCCTGGCAAGATCCCGCGCCGTGATCTTGATGTCGGGCAGTGCGGCATGTGTCAGCCGGGCATTGTGATCCATTGCATCGTCCTCCGGAAAAGGTGCGGCAAGACGGTCCGGCCGCCATTGCAATGGCGCCAGGAACGCGTCGATCTCGCGCGAATGAACGCCGACCGCCCACGCCCCCGTGCTTGCCGGGCGCATGCTGGTCGACCGTGCTTTATGAAGCTTGGAGCCCCGGCCCCGAGAGACTGCCGCTCAACTGCGCGTCGGAGCGGTCAATCCAGGACAGGGGCAGAATGGCGTGCTTGGGTACCGCACTTGCGCACGCGGCGCCGCTGGCTCGATATGTGCATCGCTTCCGTCCCTACGGAGTTTCTCGACGTCCTTGCGTTTCAGATGCGAATCCGGCGCGTCGTTGTCAAGGCCCGGCCGGCAGCTTCGGCCATGCAAGCGTAAGGCGTTCCCATTGCCGCGTTGCGGCTCCAGCCGCCGATACGGCGGGGCTCGGCAAATACGGAGCGCCAAGGGCCAGTGTCGTGGAGACAGCTCCGCCGCGGAGTGCATCGGTCGGCGGCGTTGCCGCCCGTCACGACTGGCCGCCCGCCTCCTCGCCCCAGAGCTGCTTCAGCCGGCGCGCGCGGCCGCAGCTGGTGCTGTAGAGCTTGTAGCGCAGCGGGTTCTTCAGATAGTAGTCCTGGTGATATTCCTCCGCCGGGTAGAACGGCGTCGCCGCGGTGATCTCGGTGACGATCGGCTGATCGAACCGGCCCGACTTCTCCAGCGCGGCCTTCGATTCCTCCGCCAGGCGCCGTTGCTCGTCCGTCGTGTAGAAGATGCCCGGCCTGTACTGCGTGCCCTTGTCGCAGAACTGCCCCGACGCGGTCAGCGGATCGTGGTTGCGCCAGAAGACCTGGAGCAGCCGCTCGTACGAGATCCGGGCCGGGTCGTAGACGATCCGGACGGCCTCGGTATGGCCGGTCCTGCCCGCGGAGACCTCCTCGTATTTCGGGTTGACCCGCATGCCGCCGATGTAGCCGGACGTGGTCGAGACGACGCCGTCCAGCTGGTCGAACGGCGGCTCCATGCACCAGAAGCAGCCGCCGGCGAAGATCGCCGTCGCGGTCTTGCCGCCGCTCGCGCCGGCGGCCGGCGCCGCCTGCTGCGCATGGCCGGCCCCGGCGATCGCAAGCAGCGCCGCAGCGACCAACGCCAGCGCGGCCAGCGCCAGCGCCGCAGGCAGCGCGTGGTATCGCAGCTTCATGACGCCTTCTCCGCCGCGGCGGCGGGGACGAAGTTCAGCGCGACGCCGTTGATGCAATAGCGCAGCCCGGTCGGCTTGGGGCCGTCCGCGAAGACGTGGCCGAGATGCCCGCCGCAGCGCCGGCAATGCACTTCGATGCGCTTGACGAGCAAGGTATGGTCCTCCGCGGTGCCGATCGCGTTGTCCAGCGGCGCCCAGAAGCTCGGCCATCCGGTGCCGCTGTCGAACTTGGTGTCGGAAGCGAACAGCGCAAGGTCGCAGCCGGCGCAGTGGAAGGTCCCCCGCCGCTTCTCGCGGTCGAGCGGGCTGGAGCCCGCGCGCTCGGTGCCATGCTGCCGCAGCACGCGATACTGCGCGGGCGCGAGCCGGCGCCGCCATTCCTCGTCGGAACGCACGATCTCGAACGCCGTGCCGGCGGCGGTCCGGGAATCGCGGCCGAAGAATCCGACCAGCCCCAGTACGGTCGATCCCGCGACGGCGGCGAGGCCGCCCAGCAACTGCCGACGCTTCATGGACATTCCTGCCTCCGCCCGTCGATCGATCGATACGAGGCCGCCCCGGGCGCGGTTCGTTCACGAACGCATGCGGCGCCGGCCTGATGGCGATCCGGCGCGATGCCCCGCGCGATGCCGCCCATACTCCCTTGTATTCGCGGGACATGCCGGGATGGTTACGTCCCGTCGCGCGCGCGGGCGGCCGGCCGCAGCCGGTCTCCCGCGCCGATCGCGCTTGACGAACCGCGCGGTCGACCACAGGATATCGCCCATCCTCCAACATTGCGACTGCAGCGCGGCGCCGGAGCCGGTGGAAATCCATCGGCCGCGGGCGTCGCCGTTCGCCGGAACGTGAACGGCGGCGAACCGCCGTAGGCGACAAGCGCCGGCCGATTCCTCGCCGCCTCGCGGGCGAGGGACAAGCGCTGCGATGCGCAAACCATCCCGCATGTCCACGGATCGAAAGGACCATGACCATGGCCGAGCATCCTGCGCCTGCATCCGCCGAAGCCGCCCGGATCCGC
>CAZLBB010000108.1:0-20047 GCA_964557415.1 uncultured Rhodospirillaceae bacterium
GCCCATGCGCTGGCGATCGACATCACCCGGCCGGAGTCGATCCGCGCCGGCGTCGCCGAGGCGGCCCGTCTCGCCGGCGGCTTCCACATCCTGGTCAATTGCGGCTGGTCCGGCCGCAAGAACACCTTTGCGTCGATCAGCGACGAGGACTGGAACAACGACATCGAGGTCTCGCTCAACGGCGTGTTCCGCACCGTGAAGGCCGCGGCGCCGGTGCTGGCCGAGCGCCGCGGCGTCATCCTCAACATCGCCTCGATGTACGGCGTGGTCGCGCCCGATCCGGGCCTTTACGACAGCACGAGTTTCGCCAACCCGCCGAGCTACGGCGCCGCCAAGGCCGGCGTCATCCAGCTCACCCGGTACCTCGCCACGTTCCTCGCGCCGCAGGGCATCCGCGTCAACTGCATCAGCCCGGGTCCTTTTCCGTTCGAGACGACGCAGAAGGAGAACCCGGAGTTCATCAAGCGCCTGGGCGCCAAGAACCCGCTCGGCCGCATCGGCCGGCCGCACGAGATCAAGGGCGTGGCCGCGCTGCTGTGCTCCGACGCCTCCAGCTACATGACCGGGCAGAACATCTCGGTCGACGGCGGCTGGACCGCCTGGTGACGCCGCGTTGAGCCGGCGCCTCGGCATCCTGGGCTTGAGTCCCGGCAACGGGCATCCGTTCTCGTTCGCCGCCATCCTCAACGGCTATGACGACCAGGGTTTCGCGCGTGCGGGCTGGCCGGTGATCCACGCCTACCTCAAGCGCCGCCGTGCGGACGAGTTCGGCATCGCCGGCGCGCGCGTCACCCGCGCCTGGACCCAGGACGCCGCGGTCACGCAGGCGCTGTGCGCCGCGTGCCGCATCGAGCAGGCCGTGGCGCGTCCCGAGGACATGATCGGACAGGTCGACGCCGCCATCGTCGCGCGCGACGACGAGGACAGCCACTGGGCGCTGGCGCGTCCCTTCCTCGAAGCAGGACTGCCGGTGTTCGTGGACAAGCCCCTGTCGACCGATCCCGCCGTCCTCGCCCGGTTCCGCCCCTATCTCGAGCGCGGCAAGCTGATGAGCTGCGCGGGCTTGCGCTACGCCGCGGAGCTCGACGAGGCCCGCGCCGGCCTCGCCGAATACGGGGAGATCGTCTGCCTGCGCGGCGCCGTGATCAGCGGCTGGGAGGCCTACGGCATCCACCTGGTCGAGGCGATGTTCGCCCTCGCGCCGGCGCGGCCGCTGGCCGTGTCCTGCACCCGGGCCAAGCACGAGCGCATGACCCTGCACCTGGACGACGGCTCGCTCGCGACCATCGATGCGCTGGGCGACGTGCCGGTGCAGTTCTCGCTGTCGATCCACGGCCGCCGGCGCGCGAGCAGCCACGAGCTGCGCGACAACTTCGCCGCGTTCAAGCGGATGTTGACCGCGTTCCTCGGGCAGGTCGAGACCGGCAGGCCGGCGATCGTGCCGGAGGAGACGCTGTGCGTCATGCGCACGCTGATCGCCGGCCGGCGCGCGGCGGCGCGCGGCGGCGGACCAGTGCCACTGGCGGAGGTGACGATCGATGGCTAACACGCGTTTCGACCTGACCGGCAAAGTCGCCGTGGTGACCGGCGGCGCCGGCATCCTCGGCCGGCGCTTCTGCCGCGGCCTCGCCGAGCACGGCGCCCAGGTCGTCATCGTCGACATCAACGAGGAGCACGCCACGCGGCTCGCTACCGACATCGCCCGGCACGCGGGCCGCCACGCCCTGCCGGTGACGTGCGACCTGCGCGATCCGGCCCAGGTCCGCCGCATGGTCGACACCGTCATCGCCAAGTACGGGCGCATCGACGTGCTGCACAACAACGCGGCCGGCAAGTCGTCGAACCCCGAGGCCTTCTTCGCCCCGTTCGAGGAGTACAGCCTGGAGCAATGGCGCGAGATCATGGCGATCGACCTCGACGCCATGTTCCTGGTGGCGCAGGCCGTGGGCAAGCACATGGTCACGCGGCGCAGCGGCAGCGTGATCCAGACCGCCTCGATCTATGGCGTGGTCGCGCCGGACCAGCGCATCTACGAAGGCAGCGAGTACGAGGGACGCCCGATCAACACGCCCGCCGTCTATGCCGCCGCCAAGGCGGGCGTGCTCGGCCTCACCCGCTATCTTGCCGCCTACTGGGCGCCGCACGGCATCCGCGTCAACGCGCTGACGCCGGGCGGCGTCGAGAGCGGCCAGAACGAGACCTTCCAGCAGCGCTATTCCCAGCGCGTGCCGCTCGCCCGCATGGCAAGGCCGAGCGAGATGATCGGCGCGCTGGTCTGGCTCGCCTCGGACGCGTCCTCCTACGTCACCGGGCAGAACATCGTCGTCGACGGCGGGCTGACGGCATGGTGATACGGCACCGTGATATCGTCCGACTTGAATGTAGCAACGTATCTACATATATTTCCTGCATGCAATGGGGCCCGGTCCGGAGGCGGGAATGGCCGTTACCACGCTGACAAGCCGAGAATTCAATCAAGATACCAGCGGCGCGAAGAAAGCCGCGCGACGGGGCCCCGTCTTCATTACCGATCGCGGCCGCGCGGCGCATGTTCTGTTGACGATCGAGGATTACCAGCGTCTTGCAGGCGGCAGCATGAGCCTGGCCGAAGCGCTGGCACAGCGTGGCGTTGCCGACTTCGCCTTTGAACCGCCTCGCTTGCGTAAGGGGATTCTCAAGCCCGCCGATCTCGGCTGATGTTCCTCCTGGACACGAACGTCATCTCCGAGCTCAGACGCCCGGACAAGGCAGACCGCAATGTCACGGCCTGGGCCACCACGATCCCGGCGGCGAGGTTCTTCCTGTCGGCGATCTCGATCCTCGAAATCGAGCTCGGCGCGCTTCTCGTCACGCGGAAAGACGCCGTCCAAGGCTCCGCGCTGCGCGCATGGATCGACGATCTGATCCTGCCTCGCTTCGAAGGGCGTATCCTGCCCGTCGATACGGCAGTAGCTCAGCGTTGCGCGCGCCTGCATGTCCCTGATCCTCGCTCGGAACGGGATGCGCTGATCGCGGCGACGGCGATGGTCCACGGCCTCACGGTCGTCAGCCGCAATATCGAAGATTTCGCGGTTATGGGCGTGGCGCTGTTCAATCCGTGGCACCCGCCGAGCCGGTTAACCCCTCGCTAACCATCGCCGGTCTAGCCTGCCCGGCATGGCCCTGATTCCGCGCCCGCAGCCGGTCGATCCGGCGCTCTACTCGCCCGACGCCGTCGATCCGCCGGCCTATTACGGCCTGCCGCGGCACATCCGCTTCTGCGCGCGCTGCGTCTACAGCAACCAGAAGCCGAACTCCGAGCGCGAATACAAGCATACGCGCGATACGAGGAAGTCGACCGTCGGCTTCGATGCCGACGGCCTGTGCGACGCCTGCCGCGTGGCCTTGAGCAAGCGCAGCATCGACTGGGCGCAGCGCGACAAGGAGCTGCGGGCACTGTGCGACCGCTTCCGGCGCGACGACGGGCGCTACGACTGCCTGGTGCCGGGCTCCGGCGGCAAGGACAGCTTCTACGCGGCGCACATGCTGAAATACAGATACGGCATGAACCCGCTGACGGTGACCTGGGCGCCGCACATCTATACTGACTGGGGCTGGCGCAACTTCCAGGCCTGGATCCATGCCGGGTTCGACAACGTGCTGTTCACGCCGAACGGCCGCGTGCACCGGCTGCTGACGCGGCTCGCGGTCGAGCGCATCTTCCACCCCTTCCAGCCCTTCATGATGGGGCAGATGTACTTCCCGCCGAAGATGGCGATCGAGCGCGACATCCCGCTCGTCTTCTACGGCGAGAACCCGGCGGAGTACGGCAACCCGATCAAGGAGAACGACAGCGCGCGCAAGGACTGGCGCTACTTCACCGCGGGCGACCCGGACGACATCCACATCGCCGGGACGTCGATGCGCGAGCTCAAGGAGGAATTCGGGCTCAAGCCCGGCGACCTCGATCCCTATCTTCCGCCCGATCCGGCCCTGCTCGAGGCGAAGAAGATCGAGGTGCACTATCTCGGCTACTACCTGCCCTGGCATCCGCAGGCCAACTACTACTATGCGGTCGAGCACGGCGACTTCCAGGCCAGTCCCGAGCGCACCGCCGGCACCTACAGCAAGTACAGCAGCATCGACGACAAGATCGACGATCTGCACTACTACACGACCTTCATCAAGTTCGGCATCGGCCGGGCCACCTACGACGCGGCCCAGGAAGCGCGCAACGGCGACATCACGCGCGACGAGGCGGTCGCGCTGGTCAAGCGCTTCGACGGCGAATACCCGACCCGCTTCGAGGCCGAGAACTTCCAGTACCTCAGCCTGCCGCCCAACCGCTTCGGCGCCATCGCCGAGCGCTTCGCGGAGCCGATGGTCGACCGCGCCTATTTCGACGCGCTGACCGACCGCTTCCGCTCGCCGCATCTGTGGCAGAAGGACAGCCAGGGCTGGCGCCTGCGCCGCACGGCGTGGATGGAGAACTGATCCGGCCTGCCGCGATTTTTCCGGCGAGCGGCTATACTCGGTCCGGTCATGCCCAATCTCCGCCTCATTGCCCGCCTCGACATCAAGGGACCGAACCTGATCAAGGGCGTGAACCTGGAGGGCGTGCGCGTGGTCGGCGACCCCCAGGCGCATGCGCGGCGCTACTACGAGGAGGGCATTGACGAGCTGCTCTACATCGATGCGGTCGCCAGCCTCTACAACCGCAACAGCCTGACCGAGATCGTGCGCTACACGGCCGAGAACGTGTTCGTGCCGGTGACGGTCGGCGGCGGTGTGCGCAGCCTGGACGACGTGGAGAAGCTGCTGCGCTCGGGCGCCGACAAGGTCGCGATCAACACGGCGGCGATCCGCAACCCGCGGCTGGTCACCGACGTGTCGCGCCGCTTCGGCGCGCAATGCATGGTGCTGTCGATCGAGGCCAAGCGCGTCGGCCCGGGACGCTGGGAGGCCTATACCGACAACGGCCGCGAGAAGACCGGCGTCGATGCCGTCGACTGGGCGCGCCGCGGCGTCGAGCTCGGTGCCGGCGAGATCCTGGTGACCTCGGTCGACCAGGAAGGCACGCGCAGGGGATTCGACGTGAAGCTGGTCAAGGCGGTCACCGGCGCGATCGACCTGCCGGTCATCGCCAGCGGCGGCATGGGCGCGCCCGAGCACCTGGTCGCGGTCGCGACGGAGGGCGGCGCGGACGCCGTGGCGATGGCGGACGTGCTGCACTACAGGCGTCTGGGTCTCGGCGAAATCCGCGCTGCGGCGCGCGCCGCCGGGCTGCACGTGAGGACCCCGTGAGCGCCGCGAGCCGCAAGGTCGTGCTGGTCGACTACGGTGTCGGCAACCTGTTGAGCGTCAGCCGGGCGCTCGCCGCCTGCAGCGGCGAGGTCGAGCAGACCGGCGATCCGGCCCGCGTCGCCGCCGCCGACCGGCTGGTGCTGCCGGGCGTCGGCGCCTTCGGCGACTGCATGGCGGAGCCCGCGCGGCGCGGCCTCGGCGAGCCGGTACGGCGCTTCGCCGAGACCGGCCGGCCGATGCTCGGCATCTGCGTCGGCATGCAGATCCTGTTCGAGACCGGCGAGGAGTTCGGGCCGCATGCCGGCCTCGGCCTGCTGCCGGGCGCGGTCGGCGCCATTCCGCCGGTGGCCGCCGACGGCGCGCGCCGCAAGATCCCGCATATCGGCTGGAACGCGCTGCGGCCGGCGCCGGCCGGCCGCGGCTGGGCCGGCAGCGTCCTCGCGGACGTCGTGCCCGGCGAGTCGGTCTATTTCGTCCACTCCTTCTCCGCCCGGCCGGGCAACGATGCCGACCGCTTGGCGGAAGCGGACCATGACGGCTTCGCCGTCACGGCCGCCGTCGGCCGCGGCAACCTGTTCGGCTGCCAGTTCCATCCGGAGAAGAGCGGCCCGGTGGGCCTGCGCATCCTCGCCCGCTTCCTCGCGCTCTGACGCACCCGCCGGCTTCGGACGCGCCCGTCAGCACTCCTTGAAGCCGAGCACCCGGGCCTTGTCCGCGAAATCCGGCCCCCAGGCCGAAGCGGTAAGCAGGCGCTCGACCGTTCCGTCGGCCGTGCCGAGCGGCAGGATGATGCGGTGATATTCGTTGCAGATATCGTCGCGCATCTGCTTGATGTGATAGAGGGTCGGCACGCCGTCGTTCATGGCTTCCACATAGTGGCGCAGCAGCATGTCGCGGTATACCGGAGGCTGCATCTCGCGCACGTCGCGCCCGGTCATCTTGGAATTGTGCAGGCTGGCGATGACGGTGCCGCGCACGCGGAAGACGAAGCGCAGCGGGTCGCGTCGCACGTCGAGCAGGTTGACCTTGCCGAGCGCGACGCCGAATTCCTCCGGCAGCATGTCGCCGGGCGCCGGCATCGGGCGCGCCCCGCGCCGCTCCATCCACAGCCGGTGGACATGCGCAAGGCTCGCGTCCGGAACGTCGTCGAGCGGCAGGCGCCGCGCGACGATCCGCAACTCGTCCATTCTGTCAGCCCCCTAGGCGGCCGCGGATCCGGCCGCCGACGCAAATGACGCACACGACACGCCGCTGCGGGCGTTTGAGCCGGCAATTATCCGTCAGCCAAAACTACGTCAAGCGAAGTCTTGCGCGGACGCCGGTCACGACCTCGTGCATTGCCGGATTCGAGAAGAGTCTTACCCTTGTCTACAATATTGCAGTGAGATCACCGAGCGTGCGAAGCAAGCACTTGCCCGACGCGCGCATGGATATGGCCCTGTTCGCGGCCATGGTGCGCATCTGTGTCCTGCTTGTCGTGGCAGCGCCGGCCCAGGCCGAGCCGGCCACGGGTGAAGCAGCGTGGCGCCTACTCGCGCAGTCCGGCAGCGTGGCCGCGATCCGCCATGAGCGCACCTCGGGCGCCGTCGGCGATCCCGCGGGCATGCGGCTCGACGATTGCGCGACGCAGCGCAACCTGACGGAACAGGGCCGCGCCCGGGCGGCTGCGCTCGGCGAACAGTTCCGCGCGCGCGGCGTGTCGGTGACGACGGTCCTGTCCAGCCAATGGTGCCGCTGCCTCGAGACGGGGCGGCTGGCCTTCGGGCAGGCCGAGCCATGGCCGGCCCTGAACAATCTATTTGGCAGGCGCGAGCGCGAACCGGCACAGACAGCCGAGGTGCGCCAGCGCATCGCCGCCTGGACCGGGCCGGGAACGCTGGTTCTCGTGTCGCACGGGTCCGTCATCGGCCCGCTGACCGGCGCCTATCCAGGCGAGGGCGAGGTTATCGTGCTGCGGCCCGATGCCGGCAAGGGATTCCAGGTTGTCGGCCGGATCGCGCTCGGCGGTTGACGGTTCGGCGCGGCAGGGAGGATGCGATGCGCGTGATCGGCATGTTCCGTAGGTTGGTTCTCGGCGCCGCCTTCGTTGCGGCGAGCGGCGCGGCCGGGCTGGCCGAGGTCACCATGCAGGAATTCCAGGTTCTCTCCCTGCCGCACGACGTCGCCTGCACGGCGGACGGCATCGCCTGGTATTCGGCGCAGCGCACCGGCGCGCTCGGCCGGCTGGATCCGAAGACGGGTGCGGTGAAGGAGATACCGCTCGGCAAGGACTCCTCGCCGCACGGCGTGATCGTCGGTCCCGACGGTGCCCTGTGGCTGACCGACAGCGGGCAGAACGCGATCGTGCGCGTCGATCCCGGAACCGAGGCGATCAAGCTGTTCCGCGCACCGCCCGGCACGCCCTACATGAACCTCAACACCGCCGCCTTCGACGGCAAGGGCGTGCTGTGGTTCACCGGCCAGGCCGGCTATTACGGCAAGGCCGATCCGCGCACAGGCGAGGTCAGGGTCTGGAACGCGCCCAAGGGCCGCGGGCCATACGGAATCGCGGCCACGCCGAAGGGCGACATCTACTACGCGTCGCTGGCGGGCAGCCACATCGCCCGCATCGACACCGCCACCGGCCAGGCGACGGTGATCGAGCCGACGAACAAGGATCAGGGCGCGCGCCGCGTCTGGTCCGACTCGAAGGGCGTGATCTGGGTCAGCGAATGGAACTCCGGCCATGTCAGCCGCTACGATCCCGCCGACAAGAGCTGGAAGATGTGGCAGCTGCCGACCGCGAAGCCTCTGCCCTATGCCGTCTATGTCGACGAGAAGGACAAGGTCTGGCTCAGCGACTTCGGCGGCAACGCGATGATCCGCTTCGACCCGGCGACGGAGAAGTTCGACGTGTTCAAGAGCCCGCGCGAGGCGGCCAACGTGCGCCAGATCCTGGGCTGCCCGGGCCAGGTCTGGGCGCCGGAGTCCGGCACCAGCACGCTGGTCGTGTTTCGCTACTGAGCGGCGCTGCTCGAATGTTTGGCGCGCGGATCAACGCGCGCTACAGCGCGTTGTAGCGCACCGTGCCGAGCCTCGACACGTCGTAGCCGCCGAGCGAGCGGGCGCGCGCGGCGAAGCGCGGGTCGCGGGTGAAGCCCAGCAGACGCTGCACCGGCGCCTCGAAGTAGTCGCGCCGGCGCAGCGCCAGGTCGTAGCGCTCCTCCGCCAGCGGCAGGAAATCGAGCTTGAGCTGGCGGGCCGCGCTCTCGATCGCGAGGCCCGCGTCCGCGCGCCCCTCGAGCACCGCGAGGCCAAGCTCGGTCTCGCTCAGCGCCGGCGGGTCGGCATAGACGAGGCCGTCGGCGGCGACGCCGGCCTCGTCGAGCAGTCGCAGCAGCAGGAGCTGGCTGCCTGCGTCGGCCTGGCGCCGCGCGATGCGGATACGGCGCTTCTTGAGGTCGGCGACGCCGGCGATGCGCTTGGGATTGCCGGGAGCGACGATGAGGCCCTGCCGCCGGCGCGCCCATTCGATCAGCACCACGTCCATGCCGGCCAGCGCGTCGCGCGCGGCCTCGACGTTGTAGTCGTCGCCCGTGGCGTCGCGCAGATGCATTCCCGCCAGCGTCGCCTCGCCTGCCGCCAGGCGCCGGAGACCGTCCAGGCTGCCGCCCGGCAGCAGCGCCAGACCGCAGCCGGATTCGCGCGCCGCCCAGTCGAGCAGCGGGTCGTGGCTGCCGGCGATCACCGGCGGCGGCGCCGGCCGGGCCACGCCGGCATAGTCTGCATGCTCGGCGACCCAGCGGTCGATCAGCCGGCGCGGAAACAGCCACTTGCCGGTGACGCGGCTGCACGGGATCAGCCGGTCCCGCACCAGCTCGTAGATCTTGCGCTCCTTGACCCGCAGGTAGTCGGCGACCTCGCGGGTGGTCATCATGTCGTGCGGCCCGGCGTCCATTGCTTGAACTATATCAAGCCGGCCCCGGCGGCACCCGCCCCAATTCCCCAAACCGCGTGGGGTCGCATTGCGCCGGCAACCCCGATATGTTCCGCCCCGGGCGAAGAGAGAAGAACCATGAAGCTCAACGGCAGGCAGGTCGCGGTCTGCGACTGCGACGGCACCATGACGCTCGACGGCGCGGCGCTGGCGAAGTCCTGCGGCGCGGGCGCGGCGGTCGACGTGCAACGGCAGCTCTGCCGCGCGCAGATCGGCAACTTCCAGGCCATGCTGAAACAGGGCGGGCCCCTGCTCGTCGCCTGCACCCAGGAAGCGCCGCTGTTCGACGAGACGCGCGCGGACGCCGGCCTCGGCGAGCTGCCGGTGCGCTACGTCAACATCCGCGAGCGTGCCGGCTGGTCGGACGAAGGCGCCGCCGCCACGCCGAAGATCGCGGCGCTGCTGGCCGAGGCGGCGCTGGACATCGCGCCGTCGCCCTCCGTGGCGCTGGAGTCCAAGGGCGTCACGCTGGTCTATGGCCGCGACGAGCGCGCCATCGAGGTCGCCCGCCGCCTGCGCGACCGGCTTGAGGTGACCGTGCTGCTCGACCGGCCGCAGGACGTGCTGCCGCCGCGCGTCGTGGATGTGCCGATCTTCAAGGGCACGGTCGTCGGCGCGCGCGGCCATCTCGGCGGGTTCGAGATCGTGGTCGACGACTACGCGGCGACCGTGCCGTCCGCGCGCCGCCGGCTCGCCTTCGAGGGGCCGCGCAAGGGCGCCAGCGCCACCTGCGACCTGATCCTCGACCTGACCGGCGGCACGCCGCTCTTTCCCGCGCACGAGAAGCGCGACGGCTACCTGCGCCCCGACCCGAACGATCCGGCCGCGGTCGAGCGCGCCGTGTTCGACCTGGCCGATCTGGTCGGCGAGTTCGACAAGCCGCGCTACGTCGACTTCAAGGCCGATCTCTGCGCCCACTCCCGCAGCCGCAAGACCGGCTGCACGCGCTGCCTCGACCTGTGCCCGGTCGGCGCCATCAAGCCCGCCGGTGACAGCGTCGAGATCGACCCGCGCGTCTGCGCCGGCTGCGGCGCCTGCGCCTCGGTCTGCCCGACGGGCGCCGCGACCTATGCGCTGCCCGCGGGCGACGCGCTGTACCAGCGGCTGCGCACCGTGCTCTCGACCTACCGCGCGGCCGGCGGCGACAAGCCGGCCCTGCTGCTGCACGACGCGACACACGGCGAGGAGATGATCACCGCCATCGCGCGCACGGGCCGCGGCCTGCCGGCGCGGGTGCTGCCCTTCGCGCTCAACTCGGCGACGCAGGTCGGCTTCGACTTCTTCGCCTGCGCGCTGGCGTATGGCGCGGCCGAGATCCGCGTGCTGGTCGGTCCCAGGAACCGCGACGAACTGTCCGGCCTGGCGCAGCAGATCGGCCTCGCCGAGACGGCGATGGCCGGGCTCGGCCATGGCGGCGGGCGCGTCGCGATCGTCGACGAACGCGATCCCGACGCCGTCGAGGCCGCGCTCTACACGCTGCCCGGACCGGCGCCGGCGCCGGCCGGCAGCTTCCTGCCCATGGGCGGCAAGCGCACGCTGGCGATGCTGTCGCTGCGCCACCTGCGCCAGCACGCGCCGACGCCGCTCGACCTGCTGCCGCTGCCGCAGGGCGCGCCGTTCGGCGCGCTCCGGGTGGACACCGCCGGCTGCACCCTGTGCCTGGCCTGCGTCGGCGCCTGCCCGACCGGCGCGCTCGGCGACGATCCGGACCGCCCGACGCTGACCTTCACCGAGGATGCCTGCGTGCAGTGCGGCCTGTGCAAGGCGACCTGCCCGGAGAAGGTGATCGCGCTCGAGCCCCGCTTCAACTTCGCCGACGCGGCGCGCAGCGCGGTCGTGGTCAAGCGCGAGGCGCCGTTCCACTGCGTGCGCTGCGGCAAGCCATTCGGCACGCGCGGCGCCATCGAGCGCATCGTCGAGAAGCTGGCCGGCAAGCACGCCATGTTCGCCCAGGCCGACGCGAAGTTCCGCCTGATGATGTGCGAGGACTGCCGCGTGATCGCGCAGTTCGAGCAGGGCAACGAGCCGCTCGCCGGCCCGCCGCGCCCGAAGCAGCGCACCACCGACGACGACCTGCGCGAGCGCGAGATCGAGGAGGCGCGCGCCCGGGTACGCGCGGAACGGCAGGGCAAGAACGGCGGCGGGTAGGCCGAGCGCGAGCGTGGACTCGTCCTTCGACAGGTTCAGGACGAGGACTCTTTAGTTCTTCCTCATCCTGAGCCTGTCGAAGGATGAGGCTCCCCCGTGCGCCACGATTGACCGAGGGTCACGCCCGAACGTAGTGCAGCGAGCGGAAGCGGCCGCGGAAGGCGGTCACGTCGCGCGCGATCGCGTCCAGCGGGCGTCGCCCTGCCAGCGCATCGGCGATGAAGTCCGCCAGATCGCCCATGTCGGCCGCCTTCATGCCCCAGCGCACGATTTCGGGCGTGCCCAGGCGCAGGCCGTTGACGTCGCCGTCGACCGGGGCGAGCGGCAGGCCGATGCCGCAGGCGAGGATGTTGGCGCGCCGGAGCGTGCGCGCCGCTGCCTGGCCGCCGCCGAACGGCGCTGCCTCGATCGCGAGCTGGTGCGACGTCGTGGCGCCGCGGTCGCGCGCGAAGACCGGCATGTCGCGCCGTATCAGGCCCGCTGCCAGCGCCCGTGCGGTCTCAGCCATCGCACGGGCGTAGGCGGCGCCGAACTCCTTCCAGTCGAGCAGCGTGAGCGCGAGCGCAGCCGATTTCGACACGTCGAAATTGGCGGTCAGGCCCGGATAGGCAATGCGGTCGAGCCGCTCCGCCAGCGCCGCGTCGCCTGTCAGGATCAGGCCCGACGGCGGGCCGCCGAGGCTCTTGTAGGTGCTCATGGTCATGACATGCGCGCCTTCGGCGAGCGGGCGCTGCCAAGCGCCGCCGGCGATCAGGCCCGAGAGATGCGCGGCGTCGAACAGCACCAGCGCGCCGACCTCGTCGGCGATCCGACGTATCTCCCGAACCGGATGCGGGAACAGGTTGAGGCTGCCGCCGACCGAAATCAGCTTCGGCTTGAGCCTTTGCGCGTCGCGCCGGAGCGCCGCGACGTCGATCGTGTAGTTGCGTGCGTCGACCGGCGCCGGATGGGTGACGATGCCGTAGCAGCCCGCGGCGCCGGCGTGGTGATGCGTGACATGGCCGCCGATCTCCGCCGGCGGCGCGATGATCGCGTCGCCCGGCCGGGCCGTGGCCATGAAGGTGTAGAGATTGGCGATCGCGCCGGACGGCACGCGGATCTCGGCGAACCCGGCCTCGAACACCTCGGCCGCCAATTCGGCGGCGATCACCTCGATCTTCTCGATCGCCTCCAGGCCCATCTCGTATTTGTCGCCCGGATAGCCCAGCGACGCGCGCGTGCCGAGACCCTGCGCCAGCACCGCCTCGGCCTTCGGGTTCATCACGTTGGACGCGGGATTGAGGTTGATGCACTCGACCTCGTGGACGCGGCGGCTTTCCGCGATCAGGCCCATAAGATCGGCCTCCGTCGCCGCCGCATCGCCGCCCGCGACGCGGCCGGCGATCGCGTGGACATAGGACTCCACCGGTGCCGGCACCCATGACCGTTTCTGCAAGGTCAGCGACATTTGCGATTCCCTCTATCCGAGATCCCACCGTGACGCCACTCTAGCCCTATCGGCGCTGCGCGATCACCACGCCGCCCATGATGGCGGCCATGGCGGCCAGCATCGGCCCGGTCAGCGGATCGCCCAGCCACAGGGCCGAGGCGACCACGCCGACCACCGGCTGCAGGAACTGCACCACGCCCATGCGCCCGATTCCACCCCGTCCCAGCGCCCAGTACCACGCGACATAGGCCACCACGGTCGAGATGAGCGCCAGGTAGCCGATCGCCAGCCACGCGGACAGCGCCGAGCCGCCGGGCTCGGGCGCCCAGGAGACGAAGAAAAGCAGGGGCGCCAGCACCGGCGCCGACAGGCCCGCGCCCCAGAAGGTCGCGGCCCACGGCGAATAGCCCTGCTGCTGCAGCCGCCCGCCGGCGACATAGCCGAGCGAGGCCGCCAGCGCCGCCAGGATCATCAGCCCGTCGCCCAGCAAGGACGCCTCGCCCGCGCCGCCGCGCGAGGACAGCAGCAGCGCCTCGCCGCCCAGCGCCAGCAGCGACCCGGTCCACCAGCGCCGCGCCGACCAGCGACGTTCGAGCAGCGCGGCATAGAGCCCGGTCAACACCGGCATGGCCGCCAGGATCAGCACGCCGCGCGCGGCCGAGCCGTAGCGCAGGCCGATCGTGTAAAGCAGCGGAAAGGCGACGAAGCCGCCGAACGAGGACAGCGCGAGCAGGCGCCAGTGCGCCGGCTGGCGCGGCAGCCGGAAGCCCAACGCGAGCGCCAGCGGCACGGTGGCGAGCGCCGCCAGGATGGTGCGCAGGATGGCGGGGCCGAGCGGGTCCATCGCCGTCACCGCGACCTTCGTCACCGGCGCGGTCAGGCCCCAGGCCGAGACGGCGAACACGGCCGCCGCCAGCGTCAGCGCGCCCGTCTGCGGGCTTGACGTCTTGGCCAAAGGGAAAAGGGCCGGCTACTGCGCCTTCGTGGCGCCGCTGGCGCTGGCGCGGCAAAGGCCCTCGGCGCGCGCCTTGAAGGTCTCGGCCATGGCCGGCTGGACCATGCCTTCCTTGACCATCTTGTCGACCTTGGCGGCGTGCTCGGCCATGCAGCGCGCGAAGGGATCGTCGGCGGTGGGCGCCGCCTGCTGGCCGCCGGCGACACGCCCCGCGGCGCGCAGATCGTCGCGATGCAGGTAGCCGAGCAACCCGAGCGCCGCGACCGCCACCAGCACGGCGGCCAGCCGCGCGGGCGCGCCATCGAGGGCCGAGCGGCGTACGAAAGGCGGCTGGGCGACCATGGCGCGACCTTACGGTCTCGGCCGGCGCTTGGCAAAGCCGGAAAACCCGCCCGGGCCCAAGGGCTTGCGCCCGCCCCTTGACCCCAGAATCATTGGGGGCGACATGGCCGGCCCGCGCCCCTATATTGGCAAGCGTCATATCCGGCTGGGAATATCGATGCGCGATCCGTTCGGCCGTTCCATCACGTATCTCCGGGTCTCGGTCACCGACCGATGCGACCTGCGCTGCGTGTATTGCATGGCCGAGGACATGACGTTCCTGCCCAAGGCCGAGATCCTGAGCCTCGAGGAGCTGGAGCGCCTGTGCGGCGCATTCATCCGCCTCGGCGTGCGCAAGCTCCGGATCACCGGCGGCGAGCCGCTGGTCCGCCGCAACATCATGAGCCTGGTGCGCGGCCTCGGCCGCAGGCTCGGCCCAAAGGATCAGGGTGGCGGACTCGACGAGCTGACGCTGACGACCAACGGCACGCAGCTGGCGCGCTATGCCGCCGAGCTGGCGGACGCCGGCGTCAGGCGCGTCAACGTGTCGCTCGACACGCTCGACCCGGCCAAGTTCGCGGCGATCACGCGCTGGGGCAAGCTCGAGCAGGTGCTGGCCGGCATCGGCGCGGCCCAGGAAGCGGGCCTGCGCATCAAGATCAACGCGGTGGCGCTGAAGGGCATCAACGACGACGAGCTCGACCGCATGGTCGGCTGGTGCGGCGAGCAGGGCCACGACCTCACCATCATCGAGGTGATGCCGATGGGCGACATCGGCCGGCAGCGGGTCGACCAGTACCTGCCCATCTCGCTGGTGCGCGCGGGGTTGAAGCGGCGCTGGACGCTCGAGGACGTCGACCACACCACCGGCGGCCCGGCGCGCTACGTGCGCGTCAAGGAGACCGGGGGCCTCGTCGGCTTCATCACGCCGCTGACGCATAATTTCTGCGAGAGCTGCAACCGCGTGCGGCTGACCTGCACCGGGACGCTCTACATGTGCCTGGGCCAGGAGGATGCCGCCGACCTGCGCGCGCCGCTCCGGCAGAGCGACGACGACGCGCTGCTCGACCGGGCGATCCACGCCGCCATCGCGCGCAAGCCCAAGGGCCACGACTTCGTGATCGACCGCCGCCACGCGCCGCGCTCGGTCAGCCGCCACATGAGCGTCACCGGCGGCTGACGCCGGTGGCGGCGAACACGACGCGCCGATCCGCAGTCACCCGGCCCAGAGAACGACCGGCGCGGCCAGCAGCAGCAGTGCCGCGAGGAAGATGATCCCGAACACGCTGCCGAGCCGCCAGAACTCGGCCGTGGTGATGTAGCCGCTGTTGGCATAGACCGGCGCCGGGCCCGTGGCGTAGGGCGTGAGCACGCCCATGATGCCCTGGGTCAGGCCCAGCATGAGCGCGAGCTTCTCGAACGGCACGCCCGGCATGCTCGCGCCCAGCGACAGCAGAATCGGCAGCATCGCGGTGGCGTGCGCGGTCAGGCTCGCGAACAGGTAGTGCGAGAAGAAGTAGACGGCGACCAGGCCGATGATCGTCATGCCGGGCGACAGCCCGGTCATCGCCGCGCCGACCGTCTGCGCGAACCATCCGACGAAGCCCGTGCGGTAGAGACCGTCCGCCAGGGTCACCAGCGTCGCGAGCAGCGTCAGCGCCTTCCAGCCCTCGCGATTGGCGACGACGTCGTCCCACGTCATCACGCCGCCGAACAGCATGAGCCCCAGCACCAGCAGCGCGGCCGTGGTCGGATTGAGGTGCGCGCCGGCGAAGATCCACATCAGGACCGCGGCTAACGCCAGCGCCGCCACCGCGACCTCGCGCGCCGACAGCCTGCCCATCTTCGCGAGCTCCTGGCGCGCCCAGGCCGGCGCCTCCGCGCTGTGCTTGAGCGTCGGCGGGTAGACGAGATAGACGACGAGCGGCAGGGCCAGCAGCAGGGGAATTCCGGCCGGCGCGAAGGCGAGGAACCATTGGAGCCAGGTGATCTCGACGCCGCCCGTCTTTCGGATCAGCTCGATCGCCAGCAGGTTCGGCGCCAGCGCCGTCAGGAACAGCGAGCTGGTGACGCACGTGGTGGCGAAGCCGGTCCACAGGATGTAGCCGCCGATGCGGCGCGCCGACGGATCGTTGGGCATGGAGCCGTAGAGCGGCGGCAGGCCGCGGATGATCGGGAAGACGGTGCCGGCGCTGCGCGCCGTGTTCGACGGCGTGAACGGCGCCAGGATCGTATCGGACAGCATGACGGCGTATCCGAGGAAGAGCGTGCGGCCGCCCATCGCCCTCACCAGCGACAGGGCGATGCGCCGCCCGAGGCCCGTGCGGTCGTAGGCCGTGCCGAACATGAAGGCCGAGAAGGCGAGCCAGACGGTGCTGTTGGCGAAGCCGGACAGCGCCCAGTCGATCGCGCGGCCGGGCGCGCTGAACCCCGGCGCCGCCAGCTCGGCGGGCGTGAACAGCGTCCAGGGCGCCAGCGCCGCGACGACGGTCACGCCGACCAGGCCGACCGCCGCGCCCGGCAGCGGCTCGAGAATGAGCCCCATGACGACGCCGATGAAGACCGCAAAAAAGCACCACGCATGCGGCGCAAGGCCGGCCGGCGGCGGAACGAATGCGAGCGCGACGGCCGACAGGACCGGGGCCGCGAAGCGGAGCGTCCTCTTCATGGCGAACCCGGACGGCGCGACCGACGCCTTCGCATGTGCGCCCTACCCAACCGGCCTGCGCCGCGCATGCGGCACGACGGCGAGCGCCAGCGCCACGTCGATCAGCGCGAGCGCCAGCAGCACAGCCAGCAGCACGTTCGCGCCGGAAAGATCGAGCAGGAACGCGGCTGCCCCTGGCGCCAGCGCCGAGGCCAGCATGGACGGCCGGCCGAGCTTGCCCATCAAGGTCGCGTAGCCGGTCGCGCCGAACAGCGCCAGCGGCAGGGTGCCGCGCGCGATCGAGCGGATGCCCACGCCGGCGCCGTAGAGCACCAGCGCCAGGGCGAGGATCGGGAAGCCGGCCAGCAGCATGGCGATGCCGACCGAGACCAGGAGCGTCGACACGACCATGGTCCAGACCGGATGGAAATGCCGGCCGATCAACATCTCCACGACGCGCGCGCCGACCTGGCTGGGGCCGACCAGCGCGCCGAGCGCGACCGCCGCGGCCAGCGGGATGTCGCGTGCCTGCAGCACGGTCAGGAGGTGCACCGAGAACACGGCGGTGATGACCGAGGACAGGGTCAGGCACAGCGCGACCAGCCCGAACAGGTAGGCGCTCGGCGCCGCCGGCGCTTGCGCCTCGGCCGCCGCCGGCCCCGCGTTGCGCGGCGGCGGCGCGGGCAGGTCGCGGCGTTCCTCGCGCGGCAGGGCGAACCAGCAGATCGGCAGCAGGACCAGCAGGTCGATCGCGGCATAGACCAGGCAGGCGCCGCGCCAGCCGAGGTTCGCCGCCAGGAAGGCGCTGAGCGGCCAGCACACGGTGCTGGCGAAGCCGCCATAGAGCGTCAGCGTCGTGATGGCCCGGCGCGCCTCCGTTCCGTATAGGCGGCCGAGCGTGGCGAAGGCGGGATCGTAGAGGCCGGCGCCGATGCCCACGCCCATCACGAGCCAGGCCAGCACGTGCAGCGGATAGTGCTGCGCCAGCGCCAGCGCCACGTGCCCGAGCGCCAGCATCGTGGCGCCGACCGCCAGAACGGGACGCCCGCCGAAGCGCTCGATCTCGCGCCCCACGCGCGGCGAAACCACGCCGGCGACCAGCAGGCCGGTGGTGAATCCGCCGACCACCCAGGTGAGCGGCCAGCCCGTGTCCTCGGCGATCGGCTTCGCCAGCACGGCCGGCAGGTAGTAGGACGAGCCCCAGGCGAGGATCTGGTTGATGCCCAGCGTGCCGACGACCAGCCATTGCGGCCGCGGGCCCGAGCCCGGCGCCACGGGCGGCGTCACCGGCGGCTGATCCCGGCCTCGTACCAGTCCTTGGTTGCCTCCGCCAGGCGCACGACCGACAACATCACCGGAACCTCGACCAACACCCCGACGACCGTGGCCAGCGCCGCGCCGGACTCGAAGCCGAACAGCACGATCGCCGTCGCCACCGCCAGCTCGAAGAAGTTGCTGGCGCCGATCAGCGCCGACGGCGCCGCGATGCAATGCGGCACGCGCGCGGCGCGGTTGAGAAGATAGGCCAGCCCGGCGTTGAAATAAACCTGCAACAGGATCGGCACGGCGAGCATGGCGATGACGAGCGGCTCGGCCGTGATCTGGCGGCCCTGGAAGCCGAACAGCAGCACGAGCGTCGCCAGCAGCGCCACCAGCGACACCGGCGCCATCGCCTTGAGCATGCGCTCGAGCGCCGGTCCGCCCCCGGCAGCCAGCAGGCGCCGGCGCCACGCCTGCGCGGCGATCACCGGGACGACGATGTAGACGGCGACGGAGAGGGCGAGCGTCTCCCACGGCACCGCGATCGACGACAGGCCGAGCAGCAGGCCCACGATCGGCGCGAAGGCGAACACCATGATCGTGTCGTTGAGCGCGACCTGGCCGAGGGTGAAGTTGGCATCGCCGTTGCTGAGGCCGCTCCAGACGAACACCATGGCGGTGCACGGCGCCGCCGCCAGCAGGATCAGGCCGGCGATATAGGCGTCGAGCTGGTCCGGCGGCAGCCAGGGTGCGAACACGTGGCGGATGAAGATCCAGCCGAGCAGCGCCATCGAGAACGGCTTCACCGCCCAGTTGACCAGCACCGTCACGCTCACGCCGCGCCAGGCCGACGCCACGCGGCCCATGGCGCCGAAGTCGACGCGCAGCAGCATCGGCACGATCATCAGCCACACCAAGACCGCGACGGGCAGGTTGACGCGCGCGACCTCGGCGCGGCCGAGCGTCTGGAACGGCGCGGGCGCGAGATGGCCGAGGGTCACGCCGACGACGATGCAGAGCGCAACCCAGAGCGTCAGGTAGCGTTCGACGATGCCGAGGCGCGGCTTCGACGCCGAGGCGGCGATCTCCGTCATCGCTCCTGCCCCGCCGTCTCGATCCGACCGATGGCATCCACGGCCCGGCGCAGCGCCGTCGCGTCCATCGCCTGCGCGTCGAGCGCGAGGAAGGCCCGGATGCGCGCCTCGAGCGTGGCAAAGGCGCGGCGGAAGGCATGGCGCTTGTCGGCGTCGCTGCCGCCCGCGGCGGCGGGATCGGGCAGGCCCCAATGCGCGGTGATCGGCCGGCCGGGCCAGACCGGGCAGGCTTCGCCGGCCGCGTCGTCGCAGACCGTGACGATCAGGTCCATCGCCGGCGCCCCCGGCGCGGCGAACACCTCCCAGCCCTTGCTGCTGAGGCCGGACACGTCGAAGCCTTCGGCCCGCAGCAGCTCCAGCGCGAACGGGTTCGGCTGCGGCTTCGGATGGCTGCCGGCGCTCCAGGCGCGCCAGCGCCCCTGCCCCATTCGGTTCACCAGCGCCTCGGCGAGAATGCTCCGCGCCGAGTTGCCGGTGCACAGGATCAGGATGTTGCGCGGTGCCACGCCCGGATCAGCCGCAGCAGACCGCCGGTGCCGCTTCGCGCGGCGCCGCGGCGGCACAGCAGGCTGCGCGTCCGGCCTGGCTCGGCGCGGGCTCGCGCGCCGCCTGGCCCGCCGCGTCCTCGCCATAGGTCGTGACCGCGCCCGTGGTGTGGAACGTCTCCCAGGAGAGGCCGTCCGGGTCCTTGACCCAGGCCTTGTTCGATCGGGCGTAGCAGCAGGCGGCCTGATGCTGCTCGGTCACCTCGGCGCCGGCGGCGGAGAGACGGTTCGCGACGGCGCCAAGCTCGGCGTCGCTCTCGACCTGGATGCCCAGGTGGTCGAGGCCGGCGGCGGCGCCGCGCCGCGAGATCGCGAAGTTGACGCGCGGATCGTCGAGCATCCACTTGGCATAGTCCGGCTTCAGCACGGCGGGCGCCGTGTCGAACAGG
>CAZLBB010000109.1:0-19464 GCA_964557415.1 uncultured Rhodospirillaceae bacterium
GGCCTCCGTGCGAATTTCTACCGATCACGCTCTACGCGCCAGATCGCCACAAGGCTCGTGACAAGATTGGGACATTGGCGGGCAGCAATGAAACGGATGATTGAACGTCGAATTTGCCGCCTTCTTGCACCAGCATCGGATGCACAAAACAAGAGCGCCGCCCGGCCGGGGGGACGGCCAGGCGGCGCCACAAGTCGAAGATGTCTGTCGTTCTTGCTTGTGCCTAGTGGCGGCCCATACGGGGACCATGGCCGCGATGGGCGAACAGCTCGTCGGCAGTCTTCTTCTGCTCGTCCGACAGCGCAGCGTAGAGCGGCTTGAAGGCTTCCAGCACCTTCGCCTGACGCTCCAGGTACTCCTTGCCCATGGCCTGCCGGCGCTCGATGCGCTCGACCGCGTTCGGACGCTTGATCTCGGGCCGGTCCTTGCCCTGCGCCTTCGCCTCCGCGCGCGCCTTCTCGCGCTCGGCGCGCATCGTCTCGAACCGTGCCTTCATCGCCGCGGCGTTCTCGCGCATCACCTTCTCATAGGCCGTCCACTGCGGTTCCTGCGCGGGGGTGATCTTCAGCTCGGCCTTGAGGAAGGCCAGCCGCCCGTCGATGCGGCCGAAGTGCCGATGGCCGGCATTCGCATGCCTGAATTCGCCGCGATGATGCTTGCCCATCTGCGCGGGCGCGCCGGCCTGCGGCCCGGGCCCACCGACGGCCTGCGCTAGGCTGGGGCCGACGAAGGCCGCGCCGCTGCTGAGGCCGACGATCACCGCAAGGGCCGAAAGGCCCAGTTTCGCTTTCCTGTTCATCTTGACTCCTCCGGAGTGTCCACAAGTCCCCGCGATATCCCTATCCACGGGGCGGAACGAGGAATCCTGCGTGAACAAATTTTAATGCTGCCCCTGCTCTGCCCGGGGCTTGCGCTCGGCGTGCCCGGCCAGTTCCGCCAGGATCGGGCAGTCCGGGCGGTCGTCGCCATGACAGCGCTCCATCAGGTGCAGGAGCGTGTGGCGCATGCCGCGCAGCTCCTGCATGCGCCGGTCGATCTCGGCCAGATGGCCCTGGGCCAACCGCTTGACGTCGGCGCTGGCGCGGCCACGGTCGCGCCACAGGGCGAGCAGGTTGGCCACGTCCTTGACGGTGAAGCCGAGCCGGCGCGCGCGCTGGATGAAGCGCAAGGTCTGCAGGTCGTGGTCGTCGTAGTCGCGGTAGTTGCCCGCGGTGCGCGCGGCCGGACGGATCAGGCCGATGCTCTCGTAGTAGCGGATGGTCTTGGCCGGCACGCCGGAGCGCTCGGCCGCGATGCCGATATTCATGCGCGGGTCTCCATGGTCATCTGGTCGAGGTCCTGCCCAGCCGCAGGGCGTTGCCGACGACGCTGAGCGAGCTCAGCGCCATGGCCGCGCCGGCGAAGACCGGGTTCAAGAGGCCGAGGGCCGCGATCGGCAGGCCGATCACGTTGTAGACGAAGGCGAAGAACAGGTTCTGGCGCAGCACGTGCAACGTGGCGCGGCTCAAGGCCAGGGCTTCGGCCACCAGGCGCGGATCGGCGCGCATCAGCGTGACGCCCGCCGCTTCGACCGCGACGTCGGCGCCGCCGCCGACGGCGATGCCGACATCGGCCGCCGCCAGCGCGGGCGCGTCGTTGACGCCGTCGCCGACCATGGCCACGGTGCCGCCCTCGCGCCGCAGCGCCTGCACCACGCGCTCCTTGTCCTCCGGCAGCACCTCGCCGATCGCCCGCTCGATGCCGACCGAGGCGGCGACCGCCTCGGCCGCGTGGCGGTTGTCGCCGCTCAGCAGCACCGTGCGGATGCCGTGCGCCTTGAGGCGCGCGACCGCCTCTTCCGCCTCGGGCCGGATGCGGTCGCCGAAGGTGAGCGCGCCCAGCAGCGCGAAGCGCCGCGAGCCCGCGGCCTCGGCGGCCCAGACGCGCGTCTCGCCGGTGGCCTCCTCCGGCACCGCGCCGGCCGGGATCTCGACGTGGATCTCGTCCATCAAGCGCCGGTTGCCGACGCGCAGCTCCCGTTTCTCCACCAGCGCGGCGAAGCCGCGTCCGGCCAGGCGGGCGAAGGTGCCGACCGGCGCCAGGGCGATGCCGCGCGCCTTGGCGGCGTCGAGGGTCGCCAGCGCCAGCGGATGCTCGCTGACCTGCTGCGCCGAGGCGACCAGCCGCAGAAGGGCGTCCTCGCCACCGTCGCCGCTCCAAATCGCCTTCAGCCGCGGCCGGCCTTCCGTCAGCGTGCCGGTCTTGTCGAACACGACCGTGTCGACGCGATGCGCACGCTCGAGCGCCTCGGCGTCGCGGATCAGGATGCCGGCGCGCGCGGCGCGGCCGATGCCGACCATCAGCGCCGCCGGCGTCGCCAGCCCCAGCGCGCAGGGGCACGCGATGACCAGCACCGATACGGCGGCGATGATGGCGCTGCTGTGCGGCTCGCCCGCGAGCAGCCAGCCGGCGAGCGTGACGGCGGCCAAGACCAGCACGGCGGGAACGAACACCGCGGCCACGCGATCGACCAGGCGCTGCACCGGCGGCTTCGACGCCTGGGCGCCGTCGACCAGCGCGATCACGCGCGCCAGCACCGTGTCGCGCCCGACCGCCTCGACCCGCACCTGCAGCACGCCGTCGCCGTTCAGCGACCCGCCCGTGACGCGCGCGCCGGGCGACTTGTGCACCGGCATGGGCTCGCCGGTCAGCAGCGATTCGTCGAGGTCGCTTTCGCCCGACGCGACCACGCCGTCGACCGGCACGCGCTCGCCCGGACGGACCAGCACGATGTCGCCGCGCCGCACCTCAGCCACCGGCACCTCGGCCGGCTGGCCGCCGCGCATCACGCGCGCCGTGCGCGGGCGCAGCTGCATCAGGGCGCGCACCGCGGCCGAGGTGCCGCGCCGGGCGCGCGCCTCGAGCCACTTGCCCACCAGCACGAAGGCGACCACGGCGGCGCCCGCCTCGAAATAGAGCGGCCCTTCGCCCTGCACGACATGCCACGCGCTCAGGCCCCAGGCGGCGGTGCCACCGACGGCGACCAGCGTGTCCATCGTGCCGACGCCGGCGCGCAGCGACTTCCAGGCGCCGGCATAGAAGCGGCGCCCGAGCACCGCCTGCACGACGAAGGCCAGCGTCATCTCGATCGCGGGCGGGAGGTGGTGATGCAGGCCGAACGGCATCACGAGCATCGGCCAGACGAGCGGCGCCGTGAGCACGAGCGCCAGCACCAGTTCGGCAAGCTGCCGGCGCTGCGCCGCGGTCTCCTGGGCGGCGCGATCCTCGCCCGCATCCTCTTCGCGCGGTCGGGCGCTGTAGCCGGCATCGTCGACGGCGCTTGCCAGATCGGCGCCGGTGACTTCCGCGCCGCCGACAACGTCCACCACGGCATGGCCGTCGGCCAGGTTCACCCGCGCATCGATAACGCCCTCGACCCCTTTCAACGCGGCCTCGACGCGCGCGACGCAAGAGGCGCACGTCATGCCGCCGATATCCAGGTCGATGCGTTCGCTGGGGACGCCGAATCCGGCCTCGGCCAGAGCGTCGACCGCATCGGTCAGCGGAACGCTTTCGCGGGCCCGGATCTCGGCACGGCCGGCCGCGAGGCTGACCGACGCCGCGTCGATTCCGGCGACGCTCATGAGGGCGCGTTCGGCCCGCTGCGCGCAGGCGGCGCAGGTGAGGCCGGAAATGGGCAGTTGCAGCGCGACGGACATTTGCCGGTTTTCCTGTTCGGGTAGCCACAGCGGTATACATAGGTGGACATTCTAGAGACTGGAAGGTCAAGCGGCCGCCGAACTGCCCGGGGCCGGCATCGGCCGGTTCAACCTGGGGTCCGTCCTGAATTCATGAATACGCCGGCTCGTTAACGAATGATCCAATGCGCGGATTAGCCAAATTTGATCGAAAAACCACGCAAATCAGCGGGCTGTCATGGGTTGCCCCGCTGCGATTCATTGTCATCTATCGCGGGCGCTTTACTGTTTTTTTAAACCAGAGGGCGAAAGTGGTGCTCTGCCGATCCCACCCCGTGATCCGGAGAGGTATGATGACTGCGTTAATCACAAAGACCGCCATCGCTCTCGCCTTCAGCTTCGGTTTGCCATTCGCGGCCCTGGCCGCCGACCCCGGTGTCGCCGCGGACAAGATCACCTTCGGCCAGGCAGCAGCGATGGAAGGTCCGGCGTCGGCGCTGGGCCAGGGCATGAAGCAGGGAATCCTGGCCGCGTTCGCCGAAGCGAACGCCAAGGGCGGGGCGAAGGGCCGCCAGCTCGAGCTCTCGGTCAAGGACGACGGCTACGAGCCGACCAAGTCGATCGACGCCGTGAAGGCGCTGATCGCCGAAGGCGCCTTCGCGCTGGTCGGCCCGGTCGGTACGCCCACCGCCGCTGCCGCGCATCCGATCGCCGGCCAAGCGGGCGTTCCCTATATCGGGCCCTTCACCGGCGCCGAGCTGCTGCGCAATCCCCACCAGCCGCATGTCGTCAACGTGCGCGGTTCGTACTTCCAGGAAACCGAGGAGATGGTCGAGCGCCTGACCAAGGATCTGAAGCACGAGCGGATCGCGATCCTCTACCAGGACGACGCGTTCGGCCGCGCGGGCCTGGCCGGCGTGCAGCGCGCCATGGACAAGCGCAACATGAAGCTCGCAGCCGAGGGCACGTTCGAGCGCAATACCGTCGCGGTGAAGCAGGCCCTGATCGAGATCCGCAAGGGCAACCCGCAGTCGGTGATCATGGTCGGGCCGTACAAGCCGATGGCCGCGTTCATCAAGCTCGCGCGCCAGATCAAGATGGATGCGACCTTCGTCAACATCTCGTTCGTCGGCAGCGAGGCGCTGGCCAAGGAAGTCGGCGAGGCGGGCGAAGGCGTGGTCATCACGCAGGTCGTGCCGTTCCCGTGGGATAGCGGCAGCGCACTCATCAAGCGCTACCAAGCCGCGCTGAAGGCGGTCGATGCCGGCGCGCAGCCAGGCTTCATCTCGCTGGAAGGCTACATGGTCGGCCGGCTGGTGATCGCGGCCCTGGGGAAGGTCGACGGCGAGCCATCACGCAAGGCGCTGATGGAGAAGCTGACCAACGGAGTCTTCGACATCGACGGCGTGAAGCTCACCTTCGGCGCCAACGACAACCAGGGCATGGACGAAGTGTTCGTCACGATCCTGCAGAAGGACGGCACGTTCAAGGCCGTGAAGCAGCTGACCGCGACCGGCAGCTGATACCAGGGTCCTGAAAATCCGAGCAGACGGCGCGATCGTGGCAGCTGCCGGCACCAAGGCCGGGGCCACCGTCCGCCAGCAACGAAGAGGTTGAATCACATGCGTCCGTCGACGACCGCCCCCATGGCCCAGATGCCCAAGCGGCCGAAGCTGCCGCGTCCGTCCTGGATGCCGCGCCTGCCCGGCGTGAACATCGCCATGCGCTACAAGCTGTATCTGTCGTTCGCCCTCGTGGCGGCGTTCACGATCGGGTCGGCGGCGGTCGCCTGGTTCTCCTACATGGCCGTTGATTCCTCGGTCGAGCGGATCAGCCGCCAGACCATGCCCGCGGTCGTGTCGGTGCTGACCATGTCGCGCCAGGCCGCGACCGTGAGCGCCGCGGCGCCGCTGCTGGCGGCCGTGCGCGCCCAGCAGGAGCGCCAGGGCGAACTCGCGCGCCTGAAGCAGATGCAGGATCAGCTGCGCGCCGACCTGGACACGGTTTCCGCCTCCGGATTGATGGAAAAGGACCGCGCCGCGAGCGTCAACCGGACGGTCGACAGGCTGGCCGAGGAGCTGTCGGCCCTCGACAAGGCGGTGGCGAGCCGCCTGGAGGCGGCTGAGGCGCGCCTCCAGGCGTCTTCCGCCATCGTCAAGGAGCGCGAAGGATTCATCCAGAAGGTCGCGCCGATGGTCGACAACGCCGTGTTCGACATGACGCTCGGCCTGACCGACATCGACCAGAAGGCAACGCCCGAGCAGATTGCCGGGTCGCTGAAGACGCTGGGTGACGTGCAGTTCACGGTCGTACAGGGCCTGTGGACCCTCGTCGCCGAGATCAACTATGTGGCCGGCGTGCTGAACGAGATCGCCCAGGCCGAGCGGCCGGAGCAGCTCGTGCCGCTGCAGGACCGCTTCGTCGCCACGGCGGGGCGCATCCGAAAGGCGGTCGCAGCGCTGGAAAAGGCGGACCCGAAGGCGGCGAAAGAGCTCGGCGCGGCGACACAGCAGATTCTTTCCCTGGGCAATGCCGATGCCGGCCTGCCCGCGCTCCGGCGCAGGGAGCTTTTGTCCGCCGACACGGCGATCAGGTCGCTGCAGGCGGCATCGAAGATCGCCGAGCAGCTCGACAGTGAATTGTCGAGCGAAGTCAGCATGGCCGAGACCCAGAGCATGGTGACCGTTGGGCGCCTCGAGGAGACCATCGAATCGAGCAAGCAGCTCCAGGCGTACCTGTCGGCCGCAAGCGTGCTGCTGGCGCTGTTCGTGACCTACTCGATCGTCTATCGCGGCGTCGTGCGGCCGCTCGCCGGGCTGACGAAGGCGATGGGCGGGCTGGCCGAAAAAGACTGGTCGGTCGCCGTGCCCTCGACGGAGCGGCGCGACGAGATCGGACACATGGCCCGCGCGGTCGAGGTGTTCAAGAACTCCGGCCAGGAGAACGAGCGGCTGCAGGCCGAGGCCGAGGAAGCGCGCCAGCGCGACGCCGAGCGCCAGCGCGAAAAGGCCGAGGCCGACCGTCTTGCTGTCGAGGAGAAGCGCCGGCTCGAGGAGCAGGCGCGCGCGGCCGAGGAAGCGAACCGCCGCAAGGCCGAGCAGGAGCGTCGCACCCTGGCCGAGGAGGCCGAGCGGCGGCGCAAGGAGCAGCTGCGGTCGATGGCGGACGCGTTCGAGAGCAGCGTGAAGGCCGTGGTCGACACGCTGACCAGCTCCGCCGCCGAGATGCACGGCACGGCGCGCGGACTGACCGGCAGCGCCGAACGCACCGGCGCGCAGGCCAAGGCCGCGGCCGGCGCGTGCGAGCAGGCGTCCGCCAACGTACAAAGCGCCGCCACGGCGACGGAGGAGCTGGCGGCGTCGATCCAGGAGATCAGCCGCCAGGTGGCGCATTCCAGCGGGATGGCGCGCGAGGCGTCGGATCAGGCCGGCCGCACCAACGCAACGGTGCAGAGCCTGAGCGAGGCCGCGGAGAAGATCGGCCAGGTGGTGGGCCTCATCAACGCGATCGCCGGCCAGACCAACCTCCTGGCGCTCAACGCGACCATCGAGGCCGCGCGCGCCGGCGAGGCCGGCAAGGGCTTCGCGGTGGTAGCGTCCGAGGTAAAGTCGCTGGCCAAACAGACCGCCAAGGCGACCGAGGAGATCACGCGCCAGATCGCCGGCATCCAGTCGACCACCGGCGGGGCGGTCAAGGAGATCCGCGCCATCGCCGGCACGATCGCCGAGATCAACACGATCGCCGCCGGCGTGGCCTCGGCCGTCGAGGAGCAGAGCGCCGCGACCAAGGAGATCAGCCGCAACGTCCACGACGCCTCGGCCAGCAGCACGGAACTCGACCGCAACATCGCCGGCGTCAACAGCGCGGTCGAGGAGACCGGCAGCGCGGCCGTGCAGATGGAGCAGGCGGCCGCAGCGCTGACCCGCATCGCCGACCAGCTGCGCGAGGAAGTCGACGCGTTCATCCACACGGTCAGGGCGGCGTAGGCGCCGCGCGCCTTCTTTCCCGCGCGCACTTCTGCGCGCACGCGGCCGCGCGCCTCTATCAAGGCGCCGACATCGAGCTGGACCACCCGCCTTACGACTGCGTGTACCTGGCCCTGGCGCTCGAGATCGGATGTCCCTTCGTTACCGGGGACGATAGCCTCTTGCGGAAGCTGGCACAGATGCGTCGGTGCCGGATGCGCGGGAAGGCCAATTCATTGACCGAGGCCGCCGCGCCATAGCGTCACTCGCCCCCTTGGCGCCGCCCGGGAGTTCGGCTTTAGTCCGATGTTCCTGAACCCAGCCCGGACACCAGCCGCCATGCCCACCGTTAAGCCCGTGCCCTATGCCGACGCCTCGACGCAAGTGCGCGCCGTCTATGACGACATTATGGCCGCGCGCAAGACCGACTGGATCAACAATTTCTGGCTGACCTTGGCGCACCATCCGCCGACGCTCAAGCGCACCTGGGAAAGCGTCAAGGAGGTCATGGCGCCGGGCGCGCTCGACCCACTGGTCAAGGAGATGGTCTATCTCGCCGTCAGCGCCACCAACAACTGCGAGTACTGTGTCCGCTCGCACACCGCGGCGGCGCGCAAGGCCGGCATGACCGAGGCGATGCTGGGCGAGCTGATGGCGGTGGTCGGCATGGCGAACGAAACCAACCGGCTCGCCAACGGATACCAGGTCGAGGTGGACGAACGGTTCAAGCAGTCGCCATGACCCGCGCCGCCATCGTCGGGGCCGGGCCGGCCGGCGCCGCCGTCAGCGAAGTGCTGGCGGCGGCCGGTGTCACGCACGCGCTCTACGACGAGCAGCCGCGCGCCGGCGGCAATATCGGCCGGCGGCGCTTCGATGCAACTCCCTCGGCGCCGGAGGAGGTGCCGTTCTGCGGCTACCGCGGCGGCTGCCGCGTGCTGCGCGTGTCGCGCGACCGCTGCGTCGAATGGGACGACGGCGCGGCGCTCCGCCGCCAGGGCTACGAGGCGGTATTCCTGTGCGCCGGCGCCTATGACGGCATGCTGCCGCGGCCCGACCGCTGCGCCAGCTGGACTTCGGCCGGCGCGCTGCAGGCCTTGCTCAAAGGCCAGGGCGTCCTGCCCGAGGGGCGCGTGCTGGTCTGCGGCGCAGGTCCCTTCCTGCACGTGGTCGCCGCCGATCTCGTCGCCGCCGGCGCCGCGGTCGTGGCGGTGGTCGACGCCCTGCCCCGCCGCGCCTATGCCAACCTGCTGCCGCGCGCCATGGCCGTCCCGGGCAACGTCAAGGTCATGATCGACGTGCAGCGCCGTCTGCACCAGGCCGGCGTGGCGCTGCGCTTCGGCCACCGCGTCGCGACGCTGGGCGCGAACGACGCCGTGCTCGACGACGGCACACGCTACGAATTCGACCATGTCGGCATCAGCGACTGGTTCGCGCCGCAGACGCAGCTCGCGCGCAGCGCCGGCTGCGCCCAGGCCTGGTCGGCGACCGGCCGGTACTTCCATACCCGCGTCGACGCCGACTATCGCAGCGACGCGGCGGGCATCTACGTCTGCGGCGAAGGCGCCGGCGTGCGCGGCGGGCCGCATGCGCGCGCGAGCGGCCTGATCGCCGCCATCGCCTGGCTCGCGACGGTCGGCCAGCCCGCCCCGGAACGCTACGGCGTGGCGGCGCTGCGCGTACAGGCGCAGGGGTTGACGCGGTTCGGGCAGGCCCTGGAGGAGGCGGCCGCGTCGCGCGAGCCGCGCCCGGACGACGCGGCCTGGGCCTGCGCTTGCGAGCGCGTGACAGTGGCCAAGGTGCGCCAGGCGGTCGAAGACGGCCTCGAGGACCTGTCCTCGATCAAGATCGTCACGCGCTGCGGCATGGGCCCGTGCCAGGGCCGCTACTGCGAGCCGCTGGTCGGGCGCCTGGTCGACGAGCATGGCACGACGCCGCGGGCGCCGCTGACGCAGAAGGTGCTGGCGCGTCCGCTCGCCGTATCGGAGTTGATCGGTGGCTAGCTACGACGTCGTCATCATCGGCACCGGCATCATCGGCAGCTTCACCGCACTGCACCTGGCCGATGCCGGCTTCAAGCTGCTGGTGGTCGATCGCAGCGGCCTCGCCGCCGGCACCTCGCGCGCGTCCGACGGCAACCTGCTGATCTCCGACAAGTCGCCGGGCCTGCTGTTCGACATGACGGTCGACAGCTTCCGGCACTGGGACGCCATGATAGCGGCGCTCGGCAACCACTGCGAATACGACCGCAAGGGCGCCACGCTGGCGACGCTCGACCCGAGGCGCGAGGCGGGCCTGCGCCGCCACGTCGAGGAGCACGCTCGGCACGGCATCGAGGCCCGCATGCTGGCACCCGGCGACGTCCACCGCGTCGAGCCGGCGCTGCATCGCGAAGTCGCGGCCGTCGGCTGGTGGCCGGACGACCGGCAGGTGCAGCCGATGCTCGCCTGCTACCGGATCGCGCGCCACCTGCGCGCGCGCGGCGTGCAGTACCGGCTCTATGACGAGCTGTCGTCGATCGAACCGGCGGCCACCGGCGTATCGCTGCGATTCCGTTCCGCGCCCGACGTCGCGTGTGACCGGCTCGTGCTGTGCACCGGCGTGTGGACCCCTGCCCTGCTCGAGCCCCTGGGCGTCCGCCTGCCGGTCCTGCCGCGCAAGGGGCAGATCTGCGTCGTCGAGCGGTCGGACCTCGTCGTGCGCACCAAGATCGCCGACTTCGCCTACAACGACCTGGTGGAGGAGATCGACCCCGACGACAAGCGCCCGCAGACCGCGGCGATCGTCGAGGCGACGCGGTCGGGCACGATCCTGTGCGGCAGCTCGCGGCAGTTCGTCGGGCTCGACCTCTCGGTCGACATGGACGTGCTGGCGCGCATCATGCGCGACTGCGTCGCCTTCGTGCCGGGCCTCAAGGCGCTGCGCGCCATCCGCGGCTATGCCGGTCTCAGGCCCTGCGTGCCGGACGGGCTGCCGGTGATCGGCGCGGTCGACGCGCATGACCGCCTCTATGTCGCGACCGGCCACGAAGGCACCGGCCACGGGCTGGCGGGCGCGACCGGGGCCATGGTCGCGGCGCTTCTGACCGGCAAGGGCTCGCCCTTCGCCCGCGCCTGCGACCCGAAGCGGTTCCTGCAATGACGCGCTTTCGCCGTCTGGCCGGGGGACCCGACACGGTGACCGTCAGCGTCAACGGCGCACGCGTCGCGCTGCCGCGCGGCTCGTCGCTGCTGGCAGCGCTGCTCGTGGCCGGCGCGCCCGGCGCCGCCGCCGATTTCCACTGCGCCATCGGCCAGTGCCAGCGCTGCCTGGTGCGCGTCGACGGAAAGGTCCGCGTCGCCTGCCTCTACGTCCCGAACGGCGGCGAATCGGTCGATACGCGCCCGCTCGACGGGAACGCAGCAACCGGAGGAAACACAGCGTGAGCACGGCCTTCACCCGCAGCATCCACACGGTCGACTCCCATACCGAGGGCAACCCGACCCGAGTCATCGTCGGCGGCGTGAAGGTGCCGCCGGGCGCGAGCCTGCTGGAGAAGCGCGCCTGGCTGATGGCCAACGACGACGGACTGCGCCGCCTGCTCAACTTCGAGCCGCGCGGCAGCGGCATGATGTGCTCGGTGCTGCTGCTGCCACCCGAGCGCAGGGGAAGCGACTTCGCCGCCGTGATCATGGAGCAGGACGAATATGTGCCGATGTGCGGCCACTGCATCATCGGCACGGCCACGACCGTCGTCGCCACCGGCATGGTGGCGCGGCGCGAACCGGTCACCACGGTGATGTTCGACACGCCGGCCGGCCAGGTCGTATGCGACGTGGCCGTGAAGGACGGCGCCGTGCAGTCGGTCGGCTTCGAAAACGTCGACAGCTTCGTGCTGCACGACCGCGCCGCCATCGAGGTTGATGGCATCGGCCGGACCGAGGTCAGCATCGCCTATGGCGGCGACTTCTACGCCGTCGTCGACGCCGACCGCATCGGGCTCGAGCTGTCGCCGCACAACGACGCCAGGCTGATCGACGCCTGGCGGCGCATCCGCTCGGCCGTCGGCCGGCAGCTCGAGACGGTCCATCCGGAACGGCCGGACATCGACGTCTGCTACCAGGTGCTGTTCACCTCGGCGAAGAGGACGACGGGCGACTACAAGCAGACCATCCTCTGCCCGCCCGGCTCGCTCGACCGCAGCCCCTGCGGGACCGGCACCTCGGCGCGGGTCGCCCTGCTCTACACGCGCGGCGAGATCGGCTTGAACGAGCCGCGCAAGTTCGAAGGCGTGCTCGGGACGTACTTCACTGGTGCCGCCGTCAAGGCCGAGAAGCGCAACGGCACCACCTATGTGCGGCCGCGCGTGACCGGACGCGCCTACATCACCGGCTTCCACCACTTCGTGCTCGACCCCGCCGACCCGCTGCCGGAAGGATTCCGCATCGGCAACGCGCCGCGGGCACAGACCTGACCGCGTTCTCATCCTTCGACAAGCTCAGAATGAGGCGTTAGATTCCGGGCGTGGTCTTCCTCGTCCTGAGCTTGTCGAAGGACAACCGACTTGCTGCAACAAACGTGAGCTCCATGGCCTCCAACACCTATCTCTGCATCGACGGACACACCTGCGGCTGCCCGGTGCGCGTGGTCGCCGGCGGCGGGCCGCAGCTCCAGGGCAAGACGATGAGCGAGCGGCGCCAGTACTTCCTCAAGCACTACGACTGGGTGCGTACCGCGCTGATGTTCGAGCCGCGCGGCCACGACGTGATGTCCGGCTCGATCCTCTACCCGCCGACGCGCGAGGACTGCGACGTCGGCATCCTGTTCATCGAGGTGTCGGGCTGCCTGCCCATGTGCGGCCACGGCACGATCGGCACGGTGACGACGGCGCTCGAGCACGGCCTCGTCAACCCGCGCGATCCGTCGAAGCTGATGCTCGATACGCCGGCCGGCGTGGTCACCGCCTACGTCAAGCGCGACGGGCGCTTCGTCGAGGAGGTGCGCATTCACAACGTCGCCAGCTACCTGGCGATGACCGACGTCAAGGTCGACTGCCCGGGCCTGGGCGAGATCGTGGTCGACATCTCCTATGGCGGCAATTTCTACGCCATCGTCGGACCGCAGAAGAACTACAAGGACCTCGCCGACCTGACGGCGGGCGACGTGATCCGCCTGAGCCCGATCCTCCGGCGCGAGCTCAACAAGGTGGCGCAGCCGCAGCATCCGGACGACCCGACCATCAAGGGCGTCAGCCACATCCTGTGGACCGGCAAGCCGCGCGCCAAGGGCGCGCATGCGCGCAACGCCGTGTTCTACGGCGAGAAGGCGATCGACCGCAGCCCGTGCGGCACCGGCACCTCGGCACGCATGGCCCAGCTCGCCGCCAAGGGCAAGCTCAAGAAGGGCGACGAGTTCGTGCACGAGAGCATCATCGGCAGCCTGTTCCACGGCCGCGTCGAGGACACCACGACCGTCGGCAACCACGCCGCGATCAAGCCGTCGATCGGCGGCTGGGCGCGCGTCACCGGCATCAACACGATCTTCGTCGACGACCGCGACCCCTACAAGCACGGCTTCCAGGTGATGTGAGGCCAAAGGTCAGAAGCCGGGGATCAGGGACCAGATCGGGAACCGACGTGATCTCGCTGGGCGTCGTCGGCACGGGGCATATCGCGGCCGCGCTGGTCACCGGCCTGTGCACGTCGGAGAGGCCGCCGGCCAAGGTGCTGGTGAGCCCGCGCAATGCCGAGACGGCGGCGAAGCTGGCGCAACGCCACACCATGGTTTCGGTCGCTGCGGACAACCAGGCTGTCGTCGACGGCAGCGACTGGGTGCTGCTGTCGGTCCGGCCGCAGATCGCGCGTGAGGTGGTCGGCGGCCTGCGCTTCCGCCCGGGGCAGAAGGTTCTGAGCGCCATCGCGCCGATCGCCGACGAGTGGATCGACGACGCCGTCAAGCCGGGGAAGCTGGTCGCGCGCCTGCTGCCGCTGCCCCCGGTCGAGCACAGGCTCGGGCCGATCGCGTTCTTCCCGGGCGATCGCGGCGTGGAAGCCCTGCTGAATCCGGTCGGCACGACCGTGCCGATGGCGTCGAAGCACGAGCTGCTGGTGATCTGGACGCTGACCGCGCTGATCGCGTCCTATTACGGCTTCGTCTCGCACGCCATCGATTGGGCGGCGAACAACGGCGCCGCTCCGCGGGCGGCCCGGACCTACATGACCTCCATGCTGCACGCGCTGAGCACGATCGCCGCCGCGCCCGGCGCCGCGCCGCCCGCCGAGCTGGCGAAGCACGCGCAGACCAAAGGCGGCCTCAACGAGCAGGTTGCGCACGAACTCGCCGCCAAGGGCTGGTTCGACGCGCTCGGACCGGCGCTCGACGGGGTACGGAAGCGGCTGGAAGGGCGGAGTTGAGCCGATCCCGCTCCGCCGACCGCCCTACTCCGCCGGCACCAGCTCCGGCGCCTTCAGGCCCAGCTTGGCGACGTCGGCGGCGAGCGCCTTGCCCTGCTCCATCGTCAGCGGCAGGAACGGCGGGCGGACGTTGAGCCAGGCCGCGTCGCCGGACCAGGCGGCGCGCAGCGACTTCATCGACGGGATCATCGGGTGACGCTGGATGGTCTTGCGGATGGCCGAGATCTCGGCCTGCAGCTGGTCGGCGTCGGGCTTCTGCCAGCCGTCGTAGAGCCGGCGGATCATGCGCGCGTTGACGTTGCCGGTCGCGGTGATGCAGCCGACGCCGCCGGCGCGCATGTTGATGAGCAGGAAGTCCTCGGACCCGGCGAAGATGCCGAATCCGGGGAAGCGCTTCAGCATCGCTTCGGTGTTCTTCCAGTCGCCCGAGCTGTCCTTGATGCCGACGACCGCTTTCGGATAGGCCTTGATCAGCCGCTCGATCAGGTCGTGCGACAGGCCCTGAATGGTCTGCGGCGGGATGTGGTAGAGATACACCTTGAGCCGCGCATCGCCGACGCGCTCGATCACCTCGGCGAAAAAGCGGTAGAAGCCCTCGTCGCTCATGTTCTTGTAGTAGAACGGCGGCAGCAGCAGCACGCCGCCGCAACCCTTCTCCACCGCATGCTTCGTCGCGCGCACCGCGTCGGTCAGCGCGCAGGAGCCGGTGCCGGGCATCAGCTTCCTCGGGTCGACTCCCGACGCGACGATCTGCTCGAGCAGCTCGATGCGCTCCTCGACCGACATCGAGTTCGCCTCGCTGTTGGTGCCGAAGGGCGACAGCGCGGTGCAGCCCTCCTGCAGCAGCGCCTTGCAGAACTGCGCCAGCTTCTTGCCGTCCGGCCGCAGGTTCTTGTCGAACGGGGTCAGGACCGGCGACATGACGCCGGTGAACGCCTGTTGCTGCATCGTCTCTGGTCCTTTGCTGAGGGCGCTGATATAGGGGAATTAACTGATCATTACGGGATCGCCGGCCGCGCCACAAGGGGGAAGGACGCATGGCAGACAGGACGGGAATCGAGCCGGGCGCGGTCGCGCTGGTCACCGGCGCCGCGACCGGGATCGGGCTCGCGATCGCCGAGCGTCTGGCCGAGCGCGGCTGCAAGGTGATCTGCGCCGCCCGCCGCCTGGACCGGCTGACCGGCGTCGCGCAGAAGCTGGGCAAAGGCGCCGTCGCCGTGAAGCTCGACGTCACCGATGCAAGCGATTGCAAGTCGCTGCTGGAGCGGCTGCCGCCCGGCCATCGCGAGATCGACATCCTGGTCAACAATGCCGGGCACGACGTCGGCGGACGCAAGAAGCTGGAGCAGGCCTCGATCGACGACCTGGCGGCGATCGTCGAGACCAACTGCATCGGCATGCTGCGCGTCACCCATGCCGTGCTGCCGGGCATGGTGCGGCGCGGCCGCGGCGACATCGTCAACCTGGGCTCGACGGCGGGCCTCCGGACCTACGTCACCGGCAACGTCTACGCCGCGACCAAGGCCTTCGTGCATTCCTTCACCGAAGGCCTGCGCATGGACTACAAGGACAGCGACATCCGCGTCATCGAGACCCTGCCCGGCATCACCCGCACGGAATTCGCCGAAGCGCGCCAGCACGGCGACGCCGCGCATGCGGCCGCGTTCTACGGCAAGTTCCCCGCGGTGATGGAGCCCGACGATATCGCGCGCGCGGTCGTCTTCGCGCTTGAGCAGCCGCGCAGCGTGACGGTGGCGCAGATGCTCGTGGTACCGACGCGCGAGGCTTAAATCGTCTTCTTCTTCGCCGGCTTGCGGTGCTTGAAATACTCGACCTGGCGCAGCCGCTTCTCCGCCTCGGCCTTGGTCCTGAAGGGGCCGCCGAGATTCTTGCCGCTCTCGGACAGAACCCGGTAGCCGTCCTTTTCCTTCCGGATCATGAGTCACCTGCCGTGTGCCAGCGCCAACGGCCGTCGCGCTCGACCGTTCCGGACGGAACCGGCTTCAGCGGTTGACCGGCTTCTCCGGCGGCGGGGCGAAGACGGTCTTCTGCTCGATCTCCAGCACGTTCTCGGGCCGCGCGAACGGCGCGGGCGCGGCGTCGCCGGGCCGGCGCGGGCGGCCGATGCCTTGGAAGAAATCCTCGAGCCCGCCGGGCATCAGCACCCAGGCCATCTTCAGCGGCTTGTCGCCGGTGTTGATGAAGGTGTGCCGGCGCTTGGGGCCGAGATAGACGGACGTGCCGGCGCGCAGCTGATGCTCCTCGCCGCCGTCGATCACCACTTTCCCTTCGCCCTCGAAGAAGAACAGGATCTCCTGGTTCGCGTCGTGCGAATGGTCGCGCACGTAGCAGCCCGGCGCGATCACCTGGATGCCGTGCGCGAAACCCTGCACCCGCGGGTCGTTGCGGCGCGACACGCGCACCTCGGCGTAGCCGTTGGCGGGCACCGGCTGCCACCAGCTTTCGCCCTGGTCGGGGTGCACCACGATGGCAAAACCCTCGGTTTCGGCGTCGTCCTTCAGCGGCAGGTCCATGGCGCGTCTCCCGGCTCGTTTGCGCCAATATAGGCATTCGTTCCCCGGCGGGAAACGGCTTCGAGCGCCGTCGCAGCACGTGCTCTCGCCAAGAAATTCAGCAAATCAAATGGATAGGCGGCGGTCTTGCGCGGACGCCGCAATCGCGTTTACGTAACATTAACCAAGATGCCAAAATTCCATATACGAATATTCGCGAAATTGGTACAAAACCAATTCAACTGCCAGGATGGTCCTGGTCCTTCGAAGCAAGACGCTGTCGTGTGGGGACCTTCATGAACAAGACCGGCAACTCGCTGTCCAACGGCCTCGCGTCCTGGCTGCCGGCCGGCACGTCGCTGTTCCTGTTCGTCGGCTACGTCGCGATCGTGGCGCTGTTCCGCCGCTCCGGCCTGTTCGACTTCACCTACCATGCCATCGTGCTGGTGCTGATGGGTTTCGCGATGGCGGCGCATACGCCCTTCCGCGAGATCGCAACCGCCATGCTGGCGACCATGCTGATCGCCTCGGTGCTGTCATACCTGTTCGGCGAAGGCGCGCGCGACCGCCGCGCGCAGGCGCGCCGCAAGTACTCGACGCACACCGCGGTCCTGCCGCGCGCAACCGGCGCCTCCAGCGTCGTCAAATAGTTCTCCCAGCCGCGATCCACCCATCGCGCCGGGCCGGAGGTCGACCAGACCTCCGGCCCGTCCGTTTTCCGGCAAACGAAACCTAGGCCGCGTTCGGCCGCATCGCCGCCTCGGGCAGCAGGATGCGGAAGCGGCGCCGCAATTCGCGGTCGAGCGCCGGCTCGATCACCTGCGGGAAGTGCTCGGCGAGCACCTTGCGCGCGTACTCGCGCGCGGTCTCGCGGATGTCCTTGGCGCCCTTGCTTTCCCAGTCGTCGCGCGTCTGGCGGTCCATGAAGCGCGGATAGAGGTACTCGCTGTTCATCAGGCCCAGCGTCTGCGGATGGCCGAGGAAGTGCCCTTCGCCGCGGCAGACCTCGTCGATCACGTCGACCGACAGGCTTGCGTCGCTGACCTCGATGCCCTTGAGCATGCGCATCGCCACGCCGTTGACGTCGTTGTCGATGACGTACTGCTCGTAGGCCACGGCCAGCAGGCTTTCCAGCATGCCGGCCGAGTGATGCACGTAGTTGGCGCCGGCCAGCGCCGCCGCCAGCGTCGTGATGCCCTTCTCCGCCCCGGCCTGCGCGTCCGGAACCTTGGCGTCGGAGATTCCGCTCGAATTGTACAGCGGCAGCCGGAGATGCTGCGCGATCTGCGCGCAGGCCGCATTCAGCAGCGCGAATTCGCCCGAGCCGCCGGTGAAGGCGCCGGTGCGCAGGTCCGCCTGGGCCGGCACACAGCCCATGATCAGCGGGTAGCGCGGCTTCTGCAGGCAGATGTAGACGACGCCCGAAAGCTGCTCGGCCGTGATCTGGACGAGCGTGCCGGCGAGCGCCGCTGGCGACGTGGCGCCCGCCTGCGGCGCGGACGAGATGACCACCGGCAGGTCGTGCGCGATGATCTGGTCGAGGATCTCCACCGTCTCCGGCGCGTAGCGCAACGGGCTCACGGTCCAGCACGAGGTGAACGAGATGATCGGCCGGCTGGCCAGCGCCGCGCCGCCGCCCGCCATCATCGCCGCCATCTCCTTCAGCACCGGCACGCTCTCGGCCAGGTAGGCATTGGCCATGACGTGCTTCGGCGTGGCGGCGAGGCAGGCGTAGAACTGGTTGAGGTCGATGTCCTCGGTCGCGAGATCGCGGCAGACCACGGGCCGCATGTAGAAGTGGATGTGCTCGAGGGTGTCGACCAGGCGGCCGATATCGTAGTTGTCGCGCAGCACGGATTCGCGCACGCGTCCGTCGAGATCGAGGACTTTGACGGCCTGGCCGCCGGTGCCGAGATAGACCTTCGTCCCGCCCAGCTCGAGGTCGTGCTCCGGCTGGCGACCGGCCAACGTCACGACCGGCGCCGCCTGGGCGAGCGCACGATCCACCAGCTGCGCGGGGATGTGCACGCGGTCGCGCGCCTCGTCGATGCGGCAGCCGAGGGCGCGGAACACGTCGCGGCACCGGCTCGCCTGGACCTGGATGCCGGTGCGCTCGAGCACGGTCTTGGCGGCATCGACGATGCGCTGTAGGTCCGCATCGCCCAGTGGCCGGTACTGGCCGCCGTTGATGCCGCCGGGCGCAACCACGGCAGGAGCCTTCGCGGCGGCGGTGCCGCGGGCGCGGCGCTGGGCGGCGACTGAACGCATGCGAAATCCTGTTCGCCAATCGAATATTCAGGAGAATCAAGGCGTTTCCGCCTGCCTGCTGTCCCGTCAACGACGCGATGACCGCGGCCGCGCGACAGCGGTGGCCGGCGCCGGTCTAATCAAGGGTTAACCACTTGGTCGGTAGGCTATGTGTCCAATTCGTTGTCGCGGCCAAGGGAGCCGCACGCCGCCGGAGCGACAGCGTGAACCAAGGCGCGACCGATCTCAGAGGCCTGCTCGGGCGCATCCGCGCCCTGACCATTGCCTTGGCGCTCGGCCTCGCGGCGCTGCTGCCGGCGGGCTACATGGCGTTCGAGCACAACAACGACGAGATCGTCGCCGATCTCATCACGTCCCAGATCGCGCGGCGCGTCCAGCAGTTCGCGCAGGCCGCGGGTGACGGCTGGCAGAAGGCGGAGGATCGGCTCACCGGCCTGATCGATCCGCAGCTCGGCGACGGGACCGAGATCTACGTCGCACTGCTCGACCCCGACGCCAACGAGCTCGCCGTAACCGGCACGATCCCGGCCGAGCGCCAGTTCGAACGGACAGCCGCGGTCATGCTCGGCGGGACCAAGGCCGCGACGGTATGCGTGACCATGCGCCGCGGCGGCGTGCTCGGCGTCTGGACGGCGATGGCGATGGGATTGGG